>NZ_JAAAXQ010000739.1 GCF_009916105.1 Streptomyces sp. GC420 | reverse complement strand
CGGCCGCCCCCCACCCCTCTGCGGGCCCCCGGCCGCTTGCCGGGGGCATCACGCCGGGCCGGGCGGTAGTCGGACCTCTCACCAGCGTCTCCCACGGCGCCTCTCGGGTCCGGTGACACCCACCCCAGGTATGCGCTCGACACAGGGGAACCGTCATGCCGGGCCCGCAGGCCGGCCGTCCCCTCGCAGGACCACCGGCCCGCGGCGGCGCCCCCGCATCACGTCCCCGGGCCCTACCGGACACTCGCCTCCACCACGGAGATCGCCGCCGGGGTCTGCACGACCCGCTCCAGGCGGAAGCCCGCCGCGGCCAGCAGCTCCGAGTACTGCGCGGCCGTCCGCTCCCTGCCGCCCACGAGCAGCATCAGCCACAGGTCGACCAGCTTCGACGCGTGCGGGGCGTTCGGCCTGTCCGGCACGACCATCTCCATCAGCAGCAGCCGCCCGTCCGGCCGCATCGCGGCCCGCACGTTGCGCAGGATCTCCACGGCCCGCTCCTCGGGCCAGTCGTGCACGATGTGCTTGAGCACGTACGCGTCCCCGCCCTCGGGCACCGGCCCGAACAGGTCGCCGGTCACGACCTCGCACCGGTCGGCGACCCCCTGCCCGGCCAGGTACGCCGCCGCGCCGTTCTCGCCCGCCCGCGGGTCGGACAGGATCCCGCGCACGCCCGGCGACTTCTTCAAGATGCCCGCCAGCAGCTCGCCGCGGCCCGCGCAGAAGTCCACCACCGTGCCGAACCGCGAGAAGTCGTACGCGGCCAGGACCGGTTCCGTCTCGGTGGCGGACATGGCGCCCATGCCCCTGGTGAACACCTCGCCGTACTCCGGCTTGGCCTCCAGGAACTCGAAGGCCGTCATGCCGCGCAGCTTCGGCAGGCTCGGCTCCCCGGAGCGCACCGCGTCCACGAAGTGCGACCAGTCCTCCCAGTGGACCGGGTGGCCCATGAGCACCGCGATGCCGCGCATCGACATCGGGGCGTCCTCGAGCAGCGCGCCCGCCATCGGGGTCAGCGCGAAACTGCCGTCCTTCCGCTCGGCGAAGACGCCGTTCGAAGCGAGCAGCCGCAGGACCCGCCGCAGCGACTCCGGATGGGCGCCGACACGTTCGGCCAGCCGCGCGACGGGCAGCGGCCCGTCCCGCAGCGCTTCGGCGACGCGGAGCTCCGCGGCGGCGTAGACGGCCTGGCTGAGCATGGCGCCCTGGACCATCTCGAGCAGCGAGAACGGCGCGGGGGCCAGCTTGCGCACCAGTGCCTGCAGAGCGGTGCGCACGCCTTCGACGGCCCGGACGATACGGGCGGGCGGCAGCGGCATGGGTTCCTCCGTGATGGGCGGCGGGCGGCCGCGGTGGTCCACCCGCGGGCGGGCAGGCCGGCGCGTACGCGGCCGGAAACCGCCGGTACGCCCGGAGCACCCACTGTCCGGCGGCCCGGACGGGCCCGGCTCGCGCCCCGCTCGAATCCCGCC
>NZ_JAAAXQ010000738.1 GCF_009916105.1 Streptomyces sp. GC420 | reverse complement strand
CCCCTCCGCCAGCGCGGGCAGCCCGGCCACCCAGGCACGCCCCGCCTCCCCCTCGAACCTCAGATGAAAAGCCGAAAGCTCCTCGGGCACCCGGATCATCCCCGGATCCTACGTACGCCCCCGGCAGGGCCATCCAGTACGTTCCCGGACATGCGGACTCTCAACGGAGGCATCTCCTACTGGTACGCGGACACCGGCATCCCCACGCCCCGCGAGCCCCTCCCCGGCGACACCACGGCCGACATCTGCGTCGTCGGCGGCGGATACACAGGGCTGTGGACGGCCTACTACCTCAAGAAGGCCGCCCCCTTCCTCCGCATCACCCTCCTCGAGGCCAAGTTCTGCGGTTACGGGGCCTCCGGCCGCAACGGCGGCTGGCTCTACAACGGCATCGCCGGACGCGACCACTACGCCGTCCGCCACGGCAAGGAGGCCGCCGTCCGCCTCCAGCGGGCCATGAACGAGACGGTCACCGAGGTCATCGACCGCGCCGCCGAGGAGAAGATCGACGCCGGCATCCACCGCGGCGGCGTGCTCGAGGTCGCCCGCACCCCCGCCCAACTCGCCCGCCTCAAGGCCTTCCACGACCACGAGGTGTCGTACGGCGAGACCGACCGCACCCTCCTCGGCGCCCGCGAGACCGCACAGCGTCTGCGCGTCGCGGGCGCCGTCGGGTCCACCTGGACGCCCCACGGAGCCCGCCTCCACCCCGCGAAACTCGCCACCGGTCTCGCCACCGCCGTCGAGAACCTCGGCGTCACCGTCCACGAGTCGACCCCCGTCCTGGAGATCAGGCCCAAGCACGCCGTCACCCCGTACGGCACCGTCCGCGCCCCCTACATCCTGCGCTGCACCGAAGGCTTCACCGCCGGCCTCAAGGGCCACCGCCGCACCTGGCTCCCGATGAACTCCTCCATGATCATCACCGCGCCGCTGCCCGCCTCCGTCTGGGACGCCATCGGCTGGGAAGGCCGCGAAACCCTCGGCGACATGGCCCACGCCTACATCTACGCCCAGCGCACGGCCGACGACCGCATCGCCCTCGGCGGCCGGGGCAACCCCTACCGCTACGGTTCCCGCACCGACAACGACGGCCGCACCCGGCCCGCCACGGTCCACGCCCTCCGCGACAGCCTCACCCAGCTCTTCCCCGCGCTCACCGGCACCCCCGTCGCCCACGCCTGGTCGGGCGTCCTCGGCGTCCCCCGCGACTGGTGCGCCACCGTCGCGCTCGACCGCGCCACCGGCCTGGGCTGGGCCGGCGGCTACGTCGGCAGCGGCGTCGCCACCAGCAACCTCGCCGCCCGCACCCTGCGCGACCTCGTCCAGCAGGACTCCGGCCAGTCCGGGCCCACGGACCTCACCACCCTCCCCTGGGTGAACCACAAGGTCCGCCCCTGGGAACCCGAGCCCCTGCGCTGGCTCGGCGTCCAGACCCTCTACGCCGTCTACCGCCACACGGACCGCACCGAGGCCACCACCCACACCCC
>NZ_JAAAXQ010000737.1 GCF_009916105.1 Streptomyces sp. GC420 | reverse complement strand
CTCTTCGATCCCGCCGACCGCCGCTACCGCTACCCCTTCGTCAACTGCACCGACTGCGGGCCGCGCGCCACCGTCATCGAGGGCCTCCCCTACGACCGGGAACGCACGACCATGCGCGGCTTCCCGCTCTGCCCGCGATGTGCCGCGCAGTACGCCGACCCCGCCGACCGGCGCTTCCACGCCGAACCGCTCGCCTGCCCCGACTGCGGCCCGGTCCTCGCCTGGGAGGGACTGCGTGGCGAGGACGCCCTGCGCGCCGCCGTCGCCGCGGTCACCGCGGGCCGCATCGTCGCGGTCAAGGGAATCGGGGGCTACCAGCTCGTGTGCGACGCCTCGTGCCCCTCCGCCGTCGCCGAACTGCGCCGCCGCAAGCGGCGCCCGGCCAAGCCCTTCGCCGTGATGGTGCGCGGCCTCGCCGATGCCCGACGCCTCGCGCGCGTCTCACGCACCGAACGGGCCGCGCTGCTGTCCACGGCCCGGCCGGTGGTCCTGCCCGAGACGATCGTCGTCGACCGGGGCAAGGTCTTCGTCTCCCGAGCGTTCACCGCCGCCTGCGAGAGTCTCGGCATCAGTGTCCAGCCAGCCCCGCCCCACGCCCCCATCGCGAAAGGCATCGTCGAGCGCGCCTTCGGCACCATCAACGCGCTGTTCTGCCAGCACCTGCCCGGCTACACCGGCTCCGACGTCACCCGCCGCGGCCCCGACACCGAGAAGGACGCCTGCTACAGCGTCGCCCAGCTGCAAGACCTGCTCGACGAATGGCTGGTGCACTACCACCACCGGCCCCACGAAGGCCTGCGCCATCCGATGATGCCCCGCAAGGCCCTCACGCCGAACCAGATGTGGGCCGCGTTGGTCGCCGTCACCGGACACGTGCCCGTCCCGTTGACCGGCCGCGACTACCTCGAGCTGCTGCCCGTGCGCTGGCAGGCGATCACCGCCTCCGGTATCCGCATCCACCACCGCACCTACGACGCGGACCTCCTCGCCCCCTACCGCGGCCAGCCCTCCCCCATCGCCGGACGGGGTGGGAAATGGGAGATCCACTACAACCCCCACGACGTTCGCCAGATCTGGGTCCGCCTGCCCGACGGCCAACTGACCGAGATCCCGTGGATCCACCGCGACCACGTCCACCAGCCGTTCAACGACCACACCTGGCAGCACATCAGGTCCCTCGCCCTGCAGAGCAACCATGGCGACGTCGAGCAGTACGAAGCCGACCTCGCCGAGGCCCTCGACCAGCTCATGCGGCGCGTCCACAGCGGCCACGCCACCAAGACCGAACAGGCCCTCGTGGCCCGCACCGCCGCCCCGCTCCCCACAGCCCGCTGCCCAGAACACGACACCGGCCAGAACGCCGACAGCCCCATACAGTGGGACGAGGAGGAGGACAGCATCGACGACCTCCCCGACGACGACACCCACCCCGCGGCGGCCACCGGATTCGGGCTCTACGACGCATACGAGGAAGCCGACAAGTGGTGAACACCCGCC
>NZ_JAAAXQ010000736.1 GCF_009916105.1 Streptomyces sp. GC420 | reverse complement strand
ATACGGAGGCTTCCGTGTTCTTCGCCCAGTACTACCTCGACTGCCTGTCCCACGCCTCGTACATGATCGCCGACGAGACCACCGGCAAGGCCGTGGTCGTCGACCCCCGCCGTGACGTCTCCGAGTACGTCGCGGACGCCGAGGCGCACGGCTTCACCATCGAGGGCGTCATCAACACCCACTTCCACGCCGACTTCCTGGCCGGTCACCTGGAGCTGGCCGACCGCACCGGCGCCTGGATCGGCTACGGGCAGCGCGCGGAGGCGGAGTACCCGATCCGCAAGCTGACCGACGGCGAGCGCATCAGCCTCGGCGACGTGACCCTGCAGATCATGGAGACCCCCGGCCACACCCCGGAGTCGATCAGCATCCTGCTCTTCGAGCACGCCGCGGACGAGACCGCCTACGGCGTCCTGACCGGCGACGCGCTGTTCATCGGCGACGTCGGCCGCCCCGACCTGCTGGCCTCCATCGGCGTGACCGCCGACGAACTCGGCAAGATGCTCTACGACAGCATCCAGCACAAGCTGATGGCCCTGCCCGACGAGGTCCGCGTCTTCCCCGCCCACGGCGCCGGCTCGGCCTGCGGCAAGAACCTGTCCACCGAGCGGCAGTCCACCATCGGCAACCAGCGCGCCACCAACTACGCCTGCCAGCCGATGAGCGAGGAGAAGTTCCTCGCCCTGGTCACCGCCGGACAGCCCTCGGCCCCCGGCTACTTCGTCTACGACGCCATCCTCAACCGCAAGGAACACGACCTGTTCGACCCGGCCCACGCACCGCGGCCGCTGTCCACCGAGGAGTTCCTCGCCCGCCGCGCCGCCGGCGCGGTCGTCGTCGACGGCCGCGACCCGCAGGAGTTCGCCGCCGGACACGTGCGCGGCTCCGTCAACGTCCCCGCCGACGGCCGCTTCGCCGAACAGGCCGGCACCGTCGTGCGCCCCGAGCAGGAAGTCGTGGTCGTCGCCCCGCAGGACCGCGAGGAGGAACTCGTCACCCGCCTGGCCCGGATCGGCTTCGACAAGGTCACCGGCTACCTCCGCGAGCCCGAGGGCGCCTTCCCCGCCATCGCCGACGAGCTGACCCAGGCCAGCCGCCTGACCGTCGACCAGCTCCGCGAAGCCCTCGCCGGCGACCGGCCCCCGGTCGTCGTGGACGTCCGCGGCGGCGGCGAACGCGAGGAGGGCTTCATCGAGGGCTCGGTGCACATCCCGCTCGCCGAACTGCCCAAGCGCACGGCCGAGCTCCCGGCCGACCGCCCCCTGGTCGTCCACTGCGCCGGCGGCCACCGCTCCTCCATCGCCGCCAGCCTCCTGCGCCACACCGGCCACACCGACGTCTCCGACCTCCTCGGCGGCTACGGCGCCTGGCTGGTCCAGACGGAGTCCGCCAACGCCTGACCGGCACACCCGGCAACCGTGACCCGGCACCACCGGCACCGCCCCGCACGGCCCGAACGGTTCCGCGTCACCCGGCGGCGGCCACACCGGCCGCCGCCGGAAACCCGGGACCCAT
>NZ_JAAAXQ010000735.1 GCF_009916105.1 Streptomyces sp. GC420 | reverse complement strand
GGAGAGGGGAAGAGGCCGGGAAGGCGGGAGGCGGAGGAGGTCAGCCGAAGGGGATCCGGACGTAGGACTGGTTGCCGGTGCCGACCGTGCTGGAGCCGTTTCCGATGGCGTTCCAGACCTCGACGCGCACCTTGCCGTTGGTCAGGTTCCCGTGGCTGCCCGTGGACGACTTCAGGCCCGTGGACTGGGTGTAGTGCTCGTAGCCGGGGACCGGGTCGGTGGCGAAGTAGTTGTACGTCTCCGTCCGGTCCCAGGTCCCGTCGCCCGTCCGGTCGTAGCTGATGCGCACCTGCTGCCCGTTGGCGACGGTCGTCCCGGCGTCCACGAACAGGTCGAAGGAGGTCGAGCCGCCGTCGTACGTCCTGGTGATGCCGGACGCGGTGAAGGTCTGCGGACTGCTCGGGGTGCCGTCGTGGTTGGCGCCTCCCGCGGAGGCCAGGGTCACCGTGGAGGCGGCGGCCTCCGCGTCGCCGAGGCCGCCGCCCGAGCGCAGGCTGAGGCGGCTGGAGCCGGCGGGCGGGTCCGTCGGGTCGGTTGAGCCGCCGCCGCGCGTCCACACCGCGACGTAGTCGACGACCATCGGCCGGCCGGGGACGGTCGCGGCGGTCGGGGTGGCGCTGCCCTGGACGCCGTCGGGGAAGGCGCCGCCCATCGCGACGTTGAGCAGGATGAAGTAGCCCGCGTGCTCCGTCATGTTCGCCCATGTGGTGGCGGAGAAGCGGTCCTGGGCCAGGCTGTGGAACAGCTGGTCGTCCACGTACCAGCGCAGCTGGTTGGGGGTGACGGAGCGGTCCCACTCGAAGCGGTAGGTGTGGAACCCGGACTGGCAGGTGGAGCCGGGGCAGGCGCGGCTCGCGCCCAGGCCCTGGGTCTCGTTGCAGTCGCCGCCGGGGTTGACCCCGCAGTGGAGCACGCCCCACACGGAGTTGATGCCGTTGACGTTCTCCATGATGTCGAACTCGCCGATCGCCGGCCAGTTCCAGTAGTTCCCGCGGTACGGCGATCCCAGCGCCCAGAACGCGGGCCAGTAGCCGAGCGCCTCGTTGCCCGTGGCATTGGGCATCTGGATGCGGCCCTCGATGCGCAGGGTGCCTCCGGCCGGGGCCTTGAAGTCGCCCCGTTTCGTCTCGATGCGGCCGGAGGTCCAGTTGCCCGCCGAGTCGCGGAGCGGGGTGATGCGGAGGTTGCCGTTGCCGTCGAGGCTCAGGTTGCCGGTGGAGTCCGTGTAGTTCTGGATCTCACCGGTGCCCCAGTTGGCGGGGCCGCCCGGGTATCCGTGGCCGGTGTCGATCTGCCAGTTCGACGAGGAGGGCAGGGTTCCGGCCGAACCGTTGAAGTCGTCGCTCCAGGCCAGGTTCCAGCCGGTGGGAGTGGGCGGGACGGCGCCGCGGGCGCTGCCGGCGCCGCCGAGCAGCGCGCCGACGACGGCCAGCGCGGTGACGACCAGGGCACCCAGCAGGAGGGGGCCTCGTCTGCGGAGTGGTACGGGGGCTGCGGGGGTGATGCTCGTACTCACGGACAC
>NZ_JAAAXQ010000734.1 GCF_009916105.1 Streptomyces sp. GC420 | reverse complement strand
GGTACCCCCGGGTGGGGGTGGTTTCGGGAAAAGCCGGACGCGGTGGCGGGGACGGACCTACTCTCGAGTTGTGCCAGGCGCATATGGTCGGGTGCTTGTTGTGGACGACAACAAGGTCATCCGGCAGCTGATCAGGGTCAACCTTGAGCTGGAGGGCTTCGAGGTCGTGACCGCGGCCGATGGTGCCGAGTGTCTGGAAATCGTCCACAGGGTCCGCCCGGACGTCGTCACGCTGGACGTGGTGATGCCCCGGCTGGACGGCATGCGGACCGCCGCCCGGCTGCGGTCGGATCCGCGGACCCGGGATCTCCCGGTGGCGATCATCAGCGCCTGCACCCAGTACGAGGTGGAGCAGGGGCTCGACGTAGGGGTGGACGCCTTTCTCGCGAAGCCCTTCGAGCCTGCCGAGCTGGTGCGGCTGGTCCGCCGGCTGATGCACCGCGACGGGAGTCGCGGCGAGCACCGGGAGGACCCGCCGTCGATCGACGGCAGGCATGAGGCGGGGGAGTCCGAGCCGGCCGCCGGCCGGGCCTGAGGCGGAGACGGCTGTCTTCGTTGCGCGGCTCCCCTGTCACTCGGGACACGCCCGGCACCACCGCTCGCACAGGTCACAGCCCGCTGTGTCCCACATCGCGGAAACCGGTTCGCGGCGCCACCCCGTCTCTCCCCTACCCTTGTCCCGTGACCCCCGCCGAGCTCTCCCGTACCGTCCTGCGTGCCGTGCGCAGCGCGGTGGACGAGGGTGCCCTGCGGACCGCCGCCGTGCCGGAGCGGGTCATCGTGGAGCGCCCCAGGCCCGGGGGCCGCGGGGACTACGCCAGCAACATCGCCCTCAAGGTGGGCGCCGCCTCCGGGATTCCGCCGCGCGACGTGGCCGAGCTGCTCGCGGCCAGGATCGCCGGAGCGCCCGGCATCACCGGCGTCGAGATCACCGGGCCCGGCTTCCTCAACTTCACCCTCGCCGCCCTGTCCACGTCCGAGCTCGTGGCGCGCGTCCTGCGCGAAGGCGACCGGTACGGGTACGGCGACGCCCTCGAGGGCGTCGTCCTGAGCTTTCCGAGCGAGGGTGACCTGCGCACCCGCGTCGTGACCGACTGTGTCGTACGTCTCCTGCGCACCCAGGGCGCGCTCGCCCGCACCAGCGTCGGTCCCGACGGCCACCAGGGCCACGACGACGGCCGCCAGGAGCGGCTGCGCGTCGTCGCCCTCCCCGCCCGCGACCGGGACGTGTTCACCCGCCTGGGTACCGACGCCGCCCGCTGGGGCATGCTCCGCACCGCCCCGAACGAGCGTCCCCGGCTCTCCGCGGAGCTGCTGGTGCAGAGCGAGACCAACCCCCTCTTCCGCGTCCGGTACGCCCACTCCCGCGCCCGCGCCCTGCTCAGGAACGCCGCCCAGCTCGGTTTCCGCGCCGGGTGTGACGGACACGCAAACGGCGACCACATGCAAGACGTCGCGCACCGGTGCGACGAACCCGCTCCCGCCGAGCACGCCGAGCACGCCGAACACGCTCACGCCGAGCA
>NZ_JAAAXQ010000733.1 GCF_009916105.1 Streptomyces sp. GC420 | reverse complement strand
GGGTCAGTAATCCGGTCGCCTGACGGCGACACCCTGTGTGCGTGAAAATCGGTGTGTGGTCGTCCGGCGGACGTCGTGTCGCCTTGGCGCGTTCCGAGCCCGTGGGTCAGTAGGACGCTGGGGGTCCATCGACAGGCACCCGGATGTGTTGCTCCGAGCACGTGAATCAGACTCTTCCGCCTGCCGGACCCCCGCCGGACGGTCGCGTGCTCGCGGCCGACGACTGGAGGGGGTGCCGACGGGATGGACGTGATCCACGAACGCTGCGCGGGGATCGACATCAGCAAGGTCGATGTAAAGGTCTGTATCCGCGTCCCGAGCAGCGGCAAGCGGCGTCGCAGCGAGGTGCGGACGTTCTCCGCGGTGACGTCCGGGCTGCTGGCGATGCGGGACTGGCTGCTCGCCGAGGGCATCACCGTGGTGGGCATGGAAGCCACGGGCGTGTACTGGAAGCCCGTGTTCTACCTGCTGGAGCACGACATCGAATGCTGGCTGCTCAACGCGAGGCACATGAAGTCGGTGCCCGGTCGCAAGACCGACGTGAAGGACTCCGAGTGGATCGCCAAGCTCGTCGAACACGGCCTGGTCCGCCCCTCGTTCGTGCCGCCGGAGCCGATCCGGCAGCTGCGGGACGTCACCCGCTACCGCACCGAGATCGTCCGCGAACGCACCCGCGAGACCCAGCGGCTGGAGAAGCTGCTGGAGGACACCGGGATCAAGCTGTCCGCGACCGTCTCCAACATCCTGGGTGTCTCCGGCCGCGCGATGCTGGAGGCCCTCATCGCCGGTGAACGCGACCCGCACGTCCTGGCGGACCTGGCCAAGGGCAGCATGCGCCGCAAGACCGACGCCCTCGTCGAGGCCCTGACCGGCAACTTCACCGCCCACCACGCCTTCCTGGCCCGGGCGATGCTGGACCGGATCGACGCCTGCACCGCCACCGAGACGCGCCTGAGCGAGCACATCGAGGTGATGCTGCAGCCCTTTCGCCGCCGCATCGAACTCCTCGTGACCATCCCCGGCGTCGACACACGCGCCGCACAGGTGATCCTCGCCGAGATCGGCGACGACATCGCCCGCTTCCCGTCGGCGGCCGACCTGGCCTCCTGGGCCGGCGTCTGTCCAGGCAACCACCAGTCCGGGGGCAGGACCGGCAGCGGCAAGACCCGGCACGGCGACCCCTGGCTCAAGGCCGCCCTCGGCCAGGCCGCCGTGTCCGCCGCACGGACCAAGGACACCTACCTCGCCGCCCGCTACCGGCGCATCGTCGCCCGCCGCGGCAAGAAGAGAGCCCTGGTCGCCCTGGAGCACTCGATCCTGATCGCGGTCTGGCACATGTTCACCCACGACACCGAATACGCCGACCTCGGCGGCCAGTACTTCCTCGAACGCACCGGCCGGGCCAGGCAGACCCGACGCCTGGTGAGCCAGCTCAACCAACTCGGCTACCAAGTGACCCTCCAAGCAGAAGGAGCTGCCTGACCAGCGACTACGGACACGAGACGGGGGATTTTCGAATCAGG
>NZ_JAAAXQ010000732.1 GCF_009916105.1 Streptomyces sp. GC420 | reverse complement strand
CGTCGACGTATGGCGCACGGGCGAGCGGCTGATGCTCCAGGTCCGCGACAACGGCCGCGGCGGTGCCGGCCTCGACACGGGCTCCGGGCTCGCAGGCCTCGCCGAAAGGCTCGGGGCCGTGGACGGCATCCTCGTCGTCACCTCCCCCCCGGGGTCGGGCACGACGGTGACCGCCGAGCTGCCCTGGCGCGGCTGAGCGGCCGCCCAGCGACTGCGGCCGGGCGGCCGGCCCACGCCCTCTGCCCGATGCCCTCCCTCTGTCCGATGCCCTCTGCCCCCGCGTCCATTGCCCCCCACGTCGGCACCGAAAGCTGGAATGCTGGTGAGCCACGGACCAGTCGGACCGGACCGGTCGGAAGGCTTGGGGGGCAAGCAAGGTGGAGGACAGGGTGCGGGTGGTCATTGCCGAGGACTCGGTGCTGCTCAGGGAAGGGCTGACCCGGCTGCTGACGGACCGGGGCCATGACGTGGTGGCCGGTGTGGGGGACGCGGAGGCGCTGATCAAGACCGTCGGGGACCTGGCGGGGCAGGAACAGCTGCCGGACGTGGTGGTCGCCGACGTGCGTATGCCGCCGACCCACACGGACGAGGGGGTCAGGGCCGCCGTGCAGTTGCGCAGGGACCACCCGGGGCTCGGGGTGCTGGTGCTCTCTCAGTACGTGGAGGAGCGGTACGCCACCGAGCTGCTGGCGGGTTCGAGCCATGGGGTGGGGTATCTGCTCAAGGACCGGGTGGCCGAGGTCCGGGAGTTCGTGGACGCGGTCGTCCGGGTGGCCGCCGGAGGGACGGCGCTGGATCCCGAGGTGGTCGCCCAGCTCCTGGGACGGAGCCGCAAGCAGGACGTTCTGACGGCGCTGACACCGCGCGAGCGCGAGGTGCTCGGCCTGATGGCCGAGGGACGTACGAACTCGGCGATCGCCCGGCAGCTGGTGGTCAGCGACGGAGCGGTCGAGAAGCACGTGAGCAACATCTTCATGAAGCTCGGGCTGTCGCCGAGTGACGGGGACCACCGCCGCGTGCTGGCCGTCCTCACCTATCTCAACTCCTGACGCCCTCGGGACGCCCGGGCCGAAAGCGCTCACCGGGGAGTACGTGCGTGGATGCCGGGCCGCGGTCATGGCGAATCGGGCCGGAGAGGCGTCTCATAGTTGAGTCCACTATGCGATCGATCCAGGGAAGGCCACCCTTACCGACGTAGGGTGGACATCGGGAGCACCGACGGGTCGGTCTGCTCCCACGCCTGTCCCCGTCCGCGGCGGGGAGGCCCCGAGCCTCGAGGGAGGTCCAGTTCAGTGACCCAGGTCAGCAGCCCAGCCGATGAGCAGGCCGACGGAGCTGTCGTCGGTGAGCAGCGGAAGCCGCAGGGCGACTACTCAACCGAGAAGGAGGTACGTCGTCTGGACCGGGTGATCATCCGGTTCGCGGGGGATTCCGGTGACGGTATGCAGCTCACCGGTGACCGGTTCACCTCGGAGACGGCGTCCTTCGGCAACGATCTGTCGACGCTGCCGAACTTCCCCGCCGAGATCCGGGCCCC
>NZ_JAAAXQ010000731.1 GCF_009916105.1 Streptomyces sp. GC420 | reverse complement strand
CCCGTAGCCCCCGTAGTCCCCTGCCCCCGGTGGCCCGCCCGCGAGGCCGCGTCCCGTGACCACCTTCGGAGTGGAGGAGGAGTTCCTCCTCCTGGACCCGGTCAGCGGACGGCCCGTGCCCCGAGCCGAAGAGGTCCGCGCCGCCGCGGACCTGCAGGCCGCGCTGGGCCACGAGGAGGTCCAGCGGGAACTCCTCCAGGCCCAGGTCGAGATCGCCACGCCGGTCTGCACCGATCTGGACGAGATCGGCGGCCATCTGCTGCGTCTGCGGCACGCCCTGGGAACGGCCGCGGAGAAGACCGGCTGCCGCATCGTCGCGAGCGGTGCCGCCCCGTTCGAGCCGCTCGGCCCCGTGCCCATCACCGACAGCGGCCGGTACCGCGCGCTGCGCGAAACCGGCCGGCTGCTCGTCGAGGAACAGCTCATCAACGGCATGCACGTCCACGTGGCGATGAACGACCGCGAACTCGGGGTGGCGGTGCTGAACCGGCTGCGGCCCTGGCTCCCCCTGCTGGCCGCCATGTCGGCCAACTCCCCGATGTGGCACGGGACGGACACCGGGTTCGCCAGCTGGCGAACCGTCGTCTTCGGCCGCTGGCCGGTCAGCGGACCGCCGCCCCGGTTCACCGGCGTCGCCGACTACGACCTGCGGATACGGGACCTCCTGGCCTGCGGCGTCGTCAACGACCTGGGCCAGCTGTACTGGCAGGCGCGGCTCTCCGCCAAGTACCCCACCGTGGAGATCCGGGCGATGGACGTGCAGCTGCGCGTCGACAGCGCCGTCATGCTCGCGGGCATCTGCCGCGCCCTGGTGAGCACCGCCGTACGGCAGGAGCGCGAGGGTCTGCCGCAGCCGGAGCCGCGCCCCGAGGTCCTCGCCGCCGCCAACTGGTACGCGGCGCGGCACGGCGTGAGCGACTACCTGATCGATTCGCTCACCGCACAGCGCCGCAAGGCGGGTGACGTCATCAGCGACCTGATGGAGCACATCGGCCCCGCACTTGAGGAGTCGGGCGACGGCCGCGAGGTCGGCTCGCTGGTCCACCGGCTGCTTCAGGAGGGTACCGCCGCCGACCAGCAGCGCCAGCTCCTCGCCGAACGGGGCGACGCCGCACTGCTGGAGATGCTCACCGAGCGGACCACCGCCTCCTACGACGACGACTGACGGTGAGGAGACGACGGGGCGCGGTCGCGGGGTGGGAGCTCCGGGCCGGTCCGGGCCGGACTGCCGGTCCCCGTCGCGGGTAGATGTCGGACGATCGAGACACAGCGCCAGGGTAGGGAAGAGGAGAGGCAGATGGCCGGCATCATCAGCCGTATCAAGGCGTTCGCGCGCAGCCCGCAGGGGCGCCGCCTGACGGAACAGGGCCGCAGGGCCGCGGCCGATCCGCGGCGGCGGGCGCAGGCCAGGCAGGCGCTCAGCAGGTTGCGCGGCCGCCGCCACTGAGGGGCCACCGCGACACTGACGACACTGAGGGGCCCGCCGCGACGGGACAGGGAACGCGGCGGGCCCCGGTCTGCCGACTCCCCCCGACCGCCCGTTCATGCCG
>NZ_JAAAXQ010000730.1 GCF_009916105.1 Streptomyces sp. GC420 | reverse complement strand
CGGTCGTCCCGTCTTGGCCCGCGGTATGAGTGGAGCGAGCAACTCCCACTCCTGGTCGGTGAGTTCGTGACGGCGTATCACGCCACCATGATCCACCATCTAGCGATCTTTGAAGACGGACCCTAGTTCGTGACCCTGTCCCCGGCGGGAGCGGCGCGCAAAGCGGCGGCAGGGTCCCAGACGCGGCGGCTCCGTTCGTCCCGGCGAAGGCAGGCACGCACAGCCCCAGGCGGCCTCGACCACGCGTGGACGAACGCAGGTAGCGGTGCATGCCTCCCCCAAGGGCGGTCTTACTGGTCGTTGACGACCGTGGCGTAGCTCGTCATGCCTGCCGAGTCGTAGTACGCGAACTTGATGCGGCTCCCCTGCCCACCCAGCTTGTTGGGAGAGGTGCTGTTCTCGTAGAAGTCCTTGTTGCAGTACACCCAGGAGTCTCTGTACCACTCGCCGTAGCAGACGCCTTCGCGGTAGGTTGTCCAGACTCCGCTCGAGTTCTTGAGCTCGTTGATCCAGTACACGCGGGGACTGCCGTCCGCGTGGTCGCCGGCCCAGACGCGGAAGACGTCGCCGTAGCGCTCGAAGCAGCCCAACCCGCCATCACTGTCGTCGTTTCCGAGCCGGACGATGTCGCCGCATCCCTCTGAGGCGGTCAGGGTGCCCCAGTCCTCCTCGTATGAGGCGGAGTGGGCGGAGGTGGCGAAAGCCAGCGGCGTCACGCATGCCAGAGCTGCCGCGAGAAGTACGCGCCTTGGATTCATCGGAAGGCCCCCTTGGGGTTGACGAACGGATCGGTTTCACGTCTTGCGTGGGCAGGACCTGTAGTCGGCAAGACCCTCCGAACCCTGCTGACGTAGCTCAGGTGGGACAAGGGGAAAGGCATGTCCCGGACAGTCGGCACGCTGTCCGGCCTGGTCAGCGACTTGTCCGGGACAGGGATGCCAGCGCGACGGCTAACCTGCTGCTCGTGCCGCTGGTTGTGGGCCGGGCCGTCTCTCCTCTGCCTGGAGCGCACTCATGGCGAGCGTTTGTGTGGACGACAGCTATTTCGACGTCGGGGACGACGGCCGGCTGACGATGGTCCCGGGCAGTCTCGGGCTCCGCGAGGTCCTGTACTTCAAGGAGCCGGGGACTCACGAGTTCAGCAAGGGCGATTACGAATGGCTCGCCAGGATCTTCGTGCAGGTCCAGGCTGCCGGGGGCGGCGCGGCGGGCGCGCGGGCGAACGCGAACCAGATGGTGAGCGCGCCGGGTGGTGCCGGGGGCGGCTACGCGGAACGGCTCATCGAGGCGTCGGCGCTGGGTGCTACGGAGACGATCGTCGTGGGGGCGGGTGGCATCGCGGGCACCGCGACGGTCGACGGCGGAAACGGCGGCAACTCGTCGTTCGGCGGTGTGTGCACCGCGAACGGCGGGGCCGGTGGGCAGGTCGTCATGACCTCCGGGGACACGCCAATCTGCTACTCCGGGACGCCGGGCGCGCTCGCCGGGATCGGCGGTATCGCGCAGGGCGGAGGGGCCGGTGGGGGCTGCCTCCGGCTGACGGGCAATCAGG
>NZ_JAAAXQ010000072.1 GCF_009916105.1 Streptomyces sp. GC420 | reverse complement strand
AGTTCACCCTCGGCGAGCTCCAGCGGGTGTACGAGACCGTCTGGGACACCGTCCTGGACCGCCCCAACTTCCGGCGGAAGGTGCTCGCCACGCCCGGCTTCGTCGTGCCCGTCGAAGGCCCGCCGCGGCGGCGTTCACGGCCGACGCGTCCCAGCCGGCCCCGGCCTCCCCCATGTCAAGGGGATCCTCCCCCGGCCCCCGGCGTCCTCTCCGTGAGAGCACCGCGCCTCCCTCCCGCGTGGATCTCTCCTCAGACGCGGCAGCACCGCAAAACGTTCGGCCCGGGGGCCTTCGTCCCGATCCGCGGACAATGGATTGGACAAGGCAGCCGGGCAGCGGCGCATGATGGGGCGGATTGCCCGCGCGTACGTAGGTCAGAGCCGTAAGGAGTCACCGTGAGGGTCGGAATC
Source organism: Streptomyces sp. GC420 (assembly GCF_009916105.1). Lineage (GTDB taxonomy): Bacteria > Actinomycetota > Actinomycetes > Streptomycetales > Streptomycetaceae > Streptomyces. Next base: position 26,026 of record NZ_JAAAXQ010000072.1, on the reverse strand, counting down.
GTCGGAGCCACCGGACAGGTCGGCGGAGTCATGCGCAAGATCCTCGCCGAGCGGAACTTCCCGGTGGACGAGCTGCGGCTGTTCGCCTCCGCACGCTCCGCGGGCTCCACGGTCGACTGGCAGGGAACCCCCGTGACCGTGGAGAACGCGGCGGAGGCCGACTACCGCGGTCTCGACATCGTGCTGTTCTCGGCGGGCGGGGCCACGTCCAGGGCCCTCGCCGAGAAGGTGGCCTCCCAGGGTCCCGTGGTGATCGACAACTCCTCCGCGTGGCGGCGCGACCCCGAGGTGCCGCTGGTCGTCTCCGAGGTCAACCCGCACGCGATCAAGAACCGCCCCAAGGGCATCATCGCCAACCCGAACTGCACCACGATGGCCGCGATGCCGGTGCTGAAGGTGCTGCACGACGAGGCCGTGCTGACCGCGCTGGTCGCCACCACCTACCAGGCGGTGTCGGGCTCCGGGCTCGCCGGTGTCGCCGAGCTCGACGGGCAGGTCAAGAAGGTCGTCGACCACGCCGCCGAGCTCACCCACGACGGCGGGGCCGTCGACTTCCCCGAGCCGGCCGTCTACAAGCGCCCCATCGCCTTCAACGTGCTGCCGCTCGCGGGCTCGCTCGTCGACGACGGCTCCTTCGAGACCGACGAGGAGCAGAAGCTCCGCAACGAGTCCCGCAAGATCCTCGAGATCCCGGAGCTCAGGGTGTCGGGCACCTGCGTGCGCGTGCCGGTCTTCTCCGGCCACTCCCTCCAGGTCAACGCCCGCTTCGAGCGGCCGCTGGGCGTGGAGCGCGCGTACGAGCTGCTGAAGGACGCCCCCGGCGTGGAGCTGTCCGAGATCCCGACGCCGCTCCAGGCGGCCGGCAAGGACGCCTCCTACGTGGGCCGCATCCGCTCCGACGAGACCGTCGACAACGGCCTCGCCCTCTTCATCTCCAACGACAACCTCCGCAAGGGCGCCGCGCTCAACGCGGTGCAGATCGCGGAGCTGGTCGCCGCCGAGCTGAAGAGCTGAGGCGGCAGGACACACGTACGGCGCGGGGGCGGACCACCCAGGTGGTCCGCCCCCGCGCCGCCCTGCCGTCTCCGCCCGGCCGGAGCGCCGGGTGCCGCCCGGACGCGGCATCGGTCCCAGCCGTGCGCCGCCGGGGTGCACACGCGGGAAATCCCTCGGTCGCGCGACGGTCCGGCGTGGAAGGATGGCCAAAAAGTCCGCATACCGAGGAGATGCCCACGTGCCTGGCACGAACCTGACACGCGAAGAGGCGCAGGAGCGAGCGCGCCTGCTGACCGTCGACTCGTACGAGATCGATCTCGACCTGAGCGGCGCGCAGGAGGGGGGCACCTTCCGTTCCGTGACCACGGTGCGCTTCGAGAGCGCCGAGGCCGGGGCCACGACGTTCATCGACCTGGTGGCGCCCGAGGTCCACGAGGTCCTGCTCAACGGCGAGCCGCTGGACCCGTCCGAGGTCTTCGCCGACTCGCGGATCACGCTGGGCCCGCTGCACACAGGGCCGAACGATCTCAAGGTGGTCGCGGACTGCGCGTACACCAACAGCGGAGAGGGCCTGCACCGGTTCGTCGACCCGGTGGACCAGCAGGCGTACCTCTACACGCAGTTCGAGGTGCCGGACGCGCGCCGGGTCTTCGCCTCGTTCGAGCAGCCCGACCTCAAGGCGACCTTCCGGTTCACCGTGAAGGCACCGGAGGGCTGGACGGTGATCTCCAACTCGCCGACGCCCGAGCCGAAGGACAGCGTCTGGGAGTTCGAGCCGACGCCGCGCGTCTCCTCCTACATCACCGCGCTGATCGCCGGCCCGTACCACAGCGTGCACAGCAGCTACCAGAGCGACGGCCGCACCGTGCCGCTGGGCATCTACTGCCGGCCCTCGCTCGCGGAGTTCCTCGACTCGGACGCGATCTTCGAGGTCACCCGGCAGGGCTTCGCGTGGTTCGAGGACAAGTTCGACTATCCGTACCCGTTCGCCAAGTACGACCAGCTGTTCGTGCCGGAGTTCAACGCGGGCGCGATGGAGAACGCGGGCGCGGTGACCATCCGCGACCAGTACGTGTTCCGTTCGAAGGTGACGGACGCGGCGTACGAGGTACGGGCCGAGACCATCCTGCACGAGCTGGCCCACATGTGGTTCGGCGACCTCGTCACCATGGAGTGGTGGAACGACCTGTGGCTGAACGAGTCGTTCGCCACCTACACCTCGGTCGCCTGCCAGGCCTACGCGCCGGGCTCCAGGTGGCCGCACTCGTGGACGACGTTCGCCAACTCCATGAAGACGTGGGCGTACCGGCAGGACCAGCTGCCGTCCACGCACCCGATCATGGCGGAGATCCGCGACCTGGACGACGTGATGGTCAACTTCGACGGCATCACGTACGCCAAGGGCGCGTCCGTACTGAAGCAGCTCGTGGCCTATGTGGGGATGGACGAGTTCTTCCGCGGCGTGCAGGCGTACTTCAAGCGCCACGCCTACGGCAACACGCGACTGTCCGACCTGCTGGGCGCCCTGGAGGAGACCTCGGGCCGCGACCTGAAGACCTGGTCGCAGAAGTGGCTGGAGACGGCCGGCATCAACGTGCTGCGCCCGGTGATCGACACCGACTCCTCCGGAGTGATCACGTCGTTCGCGGTCAAGCAGGAGGCCCCGGACCTGCCGGCCGGCGCGAAGGGCGCGGTTGCCGGCGATGCGGCTCCGCCGCGCGGGACGCTGCGGCCGCACCGGATCGCGGTCGGTCTGTACGACCTCCAGGGCGGCAGGCTGGTGCGCACCGAGCGCGTCGAGCTGGACGTGGACGGCGAGCTCACCGCCGTGGACGCGCTGGTGGGCAAGCCGCGCCCGGCCGTGGTGCTGCTCAACGACGACGACCTGTCGTACGCCAAGGTCAGGCTGGACGAGGACTCGCTGAAGGCGGTCACGGAGCACCTCGGGGACTTCACCGAGTCGCTGCCGCGCGCCCTGTGCTGGGCCTCCGCCTGGGACATGACCCGCGACGGCGAGATGGCCACCCGGGGCTACCTGGAGCTGGTGCTGTCGGGCATCGGCAAGGAGTCCGACATCGGTGTCGTGCAGTCCCTGCACCGGCAGGTGAAGCTCGCGCTCGACCAGTACGCCGCCCCCGAGTGGCGTGAGACCGGCCTGGCGCGCTGGACCGAGGCGACGCTGGAGCACGCCCGCGCCGCGGCTCCCGGCAGTGACCACCAGCTGGCGTGGGTGCGCGCGTTCGCCGCGACGGCCCGTACGGACGAGCAGCTGGACCTGCTCCAGGGCCTGCTGGACGGCACCGGGACCATCGAGGGCCTGACCGTGGACACCGAGCTTCGCTGGGCGCTCGTGGAGCGGCTGGCCGCGACCGGGCGCGCGGACGAGGCGGCCATCGCGGCGGAGTACGAGCGGGACAGGACGGCCGCGGGCGAGCGGCACGCCGCGACCGCGCGCGCCGCCCGTCCCACGGCGCAGGCGAAGGCGGAGGCCTGGGCGTCGGTCGTGGAGTCCGAGAAGCTTCCGAACGCCGTCCAGGAGGCGGTCATCGGCGGGTTCGTGCAGACGGACCAGCGCGAGCTGCTGGCCCCCTACACGGAGAAGTACTTCGCGGCGGTCAAGGATGTGTGGGATTCGCGCTCGCACGAGATGGCCCAGCAGATCGCCGTCGGCCTCTACCCCGCGATCCAGGTCTCGCGGGAGACCCTGGACGCGACGGACGCCTGGCTGGCCTCCGCCGAGCCGAGCGCGGCGCTGCGCCGGCTGGTCTCGGAGTCCCGCGCGGGCGTCGACCGTGCGCTGAAGGCGCAGGCGGCGGACGCGGCCGCCGGAGCGGCCGCGGCGGGCTGACGCCACGTCCACGTCCGTGCACGGGAGCCCCGGAACTCCACCGTTCCGGGGCTCCCGTGCGAGTGCCGGTGCGGTGACCGCCCGGCGCGGGGGCGGCCGGCGGCCCTGACGCGGCCCCGCTCGGTCCGACCGCTCGGTCCGACCGCTCGGTCCGACCGCTCGGCCGGACCGCTCGGCCCGTCCCGCTCGGCCGGACCGCTCGACCGGGCGTGCGGGCACCGAGCCGGCCGGAGAGGCGGGGCCGACCGCCCCGCCGCGCGGCCGGTGAGTGCGCCGGCGGTGCCCGATTCGGCAGAGGCCGCCTTGCCGCCCCGTAAACCGTCGGCGCAGTGAGCGACCTCGGCCCGGCAAACCGCGTCACCGCGCGGCGGACGACCGCGTGTGGCACCCGGCTGAGGGCACGGCCCGTCACCGGACCGGAAGCGGGTTCCGGCCGGGTGCCGGGCCGGGTCCCGCGGCCGGTGCGGTCTGGCGGGCCCCAGCAGGGTGCCGGTGAGGGCGATCGCCATGCCGAGCAGCCGGAGCGGGGGACCGGCCCGGCGCCACCCACCCGATGCCGGCGGCGGCTGCGGGCTCATCGGGCCGAGCAAGGCGACGGAGTTCGCGGGCAGGAGGACGATGCCCCTGAACCAGGGCCGGCGGGCCAGGCCGGTGTTGATCACTGCCGGACAGGCGTAGCCGCCGCGGTTCGCGGCGGGAGTCCTTCGGCGGCGAGGGGCAACCGGCGACCCTGCGCAGGTCGGGAGAGCCGTACACGCTCTCCCCGCATCGGCTGTCCGCGACGCCGGGTGGACGACCGCGCGGGCCGAACGGGTCTCGCTCTCGGCCGAAGGCCTGGAACTCGTCGACGAGGCTGCCGTCGCGGGCCTCGCCGCGCAGCGGGAGGTGGTGGATTCCGCGCTCTCACGCGAACAGGCCGAGCTGCTGAACGGGCTTGATCCGGCTGCTGCTCGCGGGCGCGGAGAACGGCCGGCCGGGCGCGGCGGCGGCGGCGCCCAGGGCGGGCGGCCGGCGCTGGGACGGTGTCCATGCCCCGGCCCGTGCCCGCCCGTGTCCGCCCGTGTCCGGGCGGGCACATACCGGAGGGCGCCCGGCCGTCGGCGGCCTGGCGCCCTCAAAGGCGGCGGGTCAGCTCTGCCGGGCCCCCTCGGGCTGTCCCTTGCGGGACTTGTCGCCGACCATCACCAGGCCGGCGATGACCAGGAAGAGCACGATCGGCAGGGCCACGAACCACCCGAGCGTCTCGGCGAGGCTCAGGCCGGCACCCGGGTCGTCACCGTCGTCGCGGGTGAGCGCGAACGCGGGAGACGACATGAGCAGCATCATCAGCGTCGTACCGGCCGCGACGGCGCCGGCGCGCAGGGCGTTCTTGTTGTCCACAGCCCAAAGGTAGCCAACAGGTCTCCGGGCCGCGCGCCCGGGGTCCCGTACGGTCTACGCGTCGGGTACGAACTCGGACATCAGGGCGTGCAGCCGGGGCGAGGCCACCAGGTCCTCCAGGCTCACCGGCCGCCCCCGCGCGTCGGCGACGGGCAGCCGCCAGTTCGGGTACTCGTCCCAGGTCCCCGGCAGGTTCTGCGGGCGGCGGTCGCCCACCGTGTCCGGCAGCCACACGCCGATCATGCGGGCCGGAGTGCGGCGCAGGAAGCGGTAGACGGCGCGGACGGCGCCCTCCTCGTCCCCCGGGCCCTCGGGCAGCAGCCCCAGCCGCTCCAGGTACGCCAGCCACTCGCCGACCTCGGCCGCGTCCTCCGCCTGCTCCTCGGCCAGGGGCCGGGTCAGCAGGCCGAGACGGTGCCTCAGCCCGACGTGCTCGCCGGTGAGGCGGGCGGCGGTGGACGGCAGGTCGTGGGTGGTGGCGGTGGCCACGCAGTCCGTGCGCCAGCGGGCCGGGGGCAGCGGCAGCCCGTCGCCGGTCCAGTCCCGCTCGAACCACAGCACGGACGTGCCCAGAACCCCGCGCGCCGCGAGCGCGTCCCGCACGCCCGTCTCCACCGTGCCCAGGTCCTCCCCGACGACGAGGGCGCCGGCGCGGTGCGCCTCCAGCACCAGGACGCCGAGCATCGCCTCGGCGTCGTAGCGGACGTAGGTTCCCTCGGTCGGTTCGCAGCCCTGCGGCACCCACCACAGCCGGAACAGGCCCATGACGTGGTCGATGCGCAGCGCCCCGGCGTGCCGGAGCAGGCCGCGCAGCAGCCCGCGGTACGGGCCGTAGCCGGAGGCGGCGAGGGCGTCGGGCCGCCAGGGCGGCAGGCCCCAGTCCTGGCCGCGGGAGTTGAAGGCGTCGGGCGGCGCGCCGACGGACATGCCGGCGGCGAAGGCTTCCTGCTGCGCCCAGGCGTCGGCCCCGGACGGGTGAACGCCGACGGCGAGGTCGTGGACCAGGCCGACGGCCATGCCGGCGTCGTGCGCGTGCCGCTGCGCGGCGGCGAGCTGGGAGTCGGTGAGCCAGGCGAGCCAGGAGTGGAAGTCGACGCGATCGATCAGCTCGGCGCGGGCCCGGGCGGTCTCCTTGGAGCGGGGGTCCCGCAGCCCTTCGGGCCAGCCGCGCCACTCGGGACCGTGCATCTCGGTGAGGGCGCACCATGTGGCGTGGTCCTCCAGCGCCTGCCCCTGCCCGGCGAGGAAGTCGTGGTAGGCGGCGCTGCGGCCCGGCGTCAGCGGGACCTCCCGCACGAGCTCGAGCGCCTCGCGCTTGACCGCCCACACGGCGTCCCGGTCGATCAGGGCGCCCTTGCCCAGGACGCTCTCCCGCAGCTCCGCGGCCCGGTCGAGCAGTCCCCCCGCGCGGGCGCGGGCGGTGCCGGTCAGGTAGGCGTACTCGGGGATGTCCTCGATCCGAAGGTGGACCGGGTCGGGAAAGCGGCGCGAGGAGGGCCGGTACGGGGACGGGTCGGTGGGGGTGCCGGGCACGGCCGCGTGCAGCGGGTTGACCTGCACGAAGGAAGCACCCCACGTCCGGCCGGACCAGACGGCCAGCTCCCCGAGGTCCCCGAGGTCGCCCATGCCCCACGAGCGGGCCGACAGCAGGGAGTACAGCTGGACGAGGAAGCCGTGCGCCCGCTCGGGCCCTTCGGGCAGTCGGCCGGGGGCGACGATCAGCGTCGCGCCGTCGCGCCTCCCGTCCGGCGCGCGCACCTTCAGGGCGTGTACGCCGAGCGGCAGCTCCGGCGGGTGGTGGGGGCGTCGGCCCGGCTCCCCGGCGGTCGTCCCGCCGGCCCCCGGCCGCGCGGTCCACTGGACGAGGCCGCCCTGCTCGGTCCTCACCCGCACCCGCGTTCCGGTCGGCAACGCGGCGAGGGGGTTCACGGGTGCCGGCGTCGGAACCGGTTCCGCCCCTGGCGCCGGCGTCGGCGCGGGTCCCCCCTTGGGCGCCGGGGCCGGGACGGGTTCCGCCCCTGGCGACGTGCCGGGGGTTGTCGCGCCCGCCGCCGGCTGCCAGAGCACCACCGTCTCCGGAAGCAGCCGCGCCCTCGTGGCCTCCTCGTGGGCGGCCAGGGCCCGGCGGACCGCTTCGTCGGTGGAGGCGTCCATACCGAGCGCGGCGAGCACCGCGACGACCGTGCTGTCGGGGACCGGGAGGATCCGGTCGGCGGACGGCGAGTAGGTGGTGGCGACACCGTGGAGATCTGCGAGGGCGGCGAGGGCGGCTCTGCCCATGGGGGCTCCTAGACTCCGGCGGGCTCCGGTCCCGCCGCCGTGGCGGCGGAGGTCGGCTCACTGGTGAGGGGGGCGGCGTCGGCCAGCGGCGGTTCGCTGGTCAGGGGCGCCGCGGCGGCGAGCGGGGGCTCGCTCGTCAGCGTCGTCGGGGGCGGCGCGGCCTGGAGGACCTGGAGGGTCTGTACGACGGCCGGACGCGCGGGGGGCACGGGTGCGGCGGGCGCCGGTATGGCGGACGCGGTCCGTTCGGGGTGTTCGACGGTGGGCACAGGACCTCCGTGGTCCGGAAAGGGGATACAGCAGCCCTACCCATCAGGCGGAGCCGCAGACGTGCGTTTGGCGACAAGGTACGCCGCCTGCGCAATTCTGCTGCCACTGAGGTGGTTGACAGCAAAACAACACAGAGATCGCGCGGACGGCCGCAAGAACGCCGCCCGGGCCGCGAAGGGCCCGGGTTCCCGCCGTACACCGCCCGGGTTCCCGCCGTACACGGCCCGGAACAGGGCGCCAAGGACACGCGGCGATCGCGCGCCTACGCAGTCCGCAGTGGCGCCCGCCACCGCCCGCGTCGTATTTCTCACATGTACGGAAGCGCGTGTCACAGAGGCGCGCGGAAACCGCCGCCACGCGCCGGAGACCGCGCTCCCGCGCTCCCGCGCGTCCGCACAAGGCCGTTCTCCCGCCCCTGCCGGGCGGGAGAACGGCGGAAGGGCCCGGGAACGAGTGAGCCCGGATCTCAGGCGGAGATGCCGTCGATCCGGGCCAAGGCGTCCTCGGCTCCGTACGGTTGGAGGTAGGGCATCCAGCGCGGGTCCCGGTGCCCCGTGCCGATGATCCGCCAGGCGAGGCCGGTGGGCGGTGCGGGCTGATGGCGCAGCCGCCAGCCGAGTTCCATCAGGTGCCGGTCGGCCTTGACGTGGTTGCAGCGGCGGCACGAGGCGACGACGTTGTCCCACACGTGCTGGCCGCCCCGGCTGCGCGGGATGACGTGGTCGACGCTGGTCGCGGCGGCGCCGCAGTACATGCACCGGCCGCCGTCCCGGGCGAACAGCGCGCGTCGGGTGAGAGGAACGGGCCCCCTGTAGGGGACCCGGACGAACCGCTTCAGTCGGACGACGCTGGGTGCGGGGACTGTGCGGGTGGCGCTGTGCATGAAGGCGCCGCTCTCCTCGAGGCAGATGGCCTTGTTCTCGAGTACGAGCACGAGCGCGCGGCGGAGCGGTACGACGCCGAGCGGCTCGTACGACGCATTGAGGATCAGGACATGCGGCACGGGTGCCCTCCTTGTACGCCGGCGGCGCGTGGCTCGCGCCGGGACGATCTGTACTCAGTCTCTCCTCATGCCTGGTCGAAGCGCCACCACGTACGGGTAACGGCCTCAAAGTGTTTTCGACCACACCTCTTTCATCCCCAGGTGAGCACCGTCTCTCCCCCGAACATGACAACGGTCTCCACACGATGCCCCGTTAGTGTGGTTGGTCGGCCCGTCCCTCGCGGTCCGAACCACCCGACCCTCCGGAGGTCCCCGCCGTGCCCTGGCCAGCCATGACCACTTCGGCCGCATCCCCTGAACCCGTCACCCCCGTCACCCTCGAGGACGCCCACGAGTCGGCGACCAACGCTGCGGGCTGGGTCGAGGAGAACTGGTCGACGTGGCTCAGCATCGGGCTGCGGATCCTGCTGATCGTGATCATCGCCGTGGTGCTGCGGACCCTGATCCGGCGGGCGCTGAGCAAGCTCATCGAGCGCATGAACCGCAGCGCCCAGGCGGTCGAGGGCACCGCCCTCGGCGGGCTGCTGGTCAACGCGGAACGCCGCCGCCAGCGCTCCGAGGCCATCGGCTCCGTCCTGCGCTCGGTGGCGTCCTTCCTGATCGTCGGCACCGCCGCGCTGATGATCCTGGGCACCCTCAACATCAACCTGGCGCCGCTGCTCGCCTCCGCGGGTGTCGCGGGTGTCGCGATCGGTTTCGGCGCGCGGAACCTGGTGACCGACTTCCTGTCCGGCGTCTTCATGATCCTGGAGGACCAGTACGGCGTCGGTGACTCGATCGACGTGGGGGTCGCCACGGGCGAGGTCATCGAGGTGGGCCTGCGCGTGACGAAGCTGCGCGGCGACAACGGCGAGATCTGGTACGTGCGCAACGGCGAGGTCAAGCGGGTCGGCAACCTCAGCCAGGGCTGGGCCACGGCCGGCGTCGACGTACAGGTCCGCTCCGACGAGAACCTGGACCGGGTGAAGGCCGCCCTCGCCGAGGTCGGCGAGAAGATCGCAAAGGACGAGCCCTGGAACGAGCGCCTCTGGGGCCCCGTCGAGATCCTGGGCCTGGACGCCGTCCTCCTGGACTCCATGGTCGTCCGTGTCTCCGCCAAGACCATGCCGGGCAAGGCGCTTTCCGTGGAGCGCGAGCTGCGCTGGCGCATCAAGCTGGCCTTCGACGCCGCGGGCATCCGCATCGTCGGCGGCCGGGCGGCCGGGGAAGAGGAGGCACCGGCGTCCGATCCCACGGCCTCCATGGCGCCGCCCTCGGCCCTCGCCAACCCCGCCTCGCCGCAGTCGGCGGTCGCCTCCCCGCTGACGCCCCAGCCGGGCCAGAACCTCTCGAAGTAGCGCGCGACGGCCCGGCGGCCGGGGCCGCTCACGCGGCGGCGCGCCCGCCAAGCGGCGCCAGGCGCAGGACGGCCCCGCCACGAAGGCGGCCCGGCGCGAAGCCCGCAGCCCGAGGCTTGAGCGGTCCCGCGCCCCGGCCCGGGGCTCGGTTCTCACATGGCCACGTGGGCCTTGAGGTGGGTGGCCTCCTCGATCTCCACACCGGCCTTCTTCAGCAGGTCACGCGCGAGTTCGTTGAGCGCGCGGGCCGCTGCGATCTCCTCCCCGACCCGCTGCTGCTCCGGGTCTCCGCGGTGCCGGATGGCACGGCCGTGGCCGCGCATCTCGGTGCCGTCGGGGAGCCGCACGAGCGCCGCGGCATGGGTCTTGTTCTCGACCTCTTGGAACTCCAGCTCGACGTGCCATCCCACGATCGTCTGCATCGTGTCCACCTCCTGAGGCTCATCTCCAGGATGCACCCCGGGAGGGCCCCGCGCTCCTGCCCGGACGGGCGGTTCGGCGGCCCGGAGAAGGGCGCGCCACTGACGGGTGCGCGGCACCCGGGGGCCACGGCATTGACGGGTCCGCCGTGCCGGTCCTACCGTCCATCAGACAGGAAACCTTCCTAACAAATCTTCCCCACAGACTCCCCGGTGAGGTGCGACACGTCATGGCCGGACATCCGGGAATCCCCGGGACCCCGCGCGTGCTGCGGGCCATGAACGACCGGGCCGCGCTCGATCTGCTGCTCGAGCACGGCCCGCTGTCCAGGACGCGCGTCGGCAGGCTCACCGGCCTCTCCAAACCCACGGCCTCCCAGCTCCTCGCCCGCCTGGAGGCGGCGGGCCTCGTCGCCGCCACGGGCACCGCCGGGGGACGACCGGGCCCCAATGCCCAGCTCTACTCCGTCAACCCCCGGGCCGCTCACGTCGGCGGACTCGACGTCACCCCGGACCGGATCCTGGCCGCCGTCGCGGACATCACAGGCCGCGTGGCCGGCCGGTACGAGCTGCGCACCACCCGCCACGCAGGCACCAGGTCGGGCACCGTGCGGCAGGTCGCCGACGCGCTCGACGGGGCGGCGAAGGATGCCGGGCTGACCCGCTCGGAGCTGCACCGGGTCGTCATCGGCACCCCCGGTGCCTTCGACCCGCGCACCGGCCGGCTCCGCTACGCCGGCCATCTCCCCGGCTGGCACTCCCCCACCCTCCTCGACGAACTGGCGGCGGCGCTGCCGATGCCGGTCGAGTACGAGAACGACGTGAACCTCGCCGCCGTCGCCGAGCAGCGCCTCGGCGCCGCCAGGGGCCACCAGAACGTGGTGCTGCTGTGGAACGACGAGGGCATCGGCGCCGCGCTCGTCATCGGCGGCAGGCTGCACCGCGGCTGGACCGGCGGCGCGGGCGAGGTCGGCTTCATGCCGGTGCCGGGAACGCCCCTCGTCCGGCAGGTCACGAAGGCCAACAGCGGCGGCTACCAGGAGCTCGCGGGCGCCCAGGCCGTGGCCCGGCTGGCCCGCTCCCTCGGCATCGACACCCCCGAGCAGCCCTGCGCGGCGGCCGCGGCCGCGCTGCTGGCCCGGGCCGCGGCCGAGGGTGAGGCCCCCGGGCCGGCGGAACTCCTCCGGCAGTACGCGCAACGGCTGGCCACCGGCCTGGCCGCGGTGATCGCCGTCCTCGACCCCGAGCTCGTGGTCCTCACCGGAGGGGTGCTCACGGCGGGCGGCGAACCGCTGCGCGCCCTGGTGCAGGCGGAGCTCGCCGAACTCGCCGCCTCCCGGCCCCGGCTGGTCATCGGCGAGGTCCAGCGGGCGACCGTGCTGCGCGGCGCGCTGGAGGCGGCCCTGGTGACCACCCGGGACGAGGTCTTCGACACCTCGGCCCACTGACCGCACCAGCGTCCCGTCCCGCCGACCCCGGCGGTAAGGGGGGCGTCCGCCACACCGAACGAATCCCGCCGTGGCCGCCACGGTACGGGTCATGGCACCGGTGATCCTCGTGTTCTCCTTCGCGTTCGCGCCGAAGGCGCTCGTCGAGGGCATCACCCCGACCGGAGTGAGGGGCTGATTGTTCATGAAGCTGGCAGTGGTGGGCGGCGGGTCCACCTACACGCCCGAACTGATCGACGGGTTCGCCCGGTTGCGGGAGGTGCTGCCGATCGGGGAACTGGTGCTCGTCGATCCGGCGGCCGACCGCCTCGAAGTGGTCGGCGGCCTGGCCCGGCGGATCTTCGCCAGGCTCGGCCACCCCGGGCGCATCGTCACCACCACGGACCTGGACGCGGGCGTCGCGGACGCCGACGCGGTGCTGCTGCAACTGCGTGTGGGAGGCCAGGCGGCCCGGCAGCGTGACGAGACCTGGCCGCTGGAGTGCGGCTGCGTGGGGCAGGAGACCACGGGCGCGGGCGGGCTGGCCAAGGCACTGCGGACGGTGCCGGTGGTCCTGGACATCGCGGAACGGGTACGGCGCGCAGCACCGGAGGCGTGGATCATCGACTTCACCAACCCCGTCGGCATCGTCACGCGGGCACTGCTCCGGGCGGGACACCGGGCCGTCGGGCTGTGCAATGTGGCCATCGGCTTCCAGCGCAGGTTCGCCGCGCTGCTGGACGTGGCACCCGGCGAGGTGCACCTCGACCATGTCGGGCTGAACCACCTGACCTGGGAGCGGGGGGTGCGGCTCGGCGGGCCTGAGGGGGAGGACCTGCTGCCGGGGCTGATCGCCGAGCACGGGGCGGCCATCGCCGGGGACCTGCGGATGCCACGCGCCGTCCTGGACCGGCTCGGCGTGGTGCCCTCGTACTACCTGCGGTACTTCTACGCGCACGACGAGGTGGTGCGCGAGCTGCGCACCAGGCCCTCGCGGGCAGCAGAGGTGGCCGAGATGGAGCGGCGGCTGCTGGAGATGTACGGCGATCCGGCGCTGGACGAGAAGCCGGCGCTGCTGGCGCGGCGCGGCGGCGCCTACTACTCGGAGGCCGCGGTGGACCTCGCGGCCGCACTGCTGGGCGGGGCGGGCTCGCCGGTTCAGGTCGTCAACACGTACAACCGGGGCACGCTGCCGTTCCTCCCGGACGACGCGGTGGTCGAGGTGCAGGCGCGGGTCGGCCGCGAGGGCGCGGCGCCGCTGCCGGTGCCGCCGCTCGAACCGCTGTACGCGGGGCTGGTCGCCGGCGTCACGGCGTACGAGGAGCTGGCGCTGGACGCGGCGCTGCACGGCGGCCGCGACCGGGTCTTCAAGGCACTGCTCGCCCACCCGCTCATCGGGCAGTGGGAGTACGCCGACGGTCTGGCCGACCGGCTGATCGCGCACAACCGGGAGCACCTGGAGTGGGCATGAGCACGTCGGCACCCGCACCCGCGCCGGTGCCGGCACCGGCACCGGCACCGGCGCGGGCGGAACCGGCCCGCGGGCCGGTCCTGGCCATCGACGCGGGGAACAGCAAGACGGACGTGGCCGTGATCGACCCGGTGGACGGGACGGTGCTGGGCAGCGCCCGCGGCGGTGGCTTCCAGCCGCAGAGAGCCGGTGCCGAGGCGGCCGTGGACTCCCTGGCCGAGACCGTCGCACGGGCCGCTGCCGAGGCGGGCACGGCGGTGACCGGCGGCGCCCCCTGGGCCGCGCACGCGGCGGCATGCCTGGCCAACGCGGACCTGCCGGTGGAGGAGCGGCAGCTGGCGACGGCCCTGCACGGCCGGGGCTGGTCGCGCACGACACAGGTCCGCAACGACACCTTCGCGGTCCTGCGTGCGGGCGTGGACGAGCCGCGCGGGGTCGCCGTGGTGTGCGGTGCGGGCATCAACTGCGCGGGCATGCTGCCGGACGGCAGGACCGCCAGGTTCCCGGCGGTCGGGAAGCTCTCCGGTGACTGGGGCGGGGGGCTCGGCCTGGCGGAGGAGGCGCTGTGGGCCGCGGCCCGCGCCGAGGACGGACGCGGCGGCCCCACGGCGCTGGCCGCGGCGCTGCCCGCGCACTTCGGGCTGCCTTCGATGTACGCGCTGATCGAGGCGCTGCATCTGCGGCGGATCGGGCGGGTCCGGGTCCATGAGCTGGCCCCCGTGCTGTTCGCGGTGGCCGCGGAAGGCGACGCGGTGGCCCGCTCGATCGTGGAACGGCAGGCGGAGGAGATCGTCGCGATGGCCGTGGTCGCCCTGGGCCGGCTCGGTCTGCTGGACGAGGAGGCCCCCGTCCTCCTCGGGGGCGGCGTGCTGGCCGCCCGCCACCCGCAGCTCGACGGCCGTGTCCGCGCCCTCCTGGCCACCCGTGCCCCCAGGGCCACGCCCCGCGTCGTCACGGCCCCGCCGGTCCTGGGCGCGGGCCTCCTCGCACTCGACGACGTACGCGCCTCCCCGGAGGCCCACCGCCGCCTGCGCGCCCACTACGCCGGCCCCGCCGTCTGAGCCGGCCCGCCGTCCGTCCGGCGGACGGACGGCAGGGTGCCGGGGCCACCGCTGCCGGGCGGCCCGGCGGCGGCGGGCGGAGCGCCGGGGCCGATGATTTTCGCGGGCCCGGCCCGTCCTCCCTACGTGGAGACGATCGAGCTGGTCATAGAAGCCGGCACCCTGACCCGCCGTTCCGCGCCTGAGCTCTGCGCGCGGCTGGACGCCCTGGCCGAAGCAAGTCCCGCCGAGGTCGTCGTGTGCGACGTAGGAGCCGTCACACGGCCCGACCTGGGCGCCGTGGAGGCCCTGGCCCGGCTGCATGTCACGGCCCGCCGCCGCGGGCGGCGGATCCGTCTGCGCAACCCGTCGGCCGCCCTCCTCGAACTGCTCGACCTCAGCGGCCTCCTCCAGGTCCTCCCCTTAGGGATCGAGGCGGTCGGGGAGCCCGAACATCGGGAAGAGGCGCTCGGTGTCCAGGAAGCTGTTGAGACCGGTGATCCGCCCGTCTGATATCTCGACGACCTGGAGCGCCCAGGGCTCGTGCCGCCCGCCCGGCCCGCTCGGGCGGTACTGGCCGAAGGCCGGGGAGCCGTTGGCGACCACCGGCACCAGGCGCGAGCCGCGGCACTCGCTCCCCGTGCCGAGGAACCAGGCGCGGATGTCGGCGTGCCCGCGCAGCCAGAGGGAGAAAGGAGGCATCTGCAGGAAGGCGTCCTCGTGGAGCAGCGAGGTGAGCAGGTCCAGGTCGTACTTCTCGAAAGCCGCGACATACCGGTCGAGGAGCTTTTGCTGCTCGTCGTCCAGCTCGCCCGCCGATGCCTGCTCCGCGCCCCCGCCGCCGTTCACCCCGCTGGCGGCGAGCGTGGCCCGGGCCCGCTGGAGCGCGCTGTTGACCGAGGCGACCGTCGTGCCCAGCAACTCGGCGACCTCGCTCGCCCTCCAGGCCAGGACCTCGCGCAGGATCAGCACCACGCGCTGCCTGGGCGCCAGGTGCTGGAGCGCCGCGACGAACGCGAGCCGCACCGAGTCCCGCAGCGCGGCCACCTCCGCCGGGTCACCGCCCTCCGGGAGGACCCGGGAGTCGAGCGCCGGAGTGATCCAGGTGGCCTCCGGCAGGCCCGAGTCGATGGGGGTGCTCGCCGCCGACGGCGAGTTCAGGTCCATCGGTCTGGCCCGGCGCTGGCCGCTGCCCAGCATGTCCAGGCAGACGTTGGTGGCGATCCGGTAGAGCCAGGACCGCAGCGCGGACCGCCCCTCGAAGCGGTCGTACGCCTTCCATGCGCGGACCATGGTCTCCTGGACCGCGTCCTCCGCCTCGAACGCCGAGCCGAGCATCCGATAGCAGTAACCAGTCAGCTCCACGCGGTGCCGCTCGAACCGCAGGGCGGGCTCCGCGCCGTCTCGCTCCATGACATCGCTCACGGAATTCAGGCTAGACCCGGCCGCTGACAGTCGCGCGTAAGAACAGCAGCGGCGCCCCGGACCGGGAACCGGTCGGATGCGCCTCGCGTATTGATGGTCAGGAGGGGCGGGCGGACCGGGCAGCACGGGCGGACCGACGGGGCGGTCCCAAGATCGCGTCAAGCCTGGTGTGGTTGTCGGCGCTTGCGGCCATACTGCTTGAAGTGCCGGTGAAAGCGCTCTGCCGGTGCTTTGGCCTAGGGGGAGGTCAGGACCAGTGACACACACGCCGACCGCCGCTCCACCGCGCCGCACGGCCTGGTCCGAGGGTGTGGACCGGGCGCGCGCGGCAGCGACGACGGAACCTGGCCGGCTGCGGATCATCGGCGCGGTGCTGGCGGCACTGGTGATCGCGTTCGGGGCGGTCACCGCGTGGGAGATGTCCGAGCGCACTTCGGCGGCGGACAGCATCGTCGACCGCAGCCAGCCGCTGAGCAGGGACGCGGCGGACATCTACCGCTCGCTCGCGGACGCCAACACGACGGCGGCGAGCGGGTTCCTGGCCGGCGGCGAGGAGAAGCGCTCGGTGCGCCTGCGGTACGAGAAGGACATCGCGGAAGCCTCGCGGAAGCTGGCGAAGGCGGCGGCCGGCAGCTCGGGGTCGGTGTCCTCGACCGAGGAGATCACGCGGCTGAACGAACGGCTCGCGGTCTACACGGGCCTGATAGAGACGGCCCGCGCCAACAACCGGCAGGGCCTGCCGCTGGGCGGTGCCTATCTGCGCCACGCCAACGACATGATGCAGAACGAACTGCTGGAGTCCGCCGACCGGTTGTACCGCGCGGAGACCGCCCGGCTCGACCGGGACTACGACGAGGCCAAGGGCTGGCCGTACTTCGCGACGGCCACCGGCCTGCTCGCGCTCGGCTTCCTCGCCTGGGCTCAGCGCCGCAACTACCTGCGCACCAACCGGGTGTTCAACCACGGGCTGGTCGCGGCGACGGCGGCATGCGGTGTGGTGCTGCTCTGGCTGGTCGCCGGGCATTCCGTGGCGCGGGCCCAGCTCACCGACTCCTACGAACACGGCGCCCGGTCCCTGCAGGTGCTCAACAAGGCGCGGATCGCCTCGCTCCAGGCCCGCGGCGACGAGAACCTGACACTGGTGGCGCGTGGCGCGGTCACCGAGACCGTGGGAGGCCGGACGATGGACGCCTACGAGGTCGGGTACCAAGCGAAGATGGAGACCCTGGTCGGTACGGATCCCGGCAAGCCGGCACCGGGGAGCCTGCTGGGTGAGGCGGCGGAGCTCGCCGACGACCCGGCGGGCGGCAATCCGGTGCAGGCGGCCGCGAAGAGCGTGTCGCGCTGGGACGACAAGCACCGGGAGGCGCGGGCCGCCGACGACGGGGGCAACTACGACGGTGCCCTGGCCGACGTGATCGGCGAAAGGGACTCCACCGGGAACTGGTTCGACAAGGTGGACGACTCGCTCGCGCAGGCGCTCGGTCATGAGCAGTCCGAGTTCAGACAGGCGGCGAACGACGGCCGCGGGGCCCTCACCGGCCTGCCGCTCGGCGCGGCCGTCCTGGCCGTGCTCGGCGCGGCGGGCGCGATCCTGGGCATCGGACGCAGACTGTCGGAGTACCGGTGACGGCAGCGGGAGAGGCGAGGAAGGGGGGAGCGATGCGACGAGGACCGGGAAGGCTGCGCGGCTGGGGCGGAGCAGCGGGAATGGCGGTGGCGTGCGCCGTCACCGCGGCGGTCACGCTGGTGCCGCTCTCACTCTGCGCCGGCCCGCCGGGCGGCGGCGCGGGCCCGGAGACGGACCGGACCGGCGGCACCGGCGTCGTGCGCGCCGCCCCCGCCGCGGCCGCCGAATGCGACGACAGCAGGCCGGACGAGAGCCTGCGGCCCTCGGGCGAGGACGGCGCCACCATCGAGGCCATCAGGAAGCGCGCGGAGAAGAACGGCGAGGAGCCCAAGCTCGTCGTCGGTGTCGACCAGAACAGCTACCGCTGGGGCTATCGCAACCCCGCCACGGGTGAACTGGAGGGCTTCGACATCGATCTGGCCCGGGAGATAGCCGACCGGATCCTCGGCGACCCCGACGACGTGGTCTTCCGCGCGATCCCCACCAACCAGCGCATACCCGCGCTCCAGGCCGGCCGGGTCGACATGATCGTGCGCACGATGACGATCAGCTGCGAACGCAAGGCGGAGGGCGTCGAGTTCTCCACCGCATACTTCCGGGCCGGCCAGCAGGTCCTCGCGCCGAAGTCCTCCCCGGTCAAGGGATACGACGAGACGCTGAACGGCAAGCGGGTCTGCGCGGCGGCCGGTTCCACCGCGGAGTCCGCCCTGATGGAAAAATCGTTCGGCTCGAAGATCATCAGGGTGGACAATCAGCTGGACTGCCTGGTGCGGCTCCAGCTCGGACAGGTCGACGCGGTGGTGACGGACAACGCCCTCGCGGCCGGCCAGGCCGCCCAGGACCCGTCGGTGGAGCTCAAGGGCGATGCGTTCACCACGGAGTACTACGGCGTCGCCGTGAAGAAGGGCTCGGACGACCTGGTGCGCCGGATCAACCAGGTCCTCGAGGACTACCGCGAGTCGAAGTGGTCGCGGGCGTACGACAAGTGGCTGAAGGCCGACATGGGCGAGGATCCCGGCCCTCCGGACGCCAGGTACCGGGACAATTGAGCGGAATCGACCGCGCGGACGGCACCGGGCGGGACCGGGCGGACGGGAACGGGCGGACGGAGTGGCCGGACGCAGAACATCCGGATCTGTGGGACCGAAGGATACGACGACGGAGAGCTGGCCGAACGGCAGCGGAGCGGAGAGGTGATCGATGGGCGTCGCTGGACCCTCCCCCGTCGCGGGGCAACCCCCAGGGCCGGTGATGGACCGGGACGAGGTGGACCGTGCGCTGAACCGGCTGGGCGCCGAGTACGAGGCGATCGAGAGCTCGTTGCTCGCACTGCAGGACCACGCGGGCCGCAGGCTGCTCGAGGGCGCGGAGCTGACCGGCGTCACCAAGGACCGCTGGGCCGACACGGAGCAGGCCATCACCCGCCTGTGGAACTACTTCGACGCGTACACGGCGGCCATCCGCGCCGCGCGTGAGGTGCGGGCGCGCCGGCGCTGGCCGAACCGCGACGACCTGGTGGAACTGACCGAGCTGCTGCGCGGCCGCAGCGTCACCCTCGCGGGCGCCGCCGCCTCCGCCTCGCCCTCACTGACCGGACCGGCCAGGCTCACCGAGGAGTTCACCCTGGCCGAGCTCGTGGAGCGGATGAACGAGCTCTACGCGCGCTCCCTCGACATGGTGGTGGCGGCGGACACCGTGTGGTCTGCGCTTCCCGCCCGGATCGACCTGCTCTCCGCCGAGTTGCAGCGGACCCGCTCGCTGGCGCACTCCGTCGGCGTACGGCCCGGTGAGCATCCGTCGGGCGACGACCTGGAGCAGATCACCGCCGAACTGACCACGCTGCGCGCGCAGGTGATCTCGGACCCGCTGGCCTTCTGGCGGCCCGCGACCGGAAGTTCCGCGCCCGGTGGCGGCAAGCCGGACACCGAGCGGTACGACCGCGCGGCGCTGGCCCTGGAGGAGGTGCGCCGCGAGATCGACGCGGTCCTGACCGTGCGGCAGGACGCCGAGCGGCGGCTGATCCATCTGCGGGACGTGCTCTCGCGCGCCGACCGCACGCTGGCGGAGGCGCGGGCCGCGCGCGGCGAGGTGCTGGCGAAGATCGCGGCCTCCGAGGTGCCCGCGGTCAGCGGGCCGCCGACCGCGCTCCAGGAGCAGCTGGCCACCGCCGCGGAGTACCGCAGGACGTCCCAGTGGCACCGGCTCTCGCCGCTGCTGGAGAGCCTGGAGCAGCGCGCGGAGGACGAACTGATCCGCGCCCGGGAGTCGTTGACGGCGGTCACGGCGCCGCTCGCGGTCCGTGCGGAGCTGCGCGGCCGGCTCGACGCGTACAGGGCGAAGGTCGCCCGGCACGGGCACGCGGAGGACCCGCTGCTGATGGAGCGGTACGACGCGGCCCGCCGGATGCTGTGGAGCGCGCCCTGCGACCTGCGCGCCGCCGAGCAGGCGGTGCTGCGCTATCAGCGGGCCGCGGCCGAGGCCCTTGCTCCGCGCGCGCCCCGGGGCGGCGCGCCGGCGGACCGCGAGGGGGAGGCATGACGACGGTGGGTGCGCGGTGCGTACGGCCCGGGTGTGCCGGGTCGTACGAGGACATGGGAGACGGCGAACTCTACTGCGGCACCTGCGGAATGGCGCCGGTGGTGGCCCCCGACGGGGCGATCGCCTCCCCGGCCACGGGCATCACGGGCGGCCGGGGCCCCGGCTCCGGCGCCGCCTCCTCCCCCGGGTCCTCCGTCCCGCGCCCCGTACGGTCGTCCGGGTCCTCGTCGCGGTCCTCCCGGTCCTCGTCGCGGTCCTCCTCTCGGTCCTCGCGCTCGTCGACGTCCCGGCGGTCCGTCTCCGGGCGGCTGTCACGGTCCCTGTCCAACCGCTCCTCCCGCTCGGTGTCGGTGCGTTCCTCCGGCACCTCCGCCAGTTCCTCCGGCCGGGCCAGGCTCGGCGCGGGGCTGGTGTCGGTCCCCCAGGTGCCGCGCCCGGATCCGCGTACCGCCGTGCTGGAGAACCCCGAGGTCCCCGAGCGCAAGCGGTTCTGCTCCCGCTCGGACTGCGGGGCACCGGTGGGCAGGTCGCGCGGCGACCGGCCGGGCCGCACGGAGGGGTTCTGCACCAAGTGCGGCCACCCGTACTCCTTCGTGCCCAAGCTGAACACCGGTGACGTGGTGCACGGGCAGTACGAAGTGATGGGCTGTCTGGCGCACGGCGGCCTCGGCTGGGTCTACCTCGCCGTGGACCGCGCGGTCTCCGACCGCTGGGTGGTCCTGAAGGGCCTGCTCGACACCGGCGACCAGGACGCGATGCTGGCGGCCATCTCCGAGCGCCGCTTCCTCGCCGAGATCGAGCACTCCAACATCGTGCGCATCTACAACTTCGTCGAGCACCTCGACCAGCGCACGGGCTCCCTGGACGGCTACATCGTCATGGAGTACGTCGGCGGCAAGTCGCTCAAGGAGATCGCGAACGAGCGGCGCGGCCCGGACGGCAGGCGCGACCCGCTGCCGGTGGAGCAGGCCTGCGCGTACGGCATCGAGGCGCTGGAGGCGCTGGGCCACCTGCACAGCAGGAACCTTCTGTACTGCGACTTCAAGGTCGACAACGCCATCCAGACCGAGGACCAGCTGAAGCTCATCGACATGGGCGCGGTCCGGCGGGTGGACGACGACGAGTCGGCGATCTACGGAACCGTCGGCTACCAGGCGCCCGAGGTCGCGGAGGTCGGTCCCTCCGTGGCCTCCGACCTCTACACGGTGGCCCGCACCCTGGCCGTGATGACCTTCGACTTCCAGGGCTACACCAATGTGTACGTGGACAGCCTTCCCGACCCCGACAACATCGAGGTCTTCCGTACCTACGAGTCCTTCTACCGGCTGCTGGTCCGCGCGACCGACCCCGACCCGGCCCGCCGCTTCGCCTCCGCGCAGGAGATGGCCGAGCAGCTGACGGGCGTCCTGCGGGAGGTCGTCGCCCTCCAGACCGGCCGGCCGCGCCCCGCCCTGTCCACCCTGTTCGGTCCGGAACTGCGCGTCACGGACACGGACTTGTTCACCGCCCTGTCGGCGGACGTCTCGCGCCTCGGCGCCCGCGAGGTCCCCGTCGGCCGCCGTCTCCTCCGCGCCCGCCGCGCCGTCGGCGCGGGCGGCGGCGGGCCGGTCCTGCCCGGCGTCCCGGCCCAGCCGGGTGCGCCGGCCACGGAGCAGGCCGGTACGGCGGTGCTCGCCGCGGCCCCGGTGGGTGGCACGGGCACGCGTACGGGCACGGTCGGCGGGGCGGGTCCCGCCGCTGCCGCGCACGCGCCCGCCGCCGGGATCGCGCACGCCCCGACGCAGCCGGCCTTCCCGGCACCGGCGACGGCCGGTGCCGTACACACCGCCGGCGGGGGAACCCCCGGTGCACGGGCCCCGGGCGCGGAGGCCACCGGTCTCGTGGCCGTGGAGGCCGCCGCGACCGCGCTCGCGCTGCCCGTACCCCGCGTGGACCCCAACGATCCCAACGCGGGCTTCCTCGCGGCGCTGCTCGCCTCGGCGCCCGCCGAGCTGATCCCGGCGCTGCGGGCGGCGCCCGCGGACTCCGTGGAGCTGAGGCTGCGGGAGCTGCGGGCACACCTGGAGACGGGCGGGTACGCGGTCGCGCACGCCACGCTGCTGGCGCTGGAGGAGGAGCACCCCGACGACTGGCGGGTGGTCTGGTACAGGGGCACGGCCGCGCTGGCGGACGGGGACCACGAGACCGCCGCGCTGTCCTTCGACGCGATCTACGACGCGTTCCCCGGCGAGCCCGCCCCGAAGCTGGCCCTTGCCGTCTGCGCCGAGGTGCTGGGGCAGTTGGACAACGCCGCCGAGTACTACCGCCTGGTGTGGGCGACCGACCCCAGCTATGTGAGCGCCGCCTTCGGCCTGGCCCGGGTGCGGCTCGCCTCGGGCGACCGGGCCGGGGCCGTGCGCACGCTGGAGTCCGTTCCCGAGTCGTCGATCCACTACACGGCGGCGCGGGTGGCGGCCGTGCGGGCGCGGCTGCGCGGGCGCACCGCGAGCGATCCGCTGCTGGACGACCTGAAGGCGGCCGCCGGGCAGGTGGAGCACCTGGAGGGCTTCGGCCTGGACGCCGTCCGCAGGGAGCGGCTGTCCGTGGAGGTTCTGGGAACCGCCCTCGACTGGATACTCTCCGGTAGCCCCGGCGCCGCGGGCAACGGCGGTACGACGGCCGTGCTGCTCGGCTGCCCGCTCGACGAGCGGGGACTCCGCCTGGGTCTGGAGCGTTCGTACCGAACGCTGGCCAGGCTGGCGCGCAGCGGCGGGGAGAGGATCGAACTGGTGGAGCGGGCCAACCGTTTCCGACCCCGGACCTGGGTGTGATCGATGTCGCAGATGCCCCGACTGTCTGCCTGCCCCAGCTGCACCGAGCCGCTGGAGGAGGGCGACCTCTTCTGCGGTGCGTGCGGCACTGATCTCCAACAGGCCGCCGCCGCAGGGAATTCGACGGGTGGTGACCATCCGACGCTGGCGCTGGCGTACTCCGTCCGCGGGCCCGCGAGTGCCGCCGCCTCCGCCGAGTGGCCGGTGACCCCGGACGCCGACGCCTCCCAACCGCCGTCCGGCGCGGGGCCCGTTGCCCCCGCGGTCCGGTACGACACTCCCCAGCCCCCGCACGCCCCGGGTACCGGAAGCGGTGCCGTCGGCGGCAGCGACGGCGGTGACTACGAGCTGCCCGCGCCGGATCCCCGTACCGCCGTGCCGCCGCCCGTTGCCGCACCGGCTGCGTCAGGCGCGGGGGCGGTGCCGGCCTCGCACGCCTCCGCGACTCCCCCGGCCGGGACCAAGGTCTGCGTGGCGTGCCGGGCGGGCCATGTGGATCCCGACGGCTACTGTGAGAACTGCGGTCATGCCCAGCCGCGGGAACGGGACCACATGGAGCAGGAACTCGGCGGCGTGGCCGCGGTCAGCGACCGCGGACTCCGTCACCACCGCAACGAGGACGCCTTCGCGATCTCCTCCACCGCGCTGCCCGACGGCTCGCCGGCCGTCGTCGCGATCGTCTGCGACGGCGTCTCCTCGGCCAGTCGCCCGGACGAGGCCTCGGCCGCCGCCGCGGCCACCGCGAACGAGTCGCTGCTGGCCGCTCTGCCCCGGGGGATCCACCCGCAGCAGGCCATGCACGAGGCGATCGTCGCGGCAGCCGAGGCGGTCAACTCCCTCGCCCGGCCCCAGGGCGGCGCCATGGAGCACGATCCCCACCGGCACCAGAACGCGCCGGCCTGCACCATCGTCGGCTCGATCGTCGTGGGCGGGCTGCTCGTCGTCGGCTGGATCGGCGACAGCCGCGCCTACTGGGTGCCCGACGACCGCTCCGCCCCCGCGGCCCGGCTCACGGAGGACGACTCCTGGGCGGCCCAGATGGTCGCGGCGGGCCTGATGAACGAGGCCGAGGCGTACGCCGACGAGCGGGCCCACGCCATCACCGGCTGGCTCGGCGCGGACGCGTACGAACTGGAGCCGCACACAGCCTCGTTCAAGCCCGACCGGCCCGGCGTGGTGGTGGTCTGCACCGACGGCCTGTGGAACTACGCGGAGGCGGCCGAGGAGATGGCGGCGGTCGCGCCGTCCGACTCGCACCTGCGTCCGCTGAACAGCGCGAGAAGGCTGGTCCGGCACGCACTGGAGGGCGGGGGCCACGACAACGTAACAGTGGCCGTGCTCCCGTTCCGCCTGCCTCCGCACGGGGCAGTATCGGCCTGAGATACCGGGCTCGCACCGCTTTGCCGCCTTGCTCCCCTTGTTCCTCCCTGTCCGCTTGTTCCCCAACCCTCCCAGCACTCGGCAGTCAGCACTCGGCAGTCAGTACCCAGGACCCGGCGCCCAGGACCCCGTGAGCCGCAACGCCGCCCGCCGGCCGCGGCTTTGCCCACGAGACAGCCCCGTTTCCACCACACGCCACCCACTGCCGGAGCGCCACGGAGCCTCAACGAGCAGGAGCCGAAACCATGGCCAATTTCTCCAAGTCCCATGTGCCGCAGTTCTCCGTCGAGGTCTACCAGAACGAGTTCCTGCCCGAGGGCGGCCGCGAGGTGAACGCGATCGTCACGGTCACCTCGACCGGCGGCGGAACGCTGGGCGGCACCGCCGCGTCCACCCGCACCTACGCGCCCGGCGAGGGCCCGGACGCCGCCGTCGTCATCATGGTCGACTGCTCGGGCTCGATGGACTATCCGCCGGCCAAGATGCGCAACGCGCGCGACGCCACGGCGGCGGCTGTGGACACCGTGCGCGACGGGGTGGCGTTCGCGGTGATCGACGGCACCCATGTGGCCAGGGAGGTCTATCCGGGCAACGGGCGGCTCGCGGTCGCCGACGCCACGACGCGCGCGCAGGCCAAGGAGGCGCTGCGCAAGCTGAGCGCGGGCGGCGGCACCGCGATCGGCACCTGGCTGCGGCTGGCGGACCGGCTGCTGCACTCCAGCGAGGTGACGATCCGTCATGGAATCCTGCTGACCGACGGCCGCAACGAGCACGAGAGCCCGGAGGACCTGCGCGCCGCGCTGGACGCCTGCGCGGGCCGCTTCACCTGCGACGCCCGCGGCGTGGGGACGGACTGGGCGGTGAAGGAGGTCACCGGGATCGCCTCGGCGCTCCTCGGCACGGCCGACATCGTCGCCGATCCCGCCCATCTGACCGAAGACTTCACACAGATGATGGAGACGGCGATGGGCAAGGAGGTCGCGGACGTGGCGCTGCGGCTGTGGACTCCGCTGGGCGCCGAGATCAAATTCGTCAAGCAGGTCGCGCCGACCGTCGAGGACCTGACCGTCCGGCGCACCGAGGCCGGTCCGCGGGCCGGGGACTACCCGACCGGTTCCTGGGGCGACGAGTCACGCGACTACCACATCTGCGTCCAGGTGCCGGAGGCGGCGGTCGGGCAGGAGATGCTGGCCGCACGGGTCTCGCTGGTGCTGCCCTCCCCCGACGGCGGCGCACCCCGGCCCCTCTCGCAGGGGCTCGTACGGGCGGTGTGGACGGACGACATGGCGGCCTCGACGGCGCTCAATCCGCAGGTCGCGCACTACACGGGCCAGGCGGAACTGGCACAAGTCATCCAACAGGGACTGGATGCCCGCAAATCCGGAGATGTCGACGGAGCGACGGCCAAGCTCGGCCGCGCCGTTCAGCTCGCGAGCGCGTCCGGCAACGAAGCCACGGCGAAACTCCTTGCGAAGGTGGTGGACGTGGTGGACGCGGCGACAGGTACTGTGCGATTGAAGGCGAAGGTCGCGGAGGCCGACGAGATGACACTCGAGACTCGGTCGACCAAGACAGTTCGTGTAAAGAAATAACCGCACATCCGACACGTACGACACACAAACGGTCCTTTGTGGCCAGGGGAGAGGGGGAAGCGCCGACATGCCGACCTGCCCGAACGGACACCAGTCGGGTTCCGACGACTGGTGCGAGGTCTGCGGTCACCGCATGGCCGCCGGCGCCCCCTCGGGCGCCGTACCGCCGCCGCCTCCCCC
>NZ_JAAAXQ010000729.1 GCF_009916105.1 Streptomyces sp. GC420 | reverse complement strand
GTCCAGGTGTCGTTGCCGGTGAGGAGGGCGGTGAGGTCGCCCTTGCCGTGTTGTTCGACGGCGGTTTCGAGTTGGTCGGCCATCTGGTTGTCGTAGACGGGGCGGTCTACGGAGCGGAAGACGCCGATGGGGGTCTGGTGGAGGGTGTCGGGGTCGGCGAGGCGGGAGAGGGCGAAGGCGGTGGTGGGGCTGGGGTTGTGTGCGTCGTGGACGAGGATGCGGTCCTGGTTGTCGTCGGTGATGGTGACGACGTTGAGGTCGCCGGTGGCCGGGTCGCGGACGACGCCTTTGGAGTGGCCGGTGCCGAAGCGGATGGGTTGTCCGTGTTCGAGGCGGATGACGGCTTCCTCGGCGCGTTGTCTGTCCTTGAGGGCGTCGAAGGCGCCGTCGTTGAAGATGTTGCAGTTCTGGTAGATCTCGACGAGGGCGGTGCCGGGGTGGGTGGCGGCCTGGCGCAGGACTTCGGTGAGGTGTTTGCGGTCGGAGTCGACGGTGCGGGCGACGAAGGAGGCTTCGGCGCCGATGGCGAGGGAGACGGGGTTGAAGGGGGCGTCGAGGGAGCCCATCGGTGTGGATTTGGTGATCTTGCCGAGTTCGCTGGTGGGGGAGTACTGGCCTTTGGTGAGGCCGTAGATGCGGTTGTTGAACAGCAGGATCTTGAGGTTGACGTTGCGGCGGAGGGCGTGGATGAGGTGGTTGCCGCCGATGGACAGGGCGTCGCCGTCGCCGGTGACGACCCAGACGGACAGGTCGCGGCGGGAGGTGGCCAGGCCGGTGGCGATGGCGGGGGCGCGGCCGTGGATGGAGTGCATCCCGTAGGTGTTCATGTAGTACGGGAAGCGGGAGGAGCAGCCGATGCCGGAGATGAAGACGATGTTCTCGCGGGCGAGGCCGAGTTCGGGCATGAAGCCCTGGACGGCGGCGAGGATCGCGTAGTCGCCGCAGCCGGGGCACCAGCGTACTTCCTGGTCGGACTTGAAGTCCTTCATGGACTGTGCGGCCTCGGCCCGGGGGACCAGCGCCAGCGCCTGGGGGGTGTGCCCCGTGGTGGGTGGCGTCGTCGTCTCAGCCATGGTGGGCGGCCTCCTTGAGAGCGGTGGCGAGCTGCTCGGCCTTGAACGGCATTCCGTTGACCTGGTTGTGGGAGTGTGCGTCGACGAGGTATTTCGCGCGGAGGAGGGTGGCGAGCTGTCCGAGGTTCATCTCGGGGACGATCACCTTGTCGTAGTGGTGCAGGACCTCGCCGAGGTTGGCGGGGAAGGGGTTGAGGTGGCGCAGGTGGGCCTGGGCGATGGAGTGGCCCTGGGCGCGCAGGCGGCGGACGGCGGCGGTGATGGGGCCGTAGGTGGAGCCCCAGCCCAGGACGAGGGTGGCCGCGCCGTGGGGGTCGTCGACGGTGAGGTCGGGGACCTCGATGTTGTCGATCTTGGCTTGGCGGGTGCGGACCATCAGGTCGTGGTTGGCGGGGTCGTAGGAGATGTTCCCGCTGCCGTCCTGTTTCTCGATGCCGCCGATGCGGTGCTCGAGGCCGGGGGTGCCGGGGATGGCCCAGGGG
>NZ_JAAAXQ010000728.1 GCF_009916105.1 Streptomyces sp. GC420 | reverse complement strand
CCCCACCCGAGACAGACCACGACCACCGCCGCCAGCACCGCCAGCACGACGGCCACGATCAGCCGCGTCAGCCACGCCGACTTCTGCACGCCCGCGTAGTTCACGGCGGTCAGCGTGACGACCGCGGCGACCGCGACCGCGTGCGCCTGCTCCGGCCAGACGTACGCGCCGACCGTCAGCGCCATCGCCGCGCAGGAGGCGGTCTTGCCGACCACGAACCCCCAGCCGGCCAGGTAGCCCCAGAACGGACCGAGCCGCTCCCGCCCGTACACATAGGTGCCGCCCGACGCGGGATAGCGGGCGGCGAGCCGCGCCGAGGCGGTGGCGTTGCAGTAGGCCACCACGGCCGCCACCGCCAGGCCGGTCAACAGGCCGGCCCCCGCGGCACGGGCCGCCGGGGCGAGCGCGGCGAAGATGCCCGCCCCGATCATCGAACCGAGCCCGATGACGACGGCGTCCGGCGTCCCCAGCGTGCGCCGCAGTTCCTGTGTCATGCGCCGCACCCTACTGACCGCAGGAACCGCGGCCGATGCGCACGTCGTCCCTCATCACAGAACCGCAGAAAGGGAGGTCCACGGTATGGGCGTCATCGGCTGGATCGTCCTCGGGCTGCTCGCGGGCGCCATCGCCAAGATCCTGCTGCCGGGCCGCGACCCCGGCGGCCTCATCGGCACCACCGTCATCGGCGTCGCCGGCGCCTTCACCGGCGGCTGGATCTCGTCCCACTACCTCGACCGGCCCATCGCCAACGAGTTCTACGACGGTCCGACCTGGGCCGCTGCCGTCGGCGGGTCACTCGTCCTGCTGGTCGTCTACCGCATCCTCTTCGGCCACTCACGCTCCCGCTGAGCCCGCCGCGACGCGCGCGAGGGCGCACCCCGGGGCCGGGCCCACGGTGCGCCCTCGTCGTGTGTGAGTACCGGCGGACTAGCGGTAGTTCACGAACTGCAGCGCGAAGTCGAAGTCCTTGCCCTTCAGCAGCGCGATCACGGCCTGCAGGTCGTCCCGGCTCTTCGAGCTGACCCGGAGCTCGTCGCCCTGGACCTGCGCCTTGACGCCCTTCGGGCCCTCGTCACGGATGATCTTCGCCACCTTCTTCGCGTTCTCCTGGGAGATGCCCTCCTCGATCGACGCGAAGATCTTGTACTCCTTGCCGGACAGCTGCGGCTCACCCGCGTCCAGCGACTTCAGCGAGATCCCGCGCTTGATCAGCTTGGTCTCGAAGACATCGAGAATCGCCTTCACCCGGTCCTCGGAGTTCGCCTGCATCAGGATCTTCTCGCCGGACCACGAGATCGACGCGCCGACGTTCTTGAAGTCGTAGCGCTGCGAGATCTCCTTGGCGGTCTGGTTGAGGGCGTTGTCGACCTCCTGCCGCTCGACCTTCGAGACGATGTCGAAACTGGAGTCGGCCATGTCGATGTGGCTCCTTCATCGGTGCGTACGGGGTACGGCCGGGCTCCCCGGACCGCTTCCGCAAGCCTAGACGAGTCATTCCGATGTGATCAGTGGTCGTAGGCGATCAGGGATCGCATGACCGGCTGTCCGGTCTTGTGGTTGTGCCAGATCGCCGCGGCCAGCGCGAGGACGCGCTGAGCGACGCGGACGG
>NZ_JAAAXQ010000727.1 GCF_009916105.1 Streptomyces sp. GC420 | reverse complement strand
GGGTGGGGCTGCTGATGCGGTTGCTGATGCGGCTGCTGGGGGCCGGGCTGCTGCGGGGCGCCCTGTGGGTGCGGTGCCTGCGGTCCGTGCGGAGCCTGGGGGTGCGCCTGCGGGGGGTACGGCTGCTGAGGGTACGGCTGCTGTGGCACGTGCCCGCCGGGACCGGGCTGCGGGGCGGGCATCTGCTGCCCGGGCATCGGCGGCGCCATGTGGGGCGGTGGGTTGTTGCCGTCCGCCATCCACAGACCTTGCGCCTGCTGGGCCCGTGCGAAGTCCTCGGCCACCATCGCCGAGAGGTTGAAGTACGCCTCACGGGTCTTCGGCCGCATCATGTCGAGGTCCACCTCGGCACCGGCCGCCAGGTGCTCGTCGAACGGCACCACGACGACACCGCGGCAGCGGGTCTCGAAGTGCTGCACGATGTCCTCGACTTTGATCATCTTGCCGGTCTCCCGGACTCCCGAGATGACCGTGATGCTGCGCTGCACCAGGTCCGCGTACCCGTGCGCGGAGAGCCAGTCGAGGGTGGTGCTCGCGCTGCTCGCCCCGTCCACGGAGGGCGTCGAGATGATGATCAGCTGGTCGGCGAGGTCGAGCACGCCGCGCATGGCGCTGTAGAGCAGGCCCGTGCCCGAGTCGGTCAGGATGATCGGGTACTGCCTGCCCAGCACGTCTATCGCGCGCCGGTAGTCCTCGTCGTTGAAGGTCGTCGAGACCGCGGGGTCCACGTCGTTGGCGATGATCTCCAGACCGGAGGGCGCCTGGGAGGTGAACCGCCGAATGTCCATGTAGCTGTTGAGGTACGGGATCGCCTGCACCAGGTCGCGAATGGTCGCCCCGGTCTCACGGCGCACGCGGCGGCCGAGGGTCCCCGCGTCCGGATTCGCGTCGATCGCCAGGATCTTGTCCTGCCGCTCGGTGGCGAGGGTCGCGCCGAGCGCGGTCGTCGTCGTGGTCTTGCCGACGCCACCCTTGAGGCTGATCACCGCGATCCGGTAGCAGGACAGGACAGGTGTCCTGATCAGCTCGAGCTTCCGCTGCCGCTCGGCCTCGGCCGCCTTGCCGCCGAGCTTGAACCGCGAGGCACCGGAGGGGTTGCGGCTGCTCTTCGCCTTCTGCTTGCCGCGCATCAACCGGTCCGACGACAGCTCGACGGCCGCCGTGTAGCCGAGCGGCGCTCCCTGGACGGTCCGCTGACGCTGATCCGGCGTGACGGTGGGCCACGCGGCGCCGGTGCGCGGGTCGACGGGGGCGGCGGGCGCGGCCGGGGGTGTCGGCTGCCCAGGCTGCGCGGGCTGCCCCGGCTGCTGTCCCTGGTGGGGGAACCCGTAGGCGCCCGGCTGGGCGGGGGAGTCGGGCGCAACCGGAGCCTGCGCGGGCGCGGGTGCGTGGCCGGGCTGCTGCTGGTGCGGGAAGCCGTACCCGGGCTGCGGCGGCTGCGGCCCCTGCCCGGCGGGGGCCTGCGGGACCTGCGGAGGCAGCGGGGCACTCGGAGTCGCGGGGTGGCCGGGCTGTTGCTGGTGCGGGAAGCCGTACCCGGGAGGGGCCGGCTGGGGCGCTTGGGCAGCCGGCGGCTGCGCGCCCGGCTGACCGGGCTGAGGGAACCCGTAGCCGGGCTGCGGGTGCTGCTGGGC
>NZ_JAAAXQ010000726.1 GCF_009916105.1 Streptomyces sp. GC420 | reverse complement strand
GCTAGTGCTGTGACCGCATAGGTTCACCGGGTTGCTCGTTGTGCTGGTTGGAAGCGATGTCGCTTCCAACCAGTAGGGGAGGCGGGATGGCACCACCGGTCAGGGTCCGGAGGCTGACGGAGCAGGAGGGGCAGAAGCTTCAGCAGATCGTTCGGCGAGGTAGTACGAGCTCGGTGCGGTTTCGGCGGGCGATGATGCTGCTGGCCTCGGCTGGCGGCAGCACGGTCCCGGTGATCGCACGGCTGGTCCAGGCGGACGAGGACACCGTCCGGGACGTGATCCACCGCTTCAACGAGATCGGGCTTGCATGCCTCAACCCTCAGTGGGCGGGAGGCCGTCCCCGCCTGCTGAGCAGTGACGACGAGGACTTCGTCATCCAGACGGCCACCACCCGCCCGACCGTGCTGGGCAAGCCCTTCACCCGTTGGTCGGTCCGCAAACTTGCCGACCACCTGCGCCGGAACATGACCAGGCCCGTCCGGATCGGCCGCGAGGCCCTGCGGTGCTTACTGGCCCGCCGGGGGATCACTTTCCAGCGAACAAAGACCTGGAAGGAGTCCCCGGACCCGGCCTTTGATGCCAAGCTCGAGCGAATCGAGTACGCGGTCAACGAGCGTCCTGACCGCACATTCGCCTTCGACGAGTTCGGGCCACTGGGCATCCGCCCCACCGCCGGCTCCTGCTGGGCCGAACAGAGCCGCCCCGACCGGCTGCCTGCCACCTACCGCCGCACCCACGGCATCACCTACTTCCACGGTTGCTACTCCGTCGGCGACGACAAGCTGTGGGGTGTCAACCGGCGCCGCAAAGGCATCGACCACACCTGGGCCGCCCTGCGGTCGATCCGAGCAGCCCGCCCGGACGGCGGCCCGATCTACGTGATCCTGGACAACCTCTCCGCCCACCTGAACTGGAAGATCCGCAGGTGGGCGGCCAGGAACAAGGTCGAGCTGTGCTTCACACCCACCTACGCGTCCTGGGCCAACCCCATCGAGGCTCACTTCGGGCCGCTGCGGCAGTTCACCCTCGCCAACTCCCACCATCCGAACCACACCGTCCAGACCTGGGCCCTGCACGCCTACCTGCGCTGGCGCAACCAGAACGCCCGCCACCCCGACGTCCTGGCCGCCCAGCGCCGCGAACGCGCACGCGTCCGCAGCGAACGAGGTCTCCGCTGGGGCGGCAGGCCACTGCCGGCCGCAGCCTGACCCCGCTCAACCCGGCGAAGTCACAGCATTAGTCGTCGAACTCGAAGCCTGAAGCCTCCGCACGGGCAATGATGTCGCGGACTGCCTCGGGGCTCATGATGACGGATTCGACGGCCGTCTTGAGTCGCGCGAGGTCGCTCGAACTGCCGACCGCGCAGAACATGCCAGCCTCGCTGTCGAAATCGACGTGCTCGGCAATATCCGGCCAGGCAAACCGCACGAGACCCTC
This sequence comes from Streptomyces sp. GC420, assembly GCF_009916105.1. Classification (GTDB taxonomy): domain Bacteria; phylum Actinomycetota; class Actinomycetes; order Streptomycetales; family Streptomycetaceae; genus Streptomyces. Next base: position 206 of record NZ_JAAAXQ010000726.1, on the reverse strand, counting down.
CCAGAAGTACCCGTTCGGCTCGTGCCCGGCGGCAACTACTGCGGCATCGGCAGCCAGGCCGCCAGCATCCAACGTCAGCGAGTGCTCGCCATCGAAGTCATGGAGGTGGATGGTCACGGCGTGATCGTCTCACCCCAGCACGCGAACCGTTCGTCCGGTCCCTCACAACTCTCGAACCCGGTGAACCTTCTCGGTCACAGCACTAG
>NZ_JAAAXQ010000725.1 GCF_009916105.1 Streptomyces sp. GC420 | reverse complement strand
GGGAACGTCGACGTGCTTGGGGGTGAGCCCGCAGCGCAGCACGTTGTCGGAGTTGGCCATGATCTCGACGCCGAGGCCGCCCAGGTAGGCGTGCGGGACGCCCGCGCCGAGGTACAGGGCCTCGCCGTCGCGTGCCGCGGTTCCGACGCCCGGATCGCCACCGGGCCCGGTGCTCCGCCGACCGCCCGGATCGCCACCGGGCACGGTGCTCCGCCGACCGATCCGCACTCGTATTCTGCGGAAACCGCATCGAGGTGTGCCCGACGGGCGCGCGGTTCCGAGAGCGAGTTCGACATGCGCGAGGCGGGTACCCGGGAACAGGGCCGCTCGGACGGCGCATCACCGCCGCGCGCGCCGGCCGCGGTGCGCGCCGCGCACTCACGCCGCACGTGCGGAACAAGGAGATCGCCGGGTCACCTCACCGCACGGCAGCCCCGTGACCCATGGCAGTCTCTGCATCAAGGGTCGTTTCGGCTGTCGCCACATACAGAACCGGGATTGATGAACATGGGACGGGTCACCGAGCGCCGCCGAGTCATCCGCATCAGGGACGGAGCCGTCAGCACCCGCCCGGACACCCTGGTCGCGGAGGAGCCGCTGGAGATACGGCTGGGCGGCAAGCCCCTCGCCGTCACCATGCGCACGCCCGGTGACGACTTCGCGCTCGCCGCCGGGTTCCTGGTCAGCGAGGGCGTGCTCGGCTCGGCGTCGGAACTCGCCAACATCGTGTACTGCGCCGGGGCGACGGCGGAGGGCTCCAACACGTACAACGTCGTGGACGTGACGCTCGCGCCGGGCGTCCCGGTGCCCGACATCACCCTGGAGCGGAACGTCTACACGACGTCATCCTGCGGACTGTGCGGCAAGGCCGGCCTCGACGCCGTCCGCACCACGGCCCGCTTCCCGATCGACGACACGGACAACGGCACCGCTCCCCCGGTCCGGCTCGCCCCGGAACTGCTCACCTGCCTGCCCGACCGGCTGCGCGCGGCCCAGCGCGTCTTCGACCGGACCGGGGGCCTGCACGCGGCAGCACTGTTCACCGAGGACGGGGAGCTGATCGACGTACGGGAGGACGTGGGCCGGCACAACGCGGTCGACAAGCTGGTCGGACGGGCGCTCCAGCAGGGGCGGCTGCCGCTGTCCAGGAACGTGCTTCTGGTGTCGGGGCGCGCCTCCTTCGAACTGGCGCAGAAGGCGGTGATGGCGGGCATACCGGTGCTGGCGGCGGTGTCCGCGCCCTCCTCCCTGGCCGTCGACCTGGCCGCCGAGACCGGCCTGACGCTGGTCGGCTTCCTGCGCGGCTCCTCCATGAACGTGTACGCGGGCGAGCACCGCATCGCCCTGGAGGCCGCGGCCGTCCAGGGCTGACCCCTGGCGGCCACACCAACTGCCACACGGGCCAGGGACCGGCGGGAGGGAGCGCCCCGTGGGCCGGCCGGTACCGCCCCTCTGCGCCGTCGGCCATGGGGCGGGTGGTCCACGGCCATGCCGTCGGCATCGGTACTGGCATCCGCACGCCAGGACAGGCCCGGCACGGCGTGACGACCGTGCCGGAGGCCGCATCGCCCCGCGCCCGGCAGGACGTGAGCCGTGCCGGACCGGCCCACCGCCCGCACGCCCGGCAGGGCGTGCGGGCAGGGCGGGGCC
>NZ_JAAAXQ010000724.1 GCF_009916105.1 Streptomyces sp. GC420 | reverse complement strand
GGGCATCAATGGGCGCGGGCCCCACACGGCCCGTCGGCTCCGACGACCGTGCCGGTTCCGCCGCTCCTGCCGACTCCGATGAACGGAGAGCCGTTCCCATGTCTGTCATGCACACCGCATCCTCTGCGGTGCCGACCCGCTCCTACGTCACCTCCATCGCCTCCACCGAGGAGGAGATCCGTGCCGCGCAGCGGCTGCGGTACCGCGTCTTCGCACAGGAGAAGGGTGCCGTCCTGCACACCCCGGTCCCCGGCCACGACATCGACGGCTTCGACGAGCACGTCGACCACCTCATCGTCACCGAGCGGGGCAGCGGGGAAGTCGTCGGCACCTACCGGCTGCTGCCCCCCGGCCGCTCCGAGCGCCTCTACTCCGACGGCGAGTTCGACCTGCGCCCGCTGCGCGGCATACAGGACTCCCTGGTCGAGGCGGGCCGCGCCTGCGTGCACCCCGACCACCGGGACGGGACGGTCATCAACCTGATGTGGTCCGGACTGGCCCGCTACGTCCTGCTCTCCGGGCACCGCTACCTCGCCGGCTGCGCCTCGGTGCCGCTCGCCGACGGCGGGCAGGCCGCCGCCAACGCCTGGCTGCTCGGCACCACGCGGTACGCCTGCCCGCCGGAGCTGCGCGTGCACCCGCACGACCCCTGGATGCCCCCGCGCATGCCCGTCGCCGAGCCGAACCCCGCCACGCTGCCGCCGCTGCTGCGCGGCTATCTGCGGATCGGCGCCTGGATGTGCGGGGCGCCCGCGCACGACCGGGACTTCGGGGACGCGGACTTCTTCGTGCTGCTGGACCTGGAGCGGATGAACGAGCGGTACCGGCGCTACTTCCTGGGCGAGGAACGGTGAGCGCCTGGGCGGCTGTCTCCCCCTGCACGGCGGGATGTGTCACCGCCGGGCAGCCGGCGCGGGACGCCGGCCGGGCGCTGACACTGCGGCGGTACGCGGCCTTCGCCGGAACGGTCGCGGGGGCACTGGCGGCCGGGGAGCGGCTCGAGCGGGGCGAGGAACTGCGCGCCCGGGCACGCTCCCTGCTGGCCGACCTGGGCGTCACCCTGCTGGGCGGGGGCGAGGGGCCGGCCGTGCCGACGGCGGGCACCGGGACCGGCACGCTCGTCGTGGCCAACCACATCTCGTGGCTGGACGTGCTCGCGCTGCTGGCCGTACGGCCTGCCACCCTGCTCGCCAAGCGCGAGGTGGGCCGGTGGCCGGTGGTGGGAACGCTCGTACGGCGCGCCGGGACCCGGTTCATCGACCGCGAAGGGCTGCGGGGCCTGCCGGACACCGTGCGGGAACTGGGCGCGCTGCTGCGCTCGGGCGAGTCGGTGATCGTTTTTCCCGAGGGCACGACCTGGTGCTCCGCGCCCGGAGGCCCGTTCCGCCGGGCCACCTTCCAGGCGGCCCTCGACGTGGGCGCCCCGGTCCGCCCGGTCACCCTCACCTACACCCGCCACGGCGGCCCCACCACGCTCCCCGCCTATGTGGGCGAGGGCAGCTTCGCGGCGTCCCTGCGCCGGGTCGCCGCCGCCCGCGGGGTCGCCGTCCGGGTCACCACGCATCCCGCGATCGACCCCTCGGGGCACGACCGCCGTTCGCTGGCCGCCGCGGCCCGTGCGGCGGTGTTCGGTGCGGGGGCGGCCGTCCCGGCAC
>NZ_JAAAXQ010000723.1 GCF_009916105.1 Streptomyces sp. GC420 | reverse complement strand
TGAGCGGTGTGCAAGCTGAAGTTGCTGGTCACGGGGCTGGTGTGCGTGGGCATCGGGATGCTCATGCTGGTCGCTGGCAGATGACTTTGGTGAAGATCGTCGGTCATCGGGCGACTTCGCGGTTGGTGAGGACCAGCAGGGCCCGGACCAGGGCGGTCGCCCAGGCGGGGTCGGTGCGTACCTTGCCGAGGACACGCCAGTTCTTGAGGTGGGCGAAGCCGTGCTCGACCGGCGCCCGGACGGCTGCCAGTGCGGTGTTGGACAGTTTCTGTCCTCGGGTCAGGGGCCGGTTGCGTGCGGCCTTGTAGCCGGTGATCACCGCGGGGTCGGCGCCGGGATCACTGTCGTCGAGGCCGACGAATCCCAGGTCGGCGATGGCCCCCAGTCCGGCCGCCCGTAGCTTTGCGGTGAGCTGGTCATGCCGGCAGGCGGTGATCTCCGAGGTGCGCCCGGGGCGGGCCGCAGAGATCCACAGCAGTCGGCCCCGGTCGTCGGTGAGGGCGATCACGAGCAGGCCGTGGCATTTGTTCTTGCCGGAGTAGTTCTTCCGGTTCTCCTTCCCGGTTCTGCGACGGGTGCGGATCACCGATCCGTCCAGCAGTACGATGCCGCCGCCCATTCGGGCGATCTTCTTCAGGGCCCGGTCCAGGCGTGGAGCCCGGGCGGCGAGCAGGCCGACGACTTCCCGGACCCACCGGGTCACGGTGGTGCGGTGTACTCCGTTGCCGCCGGCCAGGTCGCCGGGCCGCTGGTCACAGCGCAGTACCGCGAGCACGATGGTGGCGATCTTCCCCGCGGGCAGGACGCGCCACCGTGAGCCGATCTTCTTGAGGTGGCCGCGTATCAGGTCGGCGAGCCAGTTCAGGGTGGCGCTCGACAGCGGCAGTCGGGCGGTGTAGACAAGGCCGTCAGGGCCCTCGACGGAACTGTTGTTTTTCGTCACACAAACTCAACTGCCGTCGGGGGCCCGTCAGTTACGGGCGCGCTCCGCGTGACTATGGACGTGCCGTGAACCGCCCGTCGCCCCGCTTGTGCAGCCAGCCGCGGTCGGCGAGTTTGGTCATCTTCGCCCGCAGAGGTTCCAGCTTGCCGCGCACGGAGGCGTCCAGGCCCAGCCGCTCACCGACCGCCCTGACCTGCACCGGGCCGTCGGCCTCCCGCACGATCGCCAGGATCTTGCGGTAGTCGCCGGGCAGCGCGCCCTCGTCGGCCGCGTCGCTGCGGTGCGGGATGAGCAGGACCGCCCGTCCGGCCACCTGCGCCGGTGCCGGAGCGACAGCCCCGGCATCTGCCCGGGCCTGCTCGGCCAGGCGGTTCAACACCCGCTCCGCGATCGCCAGTTCGTCCCGCTCGGCCTGGACCTCCTGAAGCCGCTTGACCAACTCCTCGACGAGGGCGTCCAGTTCACTCCGGCGGGCGGTGATCCACTGCCGCTCCTGCATCCCCCGGGCCCCCTCCCGCGTTCTCACAGCGTGCCGACCTGCTTACGGATCGTAGGCGGGGGCCGGTCGTGGGCGCAGCCGAACCCGGCATCCCGCCGGGGCCGGACCTGCCCGATGATCTACGCCATGGTCATCGGCCGCCGACCGGCACGAGTACCCAACTCGCCATTCACACCAGACCCGTGACCTGCGACTTCAGCTTGCACACCGCTC
>NZ_JAAAXQ010000722.1 GCF_009916105.1 Streptomyces sp. GC420 | reverse complement strand
GCGATGGCCGAGGCCAGGTGGGAAGGGACGAGGCTGGAGTTCTGCAGCAGCGCGAGCTTGTCGTGCGGGCTGTCGGCGTGGTCGATCGCTTCGAGCTGCTCCTGGTCCTCGGTGTCGTCGCACGCCCACTGCTGGGCTTCGGTGAGGAGGGCTTCGAAGAGGGGGCCGGCTGCGTCGGTGGGGTTCATGAGGGGCCTTGGGTCGGGGTGCCGAGCCCTGCGGGCCTGGCACCGGAGGAGGGCGGCGTGGGGTGGTGTCAGGGCTTGGCGGGGAGGAAGTGGACGAGGCGGAGGGGGGTTTGTGGTCCGCGCTCGTTGAAGGCGTCGATGCAGTCGGAACAGGTCGCCAGGCGGGGGTCGGCCGCGATGGGCTGGTGGGACTCGGCGCCGCACAGGGTCCAGCCCTTGCTCGTCGGAGCCAGCGGGGAGGTGAGGGGGCCCGGCTTCCAGGCGGTGGGGTCGGTCGTGGCCGCGATGCACGCCTCCGTGGTGGGGACGGGCGGTGCGGTGCGGACGGCTTCGGCGAGCTGGAGGAGGAGGTGGAGCACCTTGTCGCGGTTGCCGTAGAGGGCGATGCCGTCGCTGCTGTCGTAGACGGCTGCGACGATCTCGCCGGGCTCGACGAGTGCGTCGTCGGAGCTGAAGCCGGGGTAGAGCAGGACCGGTGTGGCGTTGGCGGAGACCCACTCGAATTCGGTGTTGCCGAGCATGGGGGAGCCCTTCGGGTGCGGGTGCGGGACACGGGGGAGCGGGCGCCCGGCGCGGGGCCGGGCGTGGCTGTGGGTGAGGTCAGGGGGTGACCGGCTCGACGTGCTCGACGCTGTCGTCGAGCCAGGCGTCGTCGTCGCGGGCGAACTCCTCGTACGCGCGCTGCACGGCGTGGCGGTGGGTGTCGACGGGGAACGTGCACGCCCAGTTCGCGCCGTTGGCGAACGCGGGCCGGGTGAGGGCGTCGACGGCGGCCTGGTCCTCGTCGTCGATCTGGTGGGACGCGGTGATGCTGAGGGTGGCGTTGTCCGTGGACCAGCGGCCGATCAGCAGAGTGGACATGGCGTGGCTCGTTTCGTGGCTGCCTGGGGCCCGGTGGTGGCTCACCGGGCCCCGGAGACGGTGACTGCCTGTTCCTGAACCTTGAATTGAGAGGTCTCAGGAGGTCATCGCAGCCGCTCGTCCCAGTGGCAGTCCCCCACCAAGCCGCCGCCGCAGAGGCGTGCGAGGTCCAGCGGAATGTCCGCACGGCAGAACGTGCACGTCGTCCACGTGACATAGACACCGTGATCCACCAGCACCGAGGCGATCTGCACGTCGGTGGGGTACTCGTCGAACGACTCGTCGGTCAACACCTCATCGCCGTTGCAGCGCACCAGGTCGAACGACCGGCCGGTGATGCCATTCCAGACCAGCTCATCGACGCGGAACTTTTCCCCGTCCACGGTGAACTCAGGGTGCGGGATCTCACGGATGACGATGGAGCCGGGTCGCGACCTATTTCCCATGGTGACTGCTTCCTTGCGTGTTGATTCGGGGTTCAGAACAGGCTCTGAGGGGTCAGTAATCCGGTCGCCTGACGGCGACACCCTGTGTGCGTGAAAATCGGTGTGTGGTCGTCCGGCGGACGTCGTGTCGCCTTGGCGCGTTCCGAGCCCGTGGGTCAGTAGGACGCTGGGGGTCC
>NZ_JAAAXQ010000721.1 GCF_009916105.1 Streptomyces sp. GC420 | reverse complement strand
GTCGGTGGGCGGGGTGGGCGAAGTCGTAGCGCAGGTGGCGGGCGAAGAGCACGGCCACCAGGTCCGCGGCGGACATCGACGAGGTCGGGTGGCCCGAGCCCGCGGCGTCGGCGGCACGCACCGAGTCGACCCTCAGCTGCTGTCCCAGCTCGGCCAGTTGGTCGTAGTGCATGTCAGCCGTCCTTGGGCAGGCGGGCGAGTTCCGGGGAGGCGGTGTCCAGCGGCACCGACCACGAGCGGACCAGGCCCAGCTGGACGGACTGCCGCGGCAACGCGGCGTCGAGCAGCCAGTCGGCGGCGACCCGCACCCGGTTGCCGGGCATCGAGGCCAGGTGGTAGCCGCGGGTGACGGCTCCCGCCACCGGTCCCGACAGCGGTACGCCGAGCGGATTGGCCGCCGCCTTGACGCCGCCCAGGTCCACGGCGAAGCCGAGGTCGTGGTGCTCGTACGGGGTCCTGGTGCCGAAGCCGAGGGAGGCCGCGACATTGCGGGCGGCGGTCTTCCCCTGCCGCCAGGCGTGCTGCGCGGTCATCGGCGTGTACTCGCCGGGCCGTTCCAGATCGGGCACGGCGGCGGCGTCGCCGCAGGCGAACACCTCGGGGCGGCCGGGCACGCCCAGGAACTGGTCGACGAGGAGCCTGCCCCGCTCCAGCGGCGCGCCGAGGGAGGCGACCAGCGGATCCGGGCGCACGCCCACGCACCAGATGAGGGAGCGGGTGGGCACGAACTCGCCGGTGTCCAGAAGGACTCCGCCAGAGGTGGCCTCCTTGACGGACGTGCCCATGCGCACGTCCACTCCGCGCTGCCGCAGCACCGAGTCGGCGGTGCTGGACAGGCGTTCGTCCAGCCCGGGCAGCACGCGCGGCGCCACGTCCAGCAGCAGCCAGTGCGGCCTGATGCCCTGGCGCAGCGGGTGCCTGCGCACGAGCGATTCGGTGAACAGCTGCCCCTGGGCGGCGACCTCGGTGCCGGTGTAGCCGGCGCCGACGACCACGAAGGTGGTGCGCGCCGAGCATTCCTCGGCGTCGCTGCCCGTCGAGGCGAGTTCTATCTGCCGGATGACGTGATCGCGCAGGTAGAGCGCCTCCGGGAGCCCCCGGAAGCCCGTCGCGTGCTCGGCGACCCCCGGGATCGGCAGCAGTTTGTTGACGCTGCCGACCGCCAGGACGAGACGGTCGTACGACAGCTCGCCGTGCTGGCCCTCGGGGTCGGTGTAGCCGACGGTCCGCCGGTCGAAGTCGACGGCGTCGGCCTCACCGAGGACCAGGCGCACCTTGCGCAGGCCGCCCGCGGTGAGGGAGACGGTCACCCGGCGGGGCTCGAGCACCCCCGCCGCGACCTGTGGGAGCAGCGGGAGGTAGAGGAAGTAATCGGTGGGGTTGAGGAGCACGACCTCGATGTCGTCCCCGGCGCGCCTGGCCAGGGTGCGGGCGGCCTGATATCCCGCGAAGCCTGCTCCGACGACCACTACTCGTGAACGGGTCACTGAATTCGCCTCCGAGGCACGGTGTCGGATCTGCGATGGCGGATCCGGGGACCCCGGATCCCGTGCGGCTGAGCTTTCCCGGTGCCCTCGGCGGGGTCCGCCAAACGCGCTCCGTGCCGTCGTCGCGCTGCTCAGGCGCGGTGGTGCGGCGACTCGCCGAGGTCGACCCCGGTGCTGGGGAAGCGG
>NZ_JAAAXQ010000720.1 GCF_009916105.1 Streptomyces sp. GC420 | reverse complement strand
GGGTTCAGGGGCCGGAGGGCTTCGGAGCCCGGTGCCGGTTCAGGGCCCGGGCTCAGGGGGCCCGGGTTCACGGGGGCCCGGGTTCACGAGGGCCCGGGTTCACGAGGGCCGGGTCACGGGGGCCCGGGCGACGTGGTCGTCCCGGTCGCGGTCCCGCCGGCCGGGAGGGACCGGCGCGCGCGCCGCCGGGGGCCTCGGCCGGTGCGCCCGGGCGAGTGCCTTCGCCGCGCCGCGGCCCAGCGAGGCCGCCGCCATGGCGAGGAAGGGCCCCGGGTCGTCGCCGGCGAACCAGGCCGCCTCGATTCCGGCGGGGCGCTCCGGACGCCGCCCCGGCGGCGCGGCCAGCAGCGAGAGCAGCAGGTAGTTCTCGACGACGAAGACCCGCCCGGGCTCAGCGGCGGACGTCGTCACCGGCCGCCCGGTCAGGTCCAGGTGCAGCGCCCGTACGACGTCCAGGCCCCCAGAGTCGGTGAACAGCCTGAACTGGGCGCCGGGCCGCGGGTTGAAGTCCAGCAGGTGACAGCGGCCGGTCCGCGGGTCGAGGCGGAAGTCCAGGTCGAAGACGCCCCGGTAGCCGAGCGCGCCGACCAGCCGGGCGGCGGCCCGCTCGATCTCCGGGTTGGGGAGCCGCCGCCCCGCGGCGGTCAGACCCGCCCCGTGGGGCCAGGCCCGCTCCTTCCGGCCCGCGCCGCCCGCCGCGCAGCCGCCCGCCGCGCGGGCGTATCCGTGGAAGAACCAGTCCCCGGACGGGCTCTCCGGAAGCCGGCGCTGGAGCAGCAGGCTGCTGCCCGCCCGCTCGGTGCGCGCGTAGAGCTCGCCCGCCTCTCCCGGCGTGCGCACCAGGCAGGTGCTGCGCAGCCCGCTGCCGCCCGGCAGCAGCCAGGGCCGGCTCCACTTGGCGACCGCGGGCAGCCCCAGCTCCCGGGCCGCGGCGACGGCCAGGGCGGCGCTCCCGGGGACCACGGTGTCCGGGTGGGGGATGCCCAGCCCCTCGCAGATTCCGGCGAGCTCCGCCTTGTCGGCGACGCGTTCGGGGAGGTCCGGCGGCTGGGCGGGCAGCAGGTAGCGGCCGGTGAGTTGTCCGGCGAGCCGGGCCGCGGCGATGGCGCCGAGGTCGTCCATGGGGACGAGTACGGCGGGCCTGCCGATGATGTCGGAGATCCGGCGCAGCGTCCGCAGCACCGAGGGCAGGCCGCGGTCCAGGGGCGCGGCATGGGCACGGTGCAGATGGCGGGACCGGGTGACGGGGCTGCGCGGGGACTCGACGACGGCGTGGACCTCGATTCCGGCGCGGCCGAGGGACCGGACGGCGCCGAGGGTCCCGTGGTGGAACGGGTTGGGGTCCAGCCTGAGCAGCAGCGCGGGCACCCCGGTGTCGAAGGCGGGCATTTTCGGTTTCGGTTCCTTCGGTCGATGCTCCGGACGGGGGAACGGCCACCCGGACGGACCATGCGCGGGAATGCTGATCGGCCCCGTAGAAATACGTTTGACGAGGCGCCGATTCCGGTGGCCGGTTCGTGTCCGTGCCGTCCTAGGAGCACCCATGTCTCTTCCCCGCCGACGGCTGGCCGCCGGTTGTGCCGGGGTGGTGGTCGCCTGCCTCTTCGCCACCGGGGCGACAGCGCCCGGGCCCTCGGCCTCCGCGGCCCCCGTGGCCAGCCACGATGTGATCAGGCTGGTGTATC
>NZ_JAAAXQ010000071.1 GCF_009916105.1 Streptomyces sp. GC420 | reverse complement strand
CTTCCCGCGGTGTGCGTCACCCCCGAGCGCATGCGCTACGGCCAGGACGCCATGACGGCCACCGTCCGGCTCGACGCCCTGCTGGAGCTGACGCGGCAGTGGACCCCCGACCTGGTCGTCGGCGGCCCGCGTCCGTACGGCCTGCCCGATCAGACGGCGCAGCACGGACGTGCTGAACGGGTCGTCCCCGCGCGCGGCCCGCCGGATGCCGTCCAGCAGCTCGGCCGGTGCGGCGTCCTTGACGAGGAAGCCGCACGCGCCGGCGGCCAGCACGGGATAGAGGTGATCGTCGTCGTCGAAGGTGGTCAGCGCGACGACACGGGTGGCGGGGCGGGCGGCGAGGATCCGGCCGGTCGCGGCGATGCCGTCGACGCCGGGCATGCGCAGATCCATAAGGATCACATCGGGCAGCAGTTCCTCGGCGAGGCTCACCGCCTGCCGCCCGTTCTCGGCCTCGCCGACGACCTGTACATCGGGGGCGGCCTCGCACAGCATCCGCAGTCCGGCACGGACCAGCCCCTGATCGTCGACGAGCAGCACGCGGATCACGGCCGGCCTCCGTTCTGGTACTCGTGTTCCGGCCGCGCACCGCCCGGGCACTCGGCGTCCGGTCCCGTCGGGTCGGCCGGGCACTCGGCGTCCGGTCCCGTCGGGTCGGCCGGGAGTGTGACGGAGAGCTGCCAGCCTCCGTCGGCCGGTCCCACCCGCATCGACCCGCCGAGCAGGGCGACCCGCTCCCGCATGCCCACCAGTCCGAGCCCCGGCCCGGACGCGGCGAGCACCTTCCGGTCGTCGTCGTACGCGGCGCCATCGTCACGGATGCGCAGGCGGACAGCGCCCGCCTCGGCCATCCCGACCGTCACGTGGGCGCGCGCCGACGGACCGGCGTGCTTGGCGACGTTGGCCAGCCCCTCCTGGACCAGCCGCAGGACGGCGAGGCCGCGCACCGCGTCGAGGTGCCCGATCCCCGGATCCGTCGACTCCTCGACGTCGAGGCCGATCCGCCGGCCGTGCTCGATCACCGCGTGGAGTGCGGCGGGCAGCCCGTCGGGGGCCACCAGTGTCGCCGCGGCATCGTCCTGGAGGACCTGCGCCGGATCACGCAGAACGGTCACCAGGCGGCGCAGGTCGGTCAGGGCGGTGGTGCCGGTGGCGTGCAGGTCGTCGAGGACTTCGGTCACCCGCCCGTCCGTGACCGGCAGCACGTGCCGGGCCACGCCCACCCGCAGCACCATGGAGGAGACATGATGGGCCACCAGATCGTGCAGTTCCCGTGCGATCGCGGTGCGCTCGGCGACCCGCGCCGCACGCGTCCGCAGCTCCTGGCCGCGTCTCTCCTCCTCCGCGCGCTTCTGTGCGTGCCAGGCGGCCTGGCGGGTGGCACGCACGTAGCCGCCCAGCAGCACCGGACCGCCCACCGTCACCACCACCCGGTAGAGCAGGGAAGGCAGCTCCGCGGGCATGGCCTCGAACGTGTGGATGGTGTACACCGCGGTCAGGGCCGCGGCGCCGATCGCCGCCTTCGGCCACGGCCGGCGGATCGCCAGCTCCAGCAGGGACAAGACGGCGATGTACTTCACCAGGGCCGCCGGACCGTGCGCGTAGGTTCCGTACGCGTCCGCGGCGAGCAGCAGGGCCGCCTGGCAGAGCGCGGTGGCCAGCGGCCTGACGGCGCCGAACAGGCCGATCCCCACCGCCGCGAGCCCGAAGCCCCAGGTGGTCGGTGACGACCGGCTGCCGGTCTGCAGCAGCAGGAGATCCCCCACCACGACCAGCAGCAGGACGATGAGGCGGGATGTGATGTTCGGCTTGTCAAGAACGCGATACGGCCATGAGGACGGCACGTCCTCATCCTTGCACAGGGCTTCTCCACCGCTTCGCCCACCCGCGCGGCCGTCCGGCCCGGGCGGCGCGTCGTGCCGGGCCGCCGGTGTGCCGGGCCGCCGGTGTGCCGGGCCGCCGGTGTGTCAGGCCGCCGGTGTGTCGTCGGATCGTGGTGGTACGGGACGGTTGTTGAGGTCCACGGACAGGAAGATGTCGTTCGCCACGGGGTTGTGCAGCTCCTCGGCGAGCTGGCCGATGAGGCCGGCCGTGCGGGCGAGCAGGGCGAAGGCCCGGAGCAGTTCCAGTGGCAGGCCGAGGTCGGCGAGCGCGGCCCCGCAGACTCCCGCGCCGTTGAGCGGCAGGGTCCTGCCCAGCACCCGCGGGTGGACCCGTCCGACGGCGGCGAACAGTGACAGGTACGGGCCGAAGAGCCCTTCCTCGGAGGCGATCCGGAACAGCCTGGGGGTGCGCGGGTCGCCCAGTTTGTGGACGTGGTGTCCCAGCCCGGGCAGGTGGGTGCCGGCCTCCCTCCGGGCGCGCACGGCGGCCAGGGCGAGTTCGTCCCAGCCGGCCCCGTCCGCCGGGTACTCGCCCTGGACACCCGACAGGACCTCGTGCAGGAAGCGGCCGCAGTCCTCGGTCACGCCCAGGAAGCGCGAGCCGCCTCCGAGGAGTCCGGCGGCCAGCGCCCCCTGGACGGAGTCGGGGGCCGACAGGTAGGTGAGCCGGGTGATGATCGCGGTCGGGGTGAAGCCGTGGTCGGCGAGCGCGGCGAGCACGGCTTCGAACACCCGTGTCTCGCCCGGCGTGGGGCGGCGCTGAGCGGCCAGCCAGAACGCCAGCTCGCCGAACCCCACCTCGCCCATCACATCGGCCGCGAGGTCCTGGCCGAGCAGGGTGATCCTGTCCAGTGAGGAGGCGCCGAGCGCGGTCGGGTACTCAGGCACGGTCGTCCTCCAGCCACGAGCGCAGTTCGGCGCCGTGTTCGTCCAGTTCGGGCGGGGGCAGCCGGTAGGTGGCCGGGGTCTCGGAGAAGCGGATCGGGTGCCGTGTGGTGGGCACCGCCCGGTCCCCCTCGCCGACCTCCACGACCGGTTCGAGCCCGAAGCGCTCGGCCATGGCGAACCCGCCGTCGATGGTGTTGATGGGGCCGCACGGAACACCGGCGTCGACGAGCAGGTCGAACCATTCCAGGGCTTTGCGAGTCCGCAGCCGTGCCACCAGGATCGGCCGCAGTTCCTCGCGGTTCTCCGTGCGGTCGGCGTTGTGCCGGAAACGGGGGTCGTCGGCCGCCTCGGGGATGCCGAGAACCTCGCACAGCCGGCGGAACTGCCCGTCGTTCGCCGCGGTGACGATCAGGTCCCGGTCGGCAGTCGGCAGTGGCTCGTAGGGGAAGACGCTGGGGTGCGCGTTACCCATGCGGTAGGGCACGTCGCCGCCCGCGACGTAGCCGGAGCTGTGGTTGACCAGCCCGGTCAGCGCCGAGGACAGCAGGTTCACCTCGACGAGCTGTCCGCTGCCGGTGGCGTCGCGGTGCCGCAGTGCGGCGAGGATGCCGATGGCGGCGTGGTTGCCCGCCATGACGTCGAACACCGAGATTCCCGCCCGGTAGGGCGGCCCGTCCGGGTCGCCGGTGAGGCTCATCAGCCCGGAGACCGCCTGCACCATCAGGTCGTAGCCGGGGACCTCGCGTCCGGGCCCGGCTCCGAACCCGCTGATAGAGGCGTACACCACGCCCGGGTTGGCGGCGCTCACCGAGGCGTGGTCCAGGCCGTACTTGGCCAGTCCGCCCGGTTTGAAGTTCTCGATGACCACGTCCGCGCGCCGTGCCAGCTCCCGGGCCAGCCGGGCGTCCGCCGCGTCGCGGAAGTCGAGCGCGATGGACCGCTTGCCGCGATTGATCCCGAGGTAGTAGGTCGACACTCCGTTCCGTACCGGTGGCATCCAGGTGCGTGTGTCGTCTCCCTTGGGGTCCTCGACCTTCACCACGTCGGCGCCGAGGTCGGCCAGCAGCATGGTGGCGTACGGACCCGCGAGGATGCGGGAGAAGTCCGCCACCAGCAGCCCGCCGAGCGGCCCGCGTGTGTCTGCGGTCATGGTCACTGCTCCTCGTGCTGCACGGCGACGCCTTCGCCGCGGTACTTGCTGTAGGTGTAGGGGTTCGAGATCGTCTCGGTCTCGGGGAGTTCCGGTTCCATGGCCTCCCGCCACGCGTCCTCGCCGAGTGTGGTGCGCGTGTGCTCGACGGTGGCCCCGACGGCGGCGCGCGCCCGCGCCAGGTCCGCCCCGAGGAGCCCGTGCCGGTACTTCACGACGTTCCCGCCCACGAGCACGGTGTGCACGTCGGAGCGCCCGGCCTGGTAGACCACGTGCCCGTAGGGGTGGAGGAGGGGGAACATGGCGGGGTCCCGGTCGTTCTTGACCAGTACGAGGTCGGCGTCCTTGCCGGGGGTGAGGGAGCCGATCCGCCCGTCGAGGCCGAGCACTCTGGCGCCGCCGATCGTGGCCCACTCGACGACGTCGCGAGCGCGCAGCCGGTGGTGGGCCACGGTCCGGCCGCCCGCGTGGGCCTCCAGGTGTTCGCGCGCGCGGTCGGCCGACAGGGTGGCGCGCATGGCGGAGAACATGTCGGCGCTGAACCAGACGCTGGTGTCCATGGACAGCGAGGCGGGTATGCCGTACCGCCGCAGCCGCCAGGTGGGCGGGTAGCCCTGGCCCGCGTTCTGCTCGCTCTCCGCCGACACCGAGACCGTGCCGCCGGAAGCGGCGATCCGCTGGTAGGAGTCCTCGCTGAGGGTCGCCGAGTGGACGTAGGTCACGTCGGGTGTCATGAAGCCGTGGTCCCACATGAGCCGGATGCCCTTGTCGTCGGTCGCGCCCCACACACCGGCGTGGGTGGTGACGGGCAGGCCGAGTTCGCGGGCGGCCTCGAACGCCGCCTTCTCGGGGAACGTCTCGTCCCCGGTGACGTCGAAGGCCAGTTGCAGGCCGAGCCTGCCGTCCCGCGAGGTGAAGTGGCGGTCCGCGAAGGACCGGAATTCCGGTGCGGTGGCCCACTCCCAGGGGGCTCCGGACAGGTTGCCGTAGGCCAGTACGAAGCGGCCGGGCACGGAGCGCAGTGCCTCGACGGCCGCGTCGCCGTGCTCGGGCGTCCGCAGTCCGTGCGACCAGTCGACCGTGGTCGTCACGCCCGCGTCGAGTGCCTCGACCGCGGACAGCAGGTTGCCGGCGTGGATGTCCTCGGGGCGGAAGATCTTGCCCCAGTTGAGGTAGTAGAAAACGAAGTACTGCGAGAGCGTCCAGTCTGCGCCGAGGCCGCGCAGCGCGGTCTGCCACATGTGCCGGTGGGTGTCGACCATGCCGGGCATGAGGATGCCGCCCGAGGCGTCGACGACGACCGCGTCGTCCGGTGCCCGGAGTGCCCGGCCGACCTGGTCAATCCTTTCGCCGCGGACCAGTACGTCGCCTCCGTCGATCACGCCGGTCGCCGGATCCATGGTCAGTACGGTGGCGTTGCGGAAGAGGATGGGGCGCCCGCTGGTGAAGTCACCGGGCTGCGGCTCGTCGGCTGTCATGTCGTCACCTCGTTGTGGTGTGTGTGCGGGTGTGCAGGGTCCGGGACCGGAGCGTCAGCGGAACGGCGGCGGCGACGAGACCGAGTGCGAGTGCCGCGGACCCCCACGCGTAGCCGTCGAGACGGGCCGGGAGGAGCGCGCGGTCGGCGGACCAGGGGCCCGGGCCGGTGAAGGCGAGGACCGCGGCGAGCGCGCCGTAGCAGAAGGGGACCTCGCAGCCGCCCTTCTGGGCCCAGAAGCCGTTCGGCGCGGTGGCCGCCGCGGCGACCGTCATGGTGCCGATCACCACGGCGCTGCCGCCGGGTGTGAGCAGGCCCGCCGCGAGGGACACCGCCCCGGCGAGTTCGGCCAGCCCGGCGACGAGCACCATCGGCCGGCCCGGTACGAAGCCCCACTGCTCGAAGACGGCGGCGGTGCCGGTGCGGCCGGCCCCGCCGAACCAGCCGAACAGCTTCTGCGTGCTGTGGCCGAACAGAAGCGCGGCGAGCAGCAGCCGCAGCAGGAGCAGCCCGAGGCTCACGGCCGTGCACCGCCCCCGGTCCTGGGCTGGAGCACGAAGTCGAACTCGGCGTGCAGATGGGGTTCTTCGATTGTGCCGCCGTCCGGGGAGGCTCCGGCGGGCCGCTCGGTGAACGGCACGATCAGCTCGTCCTTCGTACCGAACACCACGTCCGTGTCGAGGAATTCGGAGCCCTCGCGGAACAGATGGGTGATGAGCCTCTCGTAGCCGGGGTGCTCGATGAGGAAGTGGATGTGGGCCGGGCGGTAGTGGCTGATGCCGGTTCCGCTCATGAGGCCGCCGACCGGGCCGTCCATCGGAATCGCGTAGCCGAGCGGCGAGATGGTCCGCACGCAGTACGTGCCGTCCGCCCGGGTGCGGTACTTGGCGCGCAGCCGCGCCTCGTCGCGCTCCGGGAGCTGCGCCTCGTAGGTGCCGTCGGCGTCGGCCTGCCACACGTCCAGAACGACGTCCGGCAGCGGTCGGCCGTCGAGACCGAGGACGCGGCCGGTGACGAAGAGCGTGGTGCCCTCGATGCCGTCGGACATGTCGGAGCCGAAGGGTGCGGCCGGTGAGCCGTCGATGTGGAAGGGGCCGAGCACGGTCGCGGGTGTCGCTCCGGACGAGAAGCGGTTGTTGAGCTGGACGACCAGTGTGCTCAGGCCGAGGACGTCGGAGGCCAGGATGAATTCCTGGCGTTTGCCGTCGCAGGTCCGTCCGGTGTCGGCGAGCCAGTCGACGGCCGCCGCCCACTCGTCCTCGGTGAGCCGGACCTCGCGGGCGAACGCGTGGAGATGCCGCACCAGCGCCGTCATCAGCTCGGCCGTCCGGGGCGAGTGGGCGGTGGCCCACCGTTTCACCGCAAGGTCGGTGATGTTGTCCTCCGTCACGAAGGCCATGGAATCCTCCTCGATTCGATCTGACCCGACCGCACTACGGACGATGGTCCGTACAGCGGACACCATGGCGCATTGTTGAGCCGTAAATCAAGCCTCCTGCGCTGGTCACTCCCGGGCGGGGAACGCCGGACCGATGTCCACTCCGCTAGCCTGGGCCCATGCGCAGAGACGGGAACCCCGAGTTCATCGAAGCCCTGGCGAGGGGCCTGGACGTGTTGCGCTGCTTCCGGCCGGGCGCCGGCGCGATGACGCTCAGCGAGATCGCCGCCGCCACGGGCCTCGCCCGGCCCACGGCCAGGCGGATCCTCATCACGCTGGAACAGCTCGGCTACGTGCGGTCCGGTGAGCGCGGCTTCTCCCTCACCCCGCGCGTGCTCGAGCTGGGCATGGCCTACGTCGGCTCGACGAACATGTGGGAGCTCGCGCGGCCCCACCTGCGCGACCTGGTCGAGCAGACCGGCGAATCCTGCTCGATCGCCCAGCTCGACGGCTCCGACATCGTGTACGTGGCCCGGGTCGCGGTGCCGAAGCTGGTCACGCTCGCCGTCACGATCGGCACCCGCTTCCCGGCCCTGCAGACCTCGCTCGGCAAGGTCCTGCTCGCGGCCCTCCCCCGCGAGCAGCTCGACAAGGCCCTGGCCGAGCCCAGCCGCTCCGGCATCACCCCGCGGTGGGCACCGGAGCGCGACGAGATCGACGCCGTACTGCGTGACGTCCGCGCCAAGGGCTGGGCGGTCACCGACCAGGGGCTCGCGCTCGGCATCCGCTCGGTCGCCGCGCCCGTGCGCGACGGCGACGGAAACGTCGTCGCCGCCGTGAACGTCAACGCCCACGCCGCCGAGACCACGGTGGAAACCCTCGTCGAGCACCACCTGCCGCTGCTCCTGCGGACCGCGAGCGCCATCAGCGCCGACTGGGCGGCGTGGCACGCCCGCCCGCTGGAAACGGTCGCCGGCCCGGCCGGCTCCCGCTCCCGCCCCGACGAGTCCCGCGCGTGACGCCTCGCCGGTGACGTGCCGGGCCCGTACCGGCCGGTCACTCGAACACCACGGCCCTCCCGGCGACCCGCGCGCGGGGTTCTTCCGTCACGGAGGAACCGAGGGCAAGACGTCAACACGGCGGGTGCCCGCACTCACTCGGAGCGCGGGCCCCCGCCGGGTCCTGCCGGTGCGTCAGCAGGTGACGACCTTCCCGTACGAGCCGAGGCCCCAGTTCCACTCCCAGGAGTACCCGGGCTGGTAGGTGTAACAGCCCGAGTCCGGGCCCCCGTCGATGACCACCTTCAGGTGCATCACCCGGCCGCAGTTGTTGGTGACCTTGACGTACTTCTCGTGCTTGATGACGTCTCGCTGGACGCAGGCGGGGGCCGTGCCCATCGCCTCGGCCGCCGTGGCCCCGGGTGAGGCGACGAGGCCACCGCCCAGGACTGCGGCGGTGAGGACGCCGAGGGCGGCGCCCCTGTGGAACTTCATGTCTCGGCTGCGCATGGTTCCTCCTGGTTGTACGTCCGCGGCGCCTTCCGGCCGCGGACGCCCTCCGGGCACGGCCCGGCGGACACGTCGCGGTCCGGCACGGGCCGCGCCGTCCGGTGTGACGTCCCGACTGTGCCGGGCCCCGGCGCCCCACGGCCACGCCGCTCGCCGCGGTTGGGCCCTTCCGGGCCGTCCCCGTCGCTGACCTGCTGGGACGCGGAGGCGGCTGCGTCGATCGCGGGATGCCCGGACCCCGGACGGTCTCGTCCGTCCGGGGTCCGGGCATCCGCGTCGGTCCCATTCTCTTGCCGCCGCCCGGGCCGATGGCCATGGGGCGGGGCCCGCGGGCCGTCCGGCGCCCCGAAGCGCGTCCCCCGGCTCAGGGAGAGGGCGGCAGTCCGAGGAAGTCGGCCATCTCCTCGACCGTGTGGGCGAAGAAGGCGTCGGCGGGGTCGGCCGAACCGACCAGGTGGCCGAAGAGTTCGAAGCTCACCATGCCGAACAGCTGTGTCCACACGGCGAGTCCGCGGGCCAGGACCGCTGGATCCACTTTCGACCCGAGCTGCTCCGCGAGCCCTGCCATCTGCTCGCGCAGGACGGAGGGCAGTTCCCTGGACATGGGCGGCACCGGGGCTCCGGTGGTGGCGCCGAGGACTTCGACCAGGGCGCGGCCCACCCGCGCCGCGGGGACCACGGTGGCCTCCGGTGCCCGGTATCCCGGTACGGGGGTGCCGTAGACCAGCGCGTACTCGTGCGGGTGTTCGCGGGCCCAGTCGCGGACGGCGCCGCACAGGGCCCGCCACCGCCCGCGGGGCTCGCCGGTGGAGGCGAGCGCCGCCTCGGCCCGCTCCCCCAGGGCGTTGTACGCGTCGATGATCAGCGCGGTCAGCAGGTCGTCGCGGCTGGGGAAGTAGCGGTACAGCGCGGAGGAGACCATGCCCAGCTCCCGGGCGACGGCGCGCAGCGAGAGCCGCTGGGCGCCCTCGGCGGCGAGCTGGCGGCGAGCCTCCTCCTTGATCTCGCGGGTCAGTTCCTCTCGGGCCCGCTGACGGGCGGTTCTGATCGCAGCCATGCGTCCAGTCTGCCACCATTGAGGAGCAGCGCACCAGAACGAGAGCACCGCTCTTGACAGTCACGGCCGGCGCTGCCACAGTCGTGGCGAGAGAGCACCGCTCTCGCAAGCCGGCAAGCCGCACCCGAGGAGCCGAGATGCCCGACGCCCCCCAGTCCGCCCGCTACGTCCGGCCGAAAGGCTTCGCCGACACCGCCTTCAACGGCTTCGTGTCAGCCCTGACCAAGCTCGGGCTCAGCGTCTGGGGCTCGCGGGTGCTCGCGGTGCGCGGCCGCAAGAGCGGAGAGTGGCGCACGACCCCCGTCAACCTGCTCACCCACAAGGGCCAGCGCTACCTGGTCGCGCCGCGCGGCCACACCCAGTGGGTGCGCAACATCCGCGTCTCCGGCGGCGGCGAGCTGCGCCTCGGGAGCCGCGCGGAGGTCTTCCGCACGGAGGAGCTTGCCGACGCGGACAAGCCGGAGGTGCTGCGCGCCTACCTCAAGCGCTGGAAGTTCGAGGTGGGCGTCTTCTTCGACGGTGTGGGGCCCGACGCCTCCGACGACCAACTGCTCGCCATAGCCCCTGGCTACCCCGTGTTCCGCGTCCTCAGCGTCTGACCTCCGGGGCGCGGCCCCGCAGCCCCGGCGAGGCCCGAGCGTTGGAGCCGGGCCGCTGCAGGACTTCCTGACGGGTTATCGGCTGACCCTGCGGATGAAGTGCGAGGGGTTGAACCCGGAGCAACCGGCGCGCCGGTCGGTACCCCCGTCGACCATGTCCCTGCTCGGGCTGGTCCGCCATCTCGCCGAGGTGGAGCGGGACTGGCGCAACTGGATCGCGCCCGAAGACCCGGCGCCCAGGCTGTACGGGGAAAAGGACGGCGACTTCGAGGGAGCCGCTCGCGGAGCGGGAGCCGGTCGAGAGCGCATTCGCCGATCTCGTCCGCGAACAGGCGGCAACCGACGCCGCGCCGGCCGGGTATCCGGATCTGGGCGCGCGCGTGGATCACGACAACACCTCCATTCGAGAGCTGTGGGTACACCGCATCGAGGAGTACGCCCGCCACTGCGGACACGCCGACCTGCTGCGCGAACGCGTCGACGGCCGAGTGGGGCAGTAGCGCACCCGACCCGCTGCAAGCAGCGGTGACGGGAGGCTCGCGGCCAGGTGATCAGCGATTCCGACGGCTTGACGAGCCGTGCGTGTCAGCGGGCGTGTCAGCAAGCGCTGATCCGGGCGAGCGAGCACCCGACCGCCCGGCGGCGGGGCAGGATGACGACGGCCGGTGTGTTCTCCGGCCGGCTCACGGTCCCGAGAGTCGGCCGGGGTCTTCGCCCGGGTCACGAGCCTGCCGGGTGCCGGTCGGCCCTCGGTGCGCGGGCCGCGGCGAAGGCGGCCTGTCGCGCGGCGGGTCCGTGACGCCGGAGATCGCGGCGCGGTAGCGGCGGTGACGGGTGGTTTGGGGCCGCGCCCCCGGCGGGGGCAGCCACGTGGTGCGGCAGCCCTCGGGCGGCGGCCGTGGTCAGGCGGACTGGCCGCCGCCGTCGGCCAGCAGGCTCACCCAGCTGCCTGCGAGGATGCCGACCAGGCGCTCGCGGCCGACGCCCCAGTGGCCTTCCGTCCAGTGCTGGCCCACATAGTGCAGCTGGGCGAAGGCCAGGACCGCACGGGTGTGCCTGTCCTCCGGCTCGAAGCGCTCCGCCTGGTCCAGGCCTTCCTTGATGTCGGCGATGACCTCTTCGAACCACTCGTCGACCAGGCCGCGCAGCTCGGGATCGACCATCGATGCCTCGATGGTGACGTTCATGTACGGCCGGATGATGTCCCACTGCTTCGAGCGCTCGCTCAGCCAGCCCACGATCGACTCGCGCGTCCCTTCCCTGACCGCGGCTACCAGCGCGCTGGCGGTGGAGCGGATTCTCGGGGAGTCGCTGCGCTCGAGGATCTCGTTGAGCTCGCCGATGAGAGAGCGCGCCAGGTCGCTGCGCGACTGGAAGTAGGCGTAGAAGGTCACCCTCGTCGTCTCGGCTGCCGAGGCGATGTCGTTCACCGTCGTCGCCGCGTAGCCCTTGGACTGGAACAGCTCCATGGCCGTCGAGAGGAGAAGCTTCCGGGTCATCTCCTTCTGCGCGGCACGAAGGCCCGCCATGTCAGTCGCCTTCCTCTCGCTGTCGGGCTGCCGACCATGCCTGCATCCCTGGTCGACGACTGCACACGCGCCCGAGCATATCGCAGCCCCGCGGAGATCAACCCGGCGTCCGGGTGCCCCGATCACCCTGGCCCGTCCGGACGGGGGCGGCGGGGCGGATACCCCGCACCCGGCGGCGGCGCGCGGGAACGGTGGGAACGGCGGGCACTGTGGGGACGGCGGGCACTGTGGGAACGGCGGGCACTGTGGGAACGGCGGGCACTGTGGGAACGGCGGGCGCCTACCAGGCCGCCTCCAGCAGCCGGGTGAGCTCCCCGGCCTCCGGCGGCCGGGGGTTCGGGTACGGCCGGGCGGCGACGCCCTCGGCGATGTCGGCCAGCCGGTCGCGCGGCACGCCGAGCGCACCGAGCGTGGTGGGCCCCGCGTAGCCGCGGGCGAGCCGCGCCACGGCCGTGACCGGGTCCCCGCCGGTGATCCGTTCCAGCCGGGCGGCGGCCTTCGGCGCGGCCGGCAGGTTGAAGGCCATCACATGCGGCAGGAGCATCGAGTGCAGTTCCGCGTGCGGCAGGTCGAAGGCCCCGCCCAGGACATGGGCGAGCTGGTGGTGCAGGCCCATCCGGGTCTGGGCGAGGCAGATGCCGGCGAGCCAGGCCGACGCCTGCAGCCGTTCCCTGCCGGGTATGCCGGACGGGTCGGCGAGCACGGCGGGCAGGGCGCTCAGGATCCCGTCGCCCGCCTCGCCCGCCAGCCCGTCCGACACGGCCGTCGCGTCCGGCGCCCACAGTGCCTCCACCGCGTGGGCCAGCGCGTTCATGGAGCTGGTCAGCGTCAGGCCGGGCGGCATGGTGAGGGTCGTCTCGGCGTCGTACACCACCGTGCCGGGGGCGAGAGCCGGGTCACGGCGTGTGGTCTTCACACCGTTCTCGGTCTCGCCGAGGACCGGGGTCACCTCGGATCCGGCGTACGTCGTCGGCACCGCGATCTGAGGAACACCGGTCCGGGCCGACAGGGCCTTGGCAAGCCCGATCGCGGAGCCGCCGCCGATGGCCACCACCGCGTCGGCACCGTTCGCCTCGGCCACGCGCACGGCCTCGGTGGTCACCGCGACGGGGGTGTGCACCACCGGACCGTCGAAGCGGGCCGCCAGCCGCGGACCGAGCGCCTCGGCGAGCTCGTCCGCGGTGGTCCTGGCCGACCGGGTCTCCACCAGCAGCACCCGGCGCGAGCCGAGCCGCTCCACCTCGCCGGGGATCCGGTGGCGGGCGCCGCGGCCCAGCAGCACCCGTGAGGGGAGGGTCTCGTGGACGGTGACGTGGGCGTCGGTGCCGGTCGGCATGGTTTGTCCTTCGGTCGGGTCGGTCGTCGGCCTGGAGCCCGGTCGGTCACCGGCCGCGGGGTCTGCGGCGGGCTCAGCACCGTACCGACCATGTTGACCCCGTCGGGCATCCTCTCGGCCGAGGTGTCGACGGGTTCGTTGCTCCGGAAGCCGCTGCTCTGGCCGACGTACTGCGCGACGCACGGGACGGACCGCGTCGAGACCGGGACTATTCCGGCCATCGGGTGGCCGGCTTCTCGTCGAACAGGTGCCGCAGCCGGACGGCGGGAGCGCCCCGGACCACGCAGGGCAGGCGCCCGCAACGGCATACGCCCGGCACCGGACCACCGTGCCGGGCGGCGCGGGCCGGGGTCCAGACGCGCCCGTCGTCCCGCGGTGGCGCCTGACGCGCGCACCGCCGGGCGACGGGGAGGTTTACCGGGAGGCAGACGGGTGGCTCAGCCGGTCCCGGACTCACCGTCCGCGGCCGCGACGGCCGCATCCTTCGGCGTACGGGGCCTCATGGCCGCGCCGTGAGCGGCGCCGCACACCGCCCGTCCGGGCACGCCGCCCGCCCGTCCGGGCACGGCCCGGCGCCGGCGGCCCGCGGCCCGCGGCGGGATTTGTCCGCCTCCACCACTGCGCGGACCATCCGGTGAGGCGGGCCCTCCGTCACCACACCCCGGCTGCCGTCCACGACGCGGACCGCCCCCTCTGTCGCCCACCCGCACCAGGGCGGCCCGCCCGGCCCCGGCCGGCACACCCACGCGAGTGGGAAGGGCCGGGAAGGCCCCGGCCAGGGCCGGATGGCGGCCCTCCCGGGCCCGGGTGATGCTGAGACGGGAGGTGGCCCGATGAACTCGACGGACGGCGGCGGCAGCAGCACGGAGATCAAGGTGCCCAAGGTGCCCGAGTCGCGCGTGGACGAATTCGCCTCGCGACTGCACGGCACGCTCGGCCGGCCCGGCGACCCGGACTACGACCGGGCCCGCACGGTGTGGAACGGCATGATCGACCGGCACCCGGCCCTGGTGGCGCGGTGCGCGGACGACGAGGACGTCATCGCCGCGGTCGGCTTCGCCCGTGACAACGGGCTGCCCCTCGCGGTGCGGGGAGGCGGGCACGGAGTGGCCGGCCACGCCCTCTGCGACGGAGGACTCGTCATCGACCTCTCGGGCATGCGCCGGGTGGACGTCGATCCCCGGACGCGCCGCGTGCGCGCGCAGGGCGGCTGCACGCTCGCGGACGTCGACACGGAGACCCAGCACCACGGGCTCGCGGTCCCCCTCGGGGTGGTGTCGGCGACGGGCATCGCCGGCCTGACCCTGTCGGGCGGCATGGGCTGGCTCCGACGCGCGTACGGGCTGAGCTGCGACAATCTCGTCTCGGCGACCGTAGTGACCGCCGACGGGCGGCTGCTGGAAGCTGGCGAGGGAGCGCACCCCGACCTCTTCTGGGCGATCCGCGGCGGCGGCGGCAACTTCGGCGTGGTGACGTCCTTCGAATACCGCGCGCAGCCCCTGGGCCCTGAGGTGTTCTTCTGCAACGTGTACTACCCCGCCGACCGGACCACGGAAGTGCTGCGCGCCTGCGAGCGGTACGTCGCCGAGGCACCCGACCAGGCGGCCCCGCTCGGGGTGCTCGGCCGGGTCCCGGAGGACGAGGCGTTTCCCGCCGCCTCGCACGGGGATCCGTTCACCGCGGTCCTGGCCCTGTATCCCGGTGCTCCGGAGGAGGGGGCGCGAGCACTGCGCGCACTGCGGGAGATCACCGAGCCGATCTGCGACCTCAGCGGCACCATGCCCTACACGCAGGCGCAGAAGCTGCTGGACGAGGACTACCCGGACGGCCGCCGCTACTACTGGAAGTCCGTGGACGCACCGGAGCTCGGCGAGGAACTCATCGGGCGGCTGAGGGCACACGCGGCCGAGGCACCCTCGGCGGACTCGACGATCGACGTCTGGTACCAGGGAGGCGCGATGGCCCGTGTGGGCGACGAGGACACCGCCTTCGCCAACCGCGGCGCCCCCTATCTCTTCGGCATCGAGGGCAACTGGGACGAGGACGCCGACTCGGCCGCCAACATCGCCTGGGTGCGCGAGACCTTCGCCGACCTGACCTCGTTCTCCGACGGAGGCGTATACCTCAACTTCCCCGGCTTCCTGGAGGAGGGCGAGCAGCTCGTACGCCGGGGTTACGGCAAGAACTTCGACCGGCTCGCGGAGGTGAAGGCGGTCTACGACCCCGGCAACCTCTTCCGTATGAACGCGAACGTGCGGCCGGGCACCGGGACGTCCTGACGGCCCGCACCCACGCACCCACGCACCCACGCGCCCCGTCCGCCCGCCGGGCCGCCGTCCCCCGGTGCCCGCCGCCGGACGGCCTCAGGCGGTGGCCCGCCTCGCGTACGCCTCGATCTCGATCCTCATGCGCGGATCGGCGAGACCGCACACCATCATGGTGGCGGCCGGCCGTACCTCGCCGAAGGCCCGGCGGAGGACCGGCCAGCACGGCTCGAAGTCCGCGCGGTCGGGGAGCAGGTAGCGCACCCGCACCACATCGGCGAACGTGCACCCAGCCTCGGCCAGCGCGGCCCCGATGTTGCGCAGGCACTGCCCGGCCTGCTCCACCACGTCGTCGGAGATCGTCATGGTGGCGTAGTCGAAGCCGGTCGTCCCGGACACATGCACCCGGTCGCCGTCCACCACGGCCCGGGCATAGCCGATCTGTTCCTCGAACGTCGAACCGCTGAGGACCGCGCGTCGCTCTGTCATACGCGGAACGCTAGGTGGCCAGTATTGATACGTCCAATACTGTCGCAGGTACGACCTGATATCTCTGAAGGTATGGAGCGCCCCGAACCGTCCCTCGCCCAACTGCACACATTCGCCGTGCTGGCCGAGGAACTGCACTTCGGCCGTGCCGCCGCGCGCCTGGGCATCGCCCAGCCGCCGCTGAGCCAGCAGATCCGCCGCCTGGAGGACAGGGTCGGGCACGCGCTGTTCAGCCGCGCGCCGGGAGGTGTCACGCTCACCGCGGCGGGGCGGGAACTGCTGCCCGCCGCCCGGCGGGCCCTTGCCTCCCTGACCGACGGCCTGGCAGCGGCCCGCGCCGCCGGCAGCGGACGGGCCGGCCGCCTGCGGATCGGCTTCGCCGCCTCCCTCGCCCTCACCGTGCTGCCCGGCCTGCTGCGCACCTTCCGGGAACGGTTTCCGGACGTGCGGATGGACATCCACGAGATGACCACGACGCCGCAGATCGCCGCGCTGCACGACAGGACCATCGACATCGGTCTGCTGCGCGAACCGCCCGCCGGCGAACCGGAACTCGCCTTCAGGACCGTCCTGACCGAGTCCTTCGTGGCCGTCCTGCCGTCCACGCACCCGCTCGCGGCCCGACGGACCGTTCCCGTGGGGCAGTTGGCGGACTCGCCCTTCGTGCTGCTGCCCCGCGCGGTCGGCCCGCGGCTGCACGACCGGATCACCGGTCTGTGCGCCGCGGCGGGATTCACGCCCCGGGTCGCCCAGCACGCGGTGGAGTGGCAGACCGTCTGCGCATTGGTGGAAGCCGGCCTGGGCGTGTCCCTCGCCCCGGCGAGTATCCGGCGTATCCGCCTGAAGGGCGTGGCGTTCCGCCGGATCGAGCCCGGCGCCGCCCGCACCCGGGTCGCCGTCGCCTGGCGCCGGGACGACACCAGCCCGCTGGTCGCCAACCTCCTGGCCGCCGTGGGCGACCAGCAGCCGGACCGGACTTCCTGACCCGACCGCCGCACGAGCCCTGCCGGGCCTCGCGATCCCCCGGGCCGCCGGGCCGCCGGGCCGCCACGTCCGACCGCCCGCAGATGCGGCCGGTTGCTCACCCGCTGTTCACAACTTGCTTGTGCCCACGTGGCGTTACCGTCCGGTAAGCCTTCACGCGGAGAGCGCAGGCTCCCTCTGACATCGCTCTCTCCTCGATCCTGAAGGAGTCCTTTCGTGGTCAAGCTCCGCAGTGCCCGCCGGGTGACCCTGACCCTCGGCGCGGCCCTCGCGACCCTCGCGGCCCTCGGGGCCACCGTGCCCGCCCAGGCGCGGGACGCCGCCGGGGACCCGCTGCCGGCCGTCGTGCCTCGCGCCGAGACCCCCTCTCTGTACGACGACGAGGCCGGCGGGAACGCCGACGCGGACGACCCGGCCATCTGGCGCAACAGCGCCGACCCCGGCCGCAGCCTCGTGATCGCCACCGCCAAGGAGGGCGGACTGCGCGTCTACGACCTCGACGCGCGCGAGGTGCAGTCCGTCCCCGCTCCGCCCGCCACGGACCCCGACGACGCACCCGGCCGGTTCAACAACGTCGACCTGGTCCACGGTCTGCGGCTGCCCTCTGGGCGGGCCGACCTCGCGGTCACCACCGACCGCGGCAACGACCGTCTCCGGGTCTACCGCATCGACCGCGACCGCCCCGGCGGGCCGCTCACCGACATCACCGACCCCGCGGCCGCGCCGGTGTTCTCAGCCGGCGAACAGGAAGTCGGGGACCAGCGGACCGCGTACGGGCTGGCCACCTGGCAGGACAGGTCGACCGGCCGCTCCTACGCGCTGGTCAGCCGCCGCGAGCGGACGAGCGTGGCACTGCTGGAACTGACCGTCTCCGCCGGCGGCAAGGTCGGTTACCGCAAGGTCCGCACCCTCGACCTGCCTTCCGCCTTCCGTCTCCCGGACGGTTCCTCCTGGACCCCGTGCGCCGAGCCCGGGGAACTGCCCCAGGTCGAGGGCATGGTCGTCGATCCGGCGAGCGGGATGCTCTACGCCGGGCAGGAGGACGTCGGTGTCTGGCGCATGCGCGCCGACCTCACCGGCACGCCGGAACTCGTCGACACGGTCCGCGAGTACGGCGTCCCCGCCGTCTACGACGAGCAGACCGAGGAGTGCGAGGCGGGCACGGACCCCGGCTTCGGCGGCTCCCGCCTCACTGCGGATGTCGAGGGGCTGACCCTGCTCACCGAGTCCGACGGGGACGGCTACGTACTGGCCTCCAGCCAGGGTGACGACACCTTCGCGGCGTACGACCGCGAACTGGCCGACGACAACGAGTACGAGGGCGGCTTCCGTGTCACCGCGGCCTCCGCGGTGCTCGACGGCTCCGAGGAGTGCGACGGCGCCGCCGCTCTCAACGCGCCGCTCGGCGCGAAGTACCCCCACGGCCTCCTGGTCGTCCAGGACGGGCACGACACCCCCGGCGACGGCGACCGGGACGCCACCGGTTTCAAGTTCGTCGGGCTCGACGGCGTCATGGACGCCCTCGACGACTGACCCCCGGGCCGCCGCCGGCCCGTCGACGACTTGCGCCGCCGGAACACCAGCTGTTTTGATGTACATCAACATAGACATACATCAAAACAAGGAGCGGTGATGGAGGATGCCGAAGTGGTCGTCATCGGAGGCGGACAGTCCGGACTGGCGGCGGCCCACGCACTGCGCCTGCGGAAACTGAGCCCGTGGTGCTGGAGGCGTCCGCGCGGGCCGCCGGGTCGTGGCCGCACTATTACGACAGCCTGACCCTGTTCTCTCCCGCCCGGTACAGCTCCTTGCCCGGCCTGCCGTTCGGCGCCGACCCCGACCGCTACCCGCACCGGGACGAAGTGGTCGAGTACCTGCTGCGGTACGCCGGGCGCCTGGACGCGGACATCCGCACCGGCCACCGGGTGACCGGCGTACGGGAGGACGGCGAGGGCTTCGCGCTCACGCTGGAGGACGGTTCCGGGCTCGGCGCGCGCGCCGTGGTCGCCGCGACGGGCGGCTTCGACCGGCCCCACCGCCCCGCGCTGCCCGGTCTGGACTCCTTCACCGGCACGGTCCTGCACGTGCGGGACTACCGCTCCCCCAGGCCCTTCGCCGGCCGGCGTGTC
Source organism: Streptomyces sp. GC420 (assembly GCF_009916105.1). Taxonomy (GTDB): domain Bacteria; phylum Actinomycetota; class Actinomycetes; order Streptomycetales; family Streptomycetaceae; genus Streptomyces. Next base: position 7,779 of record NZ_JAAAXQ010000071.1, on the reverse strand, counting down.
GTCGTCGTGGGTGCCGGGAACTCCGCCGTGCAGGTCGCCGCCGAACTGGCCGCCCACGCTCGCGTCAGCCTCGCGAGCCGGGCTCCGGTGCGCTGGTTCGGGCAACGCCCGCTGGCCGGCCGCGATCTGCACTTCTGGCTCACCGTCAGCGGCCTGGACATCGCCCCGCTGGGCCGCTTCCTGCGCGAACCGGCGACCATGGCCGCCATCGACGACGGCCGCTACCGAGCGGCACTCGACGCGGGCGCGCCCGATCACCGGCCGATGTTCACCGGGATCGAGGGAACCGGTGTGACCTGGGCGGACGGCACGACCGAGGATGTCGACGCGATCGTGCTCGCCACCGGCTACCGCCCCGCCCTCGGTTACCTCGCGCCGCTCGGCGCCCTGGACGGGCGCGGGCGCCCGCTCCACCGCGACGGCGCCTCCCTCACCCACCCCGCTCTCGCCTTCGTGGGGCTGGAGTGGCAGCGCAGCCTGTCCTCCGCCTCCCTGCGCGGCGTCGGCCTCGACGCAAGGCGCATGGCGCGGCGGACGGCCGCTCGGCTGGGCCGGCCCACGAGCCCGCCGCGGTGACGCCCCGGCGGACGGGGGCGCCACCGCGGCCGGGCCGGCCGCTGTCCCGTCGGGGAGTCAGCCGCGGCGCCGCTCGGCCCACACGCTGACGACAGACGGGCGCGGCAGGGTGCCCGGCCCGTCGGGCCAGGCCGAGCCCGGGTTCTCCGCGGTGGCGCCGTCGGACTCGCCGGGGTGCTGGGCCGCGACGAGGACGCGGTCCCCGGTGATGATCGGCCCGCAGGTCTCGGCGGCCCGGGGCACCGTCAGGAACTGCTTGACGTGCCCGCGCTGCGGCCCCTTGACGGGGACGGCGAAGAGACCGTCGTTGGAGCCGAGGGCGTTGCCGTCGGTGGCGAGCCACAGGTTGCCGTGCTCGTCGAAGGCGATGTTGTCGGGGCAGGAGATCGGGCTGACCTGCTCCTTGTCGTATCCGGCGAAATACGTCGACGGGTCGTCGGGGTCGCCGCAGATCAGCATCAGCCGCCAGCGGAACGTCTTCGCGGCCGCGTCGGAACGGTGCTCGTCCAGTTCCAGGACGTGTCCGTGCTTGTTGCCCGTGCGGGGGTTGGCCTCGTCGGGGCCGGCCTTGCCCGTGGCACCGCGGTCCTTGTTGTTGGTCAGCGCGACGTAGACACGTCCGGTGTGGATATGCGGCTCGACGTCCTCGGGGCGGTCCATCTTGGTGGCGCCCACCTTGTCGGCGGCCAGGCGCGTGAAGACGTACACCTCTTCCGCGCTCATGCCCGGCACGTGCGAGGTGGTGCCGGTGGCGAGCGGGATCCACTCGCCGCCGCCGTCGAAGGCGCCGTCGTCGGGCAGGGTACCGGTGCCGTCGATCCGATCGGCGGGTGAGTCGCCGGTGAACCGGGCGACGTACAGGGTGCCTTCGTCGAGGAGCGTCATGTTGTGCGCACGGGCGGAGGCGCCGCCGCCCTTCCTGTGGGCCTGGGCGGAGACGTACTTGTAGAGGTAGTCGAACCGTTCGTCGTCGCCCATGTAGAGGGCGACCCGGCCGTCCCGGGTCAGCCGCGGCTCGGCGGCCTCGTGCTTGAAGCGGCCCAGGGCGGTGCGCTTGCGCGGGGTGGAGTGCGGGTCGTGGGGGTCGATCTCGACGACCCAGCCGTGCCGGTTGGGCTCGTTGGGTTCCCTGGCGATGTCGAAGCGGTCGTCGAAGCGTTCCCACTTGCGCTGGCTGGCGCCGCCCGGCAGGCCGTAACGGGCGAGCCGTGCCTTGGCGACGGGATCGGTGACGGCCGCGGCGTTGGCGAAGTACTGGTTGAAGTTCTCCTCGCCGGTAAGCACCGTTCCCCACGGAGTGACGCCGCCACCGCAGTTGTTGAGCGTGCCGAGCACCCTGCGGCCGGTGGGGTCGGCGGCGGTCTTGAGGAGGTCGCTTCCGGCGGCCGGGCCCGACAGCGCGATCGGCGTGGTCGCGGTGATGCGGCGGTTGAGGGCGTCACCGGCAACGGGCCACAGCCGGCCGCTGTTCCGGTCGGGGCGCACGACCAGGACGGTCATGCCGTGGGCGGCCCAGGCGATCTCCACCTGTTCCCGGGTGGGATTCGCCGGGTCGTAACCGAAGAACATGATCTCTTCGTTGGTGTACTCGTGGTTGACCACGAGCAGTTGGTGGCCGTGACGGCGCGGCAGGTCGAGCAGGGCCATGTAGTCGCAGTTGTAGCCGAACTGACCGGCCTGGGCCTTGGCGCTCTGCCCGCGGGGGTCGAAGCGCGGGGCGCCGGGCAGCACCGCGTCGCCCCAGCGGATGACGACCTGCTGCGCATAGCCGGCCGGCACCGTCACCGCGTCCGCGTTGTTGGGTACCACGGGCTCGAAGTCCAGGCCGCGCGCCGGACGGGCCCCCGACGGGGTCGCGCCGGACTCCGCGGCGACGGCGGTGGCGGTGACACCACCCGTGGCCAGGGCCAGGACCGCGCCCGACTTGAGGACACCTCTGCGGGACAGGGCCCGGCGCACGACGTCACCGAAGTAGGGGTTCAGCGTGCGGTTGGGAGCGTCGTGGGAGCAGGCGTTGCCGCACCGGTAGCGGCACGTGAGCGCCGACCGGGCCGTGTTGTGACCGGGCAGCAGTGGCTGCTCCGCGGGGCGGCCTTCGCGGTCGTCGGGCAGATCGTGCACGGTTCCTCCATGGGCGAGCGACGGTTCGTCCGAGCCGCCGAAGATAGGCGGTCGTCGATGCATGAAACTAAGGGCACCTCGCACCCGCACGGCCGGACAGGTGGTGAACTCCGGCCGAACTCTGACCTCCGGGGGGCGTACACCCGTGCGCGCGCTCGCCGCGTTCACCCGCGACACGGCCGCCGGACGCCGCCGCGCGGGTACGCCGGACAGCCCCGCCTTCAGGGCCAGGGAAGATCATGGTTCATCTATATAGATGACCAGCTATCGTTCATGCGGGAGGGATCCCCCGTACACCGGCCGTTCATATAGCCAAGCTTCGATCCAGGTGTCCGAAACGGAGCGCACTGCGCACCTGATCCACACCCGCCGGGGGACCCGGCAGACACGAGGGTCGAAAGTCGTGAACATATCCACTTCGCTGCGCCGGGCCAAGGCTCCTCTTGCCCTGACGGCTGCTGTCATGCTGGCCGCGAGTGCGTGCGGCGGCGCCGACGCGGGCGGCTCCAGTGGCGGGGACGGCGACAAGCTGTCCGGCACGATCAAGGTCGACGGTTCCAGCACGGTGGCTCCGCTGTCGACCGCTGCCGCCCAGCTGTTCCAGCAGGCGAACTCCGGCGTGAAGGTCACCGTCGGCACCTCCGGCACCGGGGGCGGCTTCGAGAAGTTCTGCGCCGGCGAGACCGACATCTCGGACGCCTCCCGTCCGATCAAGGACGAGGAGAAGGCGGCCTGCGAGAAGGAGGGCGTGAAGTTCGAGGAGTTCACCGTCGCCAATGACGGTCTGACGGTGGTCGTGAGCAAGGACAACGACTTCGCCGACTGCCTGACCGTCGAGCAGCTCAAGAAGATCTGGGAGCCCGGCTCCAAGATCAACAACTGGAAGCAGGTCGACTCCAAGTTCCCGAGCCAGAAGCTGGAGCTGTTCGGCGCCGGCACCGACTCGGGCACCTTCGACTACTTCACCGAGGCCATCAACGGCGAGGAGGGCGCCTCGCGCACCGACTACTCGCCCAGCGAGGACGACAACGTCACCGTCCAGGGTGTGTCCGGCTCCAAGGGCGGCATGGGCTACTTCGGCCTGTCGTACTACGAGGAGAACCAGGACAAGCTCAAGGCCCTGAAGATCGACGGCGGCGACGGGTGCGTCGCGCCGAGCACGGAGACCGTGCAGGACAGCAGCTACAAGCCGCTTTCGAGGCCGCTGTTCATCTACCCGAAGGCCTCCTCCCTGGAGAAGAAGGAGGTCGAGGCGTTCGTCGAGTACTACGTCGAGAACAGCGCCGACATCGCCGAGAAGGCCCTGTTCGTGCCGCTGAACGACGAGCAGCAGGCCGAGCTGAAGAAGGACCTCGAGGCCCTGCGGGAGCAGCACTCCTCATGAGTTCCCCCTCCCTCGGGCGGCGGACCGTTTCAGGAGGCCCCGGCTTTCTGAAGCGGTCCCAGCCGCGCTACGGCGAGAAGGCCATCAAGGTGCTGCTGGTGGCCGCCTCCCTGGTCTCGGTGCTGACCACCGTCGGCATCGTCGTCGCCCTCATCCCGCCGGCCGCCGAGTTCTTCGGCGAGGTGGGCTTCGTCGAGTTCATCACCGGCACCGACTGGTCGCCCCTGTTCACCCCGCCCCACTTCGGCGTCCTGCCGCTGGTCGCCGGCACCCTGATGGTCACCCTCATCGCGCTGCTGGTGGCCGTCCCGCTGGGCCTCGGCGCCGCTGTCTATCTCAGTGAGTACGCCAACCCCCGTGTCCGGAAGATCTTCAAGCCGATGCTCGAGGTGCTGGCCGGCATTCCCACCGTCGTCTACGGCTTCTTCGCACTCAAGGCCATCACCCCACTGCTCCAGGACATCTGGCCCGGCGACGAGGGCCCTCAGGTCTTCAACGCACTGGCGGCGGGCTTCGTCATGGGCATCATGATCATCCCGACGATCGCCTCGCTCGCCGAGGACTCCATGAACGCCGTGCCGCGCTCCCTTCGTGACGGCGCGTTCGCCCTCGGCTCCTCGCGCATGCAGGTCTCCACCCGGGTGGTCTTCCCCGCCGCCCTGTCCGGCATCGTCGCGGCCGTCGTCCTCGGCATCTCCCGCGCGCTGGGCGAGACGATGATCGTCGCCATCGCCGCGGGCGGGCGCCCCAACCTCTCCTTCGACCCGCTCGAGGGCATGCAGACCATGACCGCGTTCATCGCCGCGGCCGGCATCGGCGACCTGCCGACCGGCTCCACCGGCTACCAGACGATCTTCGCCGTGGGCGCCCTGCTGTTCGTGATGACCCTGGTGATGAACCTGGTCAGCATCCGTCTGGTGCGCAAGTACCGGGAGGTGTACGAGTGATGAGCTCCCCCGTCCTCGACAGGGACCGCACGGCCGCGCCGGGGACACCCAGGCTGAGCGGCCGGGGCACTCCCTGGCGCGAGCGGTTCTTCCACGCGAGCCTGTGGGCGTCCCTCGCCGTCGGCGTGGTCTTCCTCGCCGCACTCCTGGCGTACGTGGTCTCCCAGGGCTGGTCCCGGCTGGACTCGCGGATCTGGACGAACTTCCCCGACATCATCGACCCGACGAACGCCGGTGCGCAGTCGGCGGTCATGGGCACGGTCTGGGTCATCGCCTTCACCGCGCTCTACTGCCTGCCGACCGGCATCCTCACGGCCATCTACCTCGAGGAGTACGCCGACCCCGACCGGTGGTGGAACCGGGCGATCGAGATCAACATCCAGAACCTGGCGGCGGTTCCGTCGATCGTCTACGGCATCCTCGGACTCGGTGTCATCTCCCGCGGTCTCGGCTTCGGCCAGACGGTCCTGACGGCCTCGCTGACGCTGTCCCTGCTGGTGCTGCCCACCGTGATCATCGCCGCCCGGGAGGCGATCCGCGCCGTACCGCAGTCCATCCGCCAGGCCTCTCTGGCCCTGGGTGCCACCCAGTGGCAGACCATCTGGCGCCAGGTGCTGCCGGCCTCCGTGCCGGGTATGGCGACCGGCTCGATCCTCGCCCTGTCCCGGGCGATCGGCGAGGCGGCACCGCTGCTGCTGCTCGGCGGGCTCACCTTCATCACGTTCAACCCGACCGGAGTGCAGAGCCAGTTCACCGTCCTGCCGATCCAGATCTTCAACTGGATCAGCCAGTCCCGCGCGGAGTTCACGGCGCTGGCCGCCTCCGCGATCGTCATCCTGCTCGTGATCCTGCTGGCCATGAACTCGCTCGCGATCCGGCTGCGCAACCGCTATTCCCGCCGGTGGTGACCGCCATGACCTCCACCACCGACCGCACCGCACCCACCGCTCCCCTCGCCCAGGAGGCCGCCGCCATGACCCCTCCCTCCGACGCCTCCGGCGGCACCAGGACCCCGCAGGTGGCCTTCCGGGCCGCTCCGTCCCTGGCCGACCCGGTTTTCGAGGTCGGCGGACTGTCGGTGTTCTACGGCGACCACGAGGCCGTACGAGACGTCAACATGGACATCGGGCACCGCCAGATCACGGCGATGATCGGCCCGTCGGGCTGCGGCAAGTCCACCGTGCTGCGCTGCTTCAACCGGATGAACGACCTCGTGCCCGGCGCCCGGGTCCAGGGCAAGGTCCACTACCACGACGAGGACCTCTACGGCCGCGAAGTCGACCCGATCGAGGTGCGCCGCCGTATCGGCATGGTGTTCCAGAAGCCCAACCCGTTCCCCAAGTCCATCTACGACAACATCGCGTACGGCCCCCGGGTGGGCGGATTCAAGGGCAACCTCGACGACCTGGTCGAGGAGACCCTCACCCACGCCGCGCTGTGGGACGAGGTCAAGGACAAGCTCAAGAACTCCGCCCTGGCCCTGTCCGGCGGCCAGCAGCAGCGGCTGTGCATCGCCCGCACCATCGCCGTCAAGCCGGAGGTGATCCTGATGGACGAGCCCTGCTCGGCCCTCGACCCGATCGCCACCGCGAAGATCGAGGATCTCATGGAGCACCTGGCCCAGGAGTTCACGATCATCGTCGTCACCCACAACATGCAGCAGGCCGCAAGGGTTTCGCACCGCACCGCCTTCTTCACCGCCGATGTGGACGACAAGGGCGTGCGCCACGGCCGGCTGGTCGAGTACGACGAGACCTCCCGCATCTTCTCCAACCCATCCGACCAGCGCACCGAGGATTACATCTCCGGTCGATTCGGCTGACGGACGACACCTGTCGCGTCCGTGCCTTTGCGCGCATCACGTGAAGGAGTACTACGGGTGACACCCGAGGCACACCGGCCACCGGCGACCGCGGACAGCGGTCCCGGGGGCCCCGAGGACGGCAAGACCCCCGACCTGCTGCTGGCCGAGCCCGATCCGGAGCTCGCCAGGAAGGCCGTCGCGCGCTTCACGGCGGCGGGCATGACGACCATCGTCTGCCACGACGGGGCCGAAGCCCTGCTCCATGTCGGCGCCCGCAGGCCGAGGGCGGTACTGCTCGGTGTCCCTCTGCCGGTGGTCGGCGCCGCGGCGGTCACCGGGCTGATCGCCAGACTCCACCCCGTGCCCGTCATCGTGGGAGCGGGACCCGAAGCCGCCGCGGAGGCCACGGACGCACTCGCGGCCGGTGCGGTGGCGTTCGTCGCCCGCCCCTACCGGGCCGAGGAGATCCTGCCGCTGCTCCGCGGCGGCAAGCCCGCAGGCGGGATGGAGCAGACCCTGCTGGTCGGTGACATAGAGCTTGATGCGGCGGGCTTTCACGTCTATGTACGGGGGCGCCCGATCGAGTTGCCGGTTCGTGAATTCATGCTGCTGCGCTATCTGATGGAGCGGCCCAACAAGGTCGTGAGCCGACGCGAGCTGACCCAGGCCCTGTGGGGCACCGACTCCCTGGACAGCAACACGCTCACCGTCCACGTCCGGCGGGTACGCAACCGGCTGCGCGACGACGCCCGCAGCTGCTGCAGCATCGACGCCATCCGCGGCATCGGCTACCGCCTGGAATGCAACCCCAAGGGCATGGTGGGACCGCAGGCGGAGCCGTCCCGGCCCGCCCCGACGGCGTGATGGCGTCGGGGCGGGCCGGGACGGAGGGATTCGAGGGCCGGTTCAGGCCTGGGGGGCGAGGAGTTCGCGCACCTGGGCGGGGG
>NZ_JAAAXQ010000719.1 GCF_009916105.1 Streptomyces sp. GC420 | reverse complement strand
GTTTGAAGCCAAACGAGTTGGGGGCGGGAATGATCCCGCCCCCAACTCGTTTGGCTTCAAACAACATAGGAAGCCGCCGGGCCCTGGTCAATAGCTATCCGGATGGATAAATTTTTTCTCCCGCCCCCTTGCGGTGCACGGTGCGCATCCATACCGTTTGGCGTCAAACGACTGGCGCCGCCTCCGCCCCGCTCCCCGCGTCGGCCCGCCGCCGGCCCCAGGCCGTTACGCCGCCTCTCCCGCGCCAACGGGCCCGGGACGTGCCCCCTACATCCGCCCGAGGAGACATCGGTGAGCGCTCAAGACCACCCACCCGTCCGCAGGCACCTCGACCGGCTCGCGGCCGAGGGCATCGACGTCGTCCGGGTGACCTATCCCGACCTCATGGGCACCGACCGGGCCCGCGACGTCCTGCTCGACCACCTGCCCTCGGCCTGCGACCACGGTCTCGCCTTCTGCCGCGCCGTCTACCACACGACCCCGCGCGGCGAGGTCGTCCCCGTCACCGGCGGTCTCGACGCGGGCCTCCCCGACATCTGCGTACGGCCCGACCTTGACACCCTCGTCGCGCTGCCCTGGGAACCGGGTGTCGCCTCCTGCCTGGGCGACGTCACCGACCCCGCGACCGGTGCCCCCGCGCCCGAGTCGCCCCGCGACCTGCTCCGCTCCGTCCTCGCCCGGTGCGCCGAGCACGGCCTGCGGCCCGTGGCCGGACCGGAGCTGGAGTACTTCCTGTGCGAGCCCGCCCCCGGGACGCCGAACGGCTGGCGCCGCTACACCGAGGCGACGGGAGTCGTGTACACCGCCGGTCTGCGCGCCGACCCCGGCAACCACCTGCTGCGCGCGCTGCGCCGGCTGCGGGACCTGAACATCGGGGTCACCAGCGGGAACCACGAGTTCGACGGAGCGCAGTTCGAGATCAACCTCATCCACTCCGACGCCCTCACGGCCGCCGACCGCGCCTTCCGCCTCAAGGCCGCGATCAAGGAACTGGCCCGCCAGGAGGGCCGGCTCGCCACCTTCATGGCCAAGCCCTTCAACGAGGCCGGAGGCTCCGGCTTCCACCTCCACCTGTCCTGCCTCGACGCGGAGGACGGCAACGCCTTCGACGACCCGTCGGCCCCCTACGGCCTCTCCGCCACCGCACGGCACGCGGTCGCCGGAGTCCTCGCCCACGCCCCCGCCCTGGCCGCGCTGGCCAACCCCACCGTCAACTCGTACAAGCGCTTCGGCCCCGACACACTCGCACCCTGGCTGATCGACTGGGGCCTGGACAACCGCAGCGCCATGGTCCGCATCCCGCCGGAGCGCGGCTCCGGCGCGCGGCTCGAACTGCGGCTCGGCGACGCCAGCGCCAACCCCTACCTGCTGATCGCCGCCACCGCCGCCGCCGCGCTGCTCGGTGTGCTGGCCCAGGAGGAGCCACCGCCGCCCCTGGAGGGCTACGGCTACGACCCGACCAGGTCCGCAATGCTCCCCTCGAGCCTGCCCGCCGCGCTGGACGCGCTGGAGGCGGACACCGCGCTGACCGAGCTCCTCGGCAAGGACTTCACCACGGCATTCCTCTCCTACAAGCGGGACGAGGCCGAACGCTTCGCGCGGCACGTCACCGACTGGGAGTTCACCGAGTACGCCTACCACCTGTGAACCACCGCAGCATCCGACCGGGAGACCCACGACCATGACC
>NZ_JAAAXQ010000718.1 GCF_009916105.1 Streptomyces sp. GC420 | reverse complement strand
GGAGACGGCGGGGGCCGTCCGGGGCGTCACGGCATCGGTGTCGGCTTCGGCATCCACGAGGAGGATTCTCCCGTCGTCAAGCACGAAGGCGCAGCCCCTGGGCTGCGCCTTGTCGCGAAGGGTCCGAAAGGGGGACCGCGTCTCAGCCGGCCTGGGCGGCGGACCGGGTACGGTCCTGTCCCTTGCCGTGCGCGTCACTCTTCGGCATGCCCATGCCCGCCTTGCTCATCGCCCATCCGACGATGCCGCCGAGGAACACCAGTCCGATGCCGGCCCAGAAACCCACCGGCTGGGCCATCACCATGAAGGCGCCGGCCACGCAGAAGCCGATGAAGCTGATGGTGACGCCGGTCCAGGCGGCCGGGGTGTGTCCGTGGTTGTTGCCCGCCATGAGTTCTCCTCGTTGCAGTTCGGCGCCTGGGTGGGGGCGCGCGTATGACGCTCGATGACATTGTCCCCGAAGGGGACGGCGGCCGTGCGCTGGGGTGGCCCGGTCAGCTCCGGCGCGTGGGGTCCTCGCCGCGGTCGAGAGCCTTCCACAGCTCCTCGGGCCGCTCCGGATCGGGCGCGGACCGGGGGCGGCGCGGCCGCTGGGTGCCGTCGCGTTCGTAGCGGCCGGACATCGCGGGCCACAGTCGCGCGTAGCGCAGGGCGAGCACTCCGGCGAGCAGCAGGAGCACTCCGCCCGCCGCCGTGACGTAGGGCCACGCGGTGTGGCTGAGCGTCTCGACGGTGCTCGCGGCGTCGCCGCTGACCTCCGCGGCGCGCTCGTCGAGCGCCGAGCGGTCGGAGGCGCCCAGGAAGGCGCTGAGGGCGGCGCCCGCGCCGCTCAGGGCGAGCAGGGCGGCGACGAGGACCCGTCCGGCGCCGCGCACGGCGAGGACGGCGACGAGGGCGGCCAGGCCGACGACGGCGAGCGCGGCCGGTGCGGCGGTGACCGCCCGCCCGTCCGCCTCCAGCGGCAGCCGGCCGCCGGCCAGCGTCGCCGTCCCCTCGGCCCAGGTCTGCCCGGAGGCGAGCAGCACCACGGCCGCGCCGAGCGCCCCCGCGAGGAGGGCTGCGGCGAGGCTGCGCCGGCCGCCGGGGGCAGGGGCGTCTTCGGTCGGGGGGAGGGGTGCGGCACTCACGCACCCCACTATCCCCTATGCCGTCACGCGTCGTTCATCCGGTTGGCGGTGTGCACCGCGCGCAGCACCGCCGCGGCCTTGTTGCGGCATTCGGTGTCCTCGGCGACCGGGTCGGAGTCGGCGACGACACCTGCTCCCGCCTGCACGTACGCCGTGCCGTCGCGCAGCAGCGCGGTGCGGATGGCGATGGCGGTGTCGGAGTCGCCTGCGAAGTCGAGGTAGCCGACGCAGCCGCCGTACAGGCCGCGCCGGGAGGGTTCGAGTTCCTCGATGATCTGCATGGCGCGGGGCTTGGGGGCACCGGAGAGCGTCCCGGCCGGGAAGCAGGCGGTGAGGACGTCGAAGGCGGTGCGGCCCGGCGCGACCCTGCCGGTGACGGTGGACACGATGTGCATGACGTGCGAGTAGCGCTCGACCGACATGAAGTCGACGACCTCGACGCTGCCGGGCTCGCAGACCCGCCCCAGGTCGTTGCGGCCGAGGTCGACGAGCATCAGGTGCTCGGCGCGCTCCTTGGGGTCGGCGAGGAGCTCGTCGGCGAGGGCCTGGTCTTCCTGGGGG
>NZ_JAAAXQ010000717.1 GCF_009916105.1 Streptomyces sp. GC420 | reverse complement strand
GCCTACCGAGACCCCGAAGCCCCGCCCCGGCGTTCTGCCCGACGTCGGCGCACTCCTGCCGCCTGCCCGGGCGGAGCCGGCGCCGTGGCGCAGAAGGGCGGGTCGAGCCCGCGCCCGCCGCCGTCCCTCCTGCTGTTTGACCGGGGGAGCGCGCCGGGATTACATTTCAAGCATGGTTGATTCAATTGGGATTGAAGTGGATCACGCTTCGTCCGCCGGGCCGGAGGCCGCCGACGCGGACGCCTCGGTGGCGCTGCTGCAGGTCGTGGCCGACCCGGTCCGCTGGGCGGTGCTGCAGCGGCTCGCCGAGCAGCCGTCGTGCGTGTGCAACCTGCAGGAACACGTGCCGATCCCGGCCAACCTGCTCAGCTACCACCTGAAGGTGCTCCGCGAGGCGAACCTGGTCACCAGCAGCCGGCGCGGCCGGTGGATCGACTACGCGCTGGCCGACGATGCCCTCGACCGCCTGCAGGCCGCCCTGCCCCGGGCACCGCACCCGAAGAAGGCGTGATCATGAGCATCGCCGAGCGGCTGCCGACCACACGCGGGGGACGCGGGCTGGCCCTGTCCGCCGCTGCCGCGGCCTGGGCCGCCGCGTACTGGACCAACGGCCGGCTGTGGGACCTGCTGCTCTACGACGCGGCCGGGATGGACCCGAAGGCCCGCCTGACCGAGACCGTCCACTTCTTCCTCTACGACACCGTCAAGATCGCCCTGCTGCTCACCGGGATCATCTTCGTCGTGACGGTGCTGCGCTCCTTCGCCAGCGTGGAGCGCACGCGGGCACTGCTCGGCGGCAGGCGCGAGGGCGTCGGCAACGTCATGGCCGCGGGGCTGGGGGTCGTCACCCCGTTCTGCTCCTGCAGCGCGGTGCCCGCCTTCATCGGCTTCGTCGCCGCCGGCGTGCCCATCGGGGTGACGCTGAGCTTCCTGATCGCCAGCCCGCTGGTCAACGAGATCGCCATCGGCCTGATCTTCAGCCTGTTCGGCTGGCAGACCACCGCCCTCTACATAGGCGCGGGCCTGACCGTGGCCATCGTCGCAGGCTGGACCCTGGGCAGGCTCGGGGTGCAGAGGTGGGTCGAACCGTTCGTGTTCGAGACCAAGCTCGGAGGGCAGAGCATCGACTCCACCGCCGGCCTCACCTTCGCCGAGCGCATCCAGATGGGCGCCGAGGAAGTCGCCGGCATCCTCCGCAAGATCTGGCCGTACCTGCTCGTCGGTATCGGCCTCGGCGCCGTCATCCACGGCTGGGCGCCGGAGGACTTCTTCACCACCTACGCCGGATCCGACAACGTCTTCGGCGTCCTGGTCGCCGTCGCCATCGGCATACCGCTGTACTCCAACGCCGCCGGCATCATGCCGCTGGTCCAGGCCCTGCACGACAAGGGCCTGCCGATGGGAACCCTGCTCGCCTTCATGATGAGCGTGGTCGCTCTCTCCCTGCCCGAGCTGATCCTGCTCCGCCGGGTCCTCAGGCCCCCGCTGCTCGCCGCGTTCGTCGCGGTCGTCGGTGCCGGGATCGTCGGCGTCGGCTACCTGTTCAACCTCCTCCTCGCCTGAACCTCCCACAGAACGAAAGGATCCTGACGTGATCATCAAGGTGCTCGGCCCCGGCTGTGCCAACTGCGTCACCCTCGAACGTGTCACCCGCGAGGCCGTGGAGGCCCTCGGCCTGGACGCGCGGATCGAGAAGGTCACCGAT
>NZ_JAAAXQ010000716.1 GCF_009916105.1 Streptomyces sp. GC420 | reverse complement strand
GGGGCTCCGGGACCGCTGGGACCGCTGGGACCGCTGGGACCGCCGGGGCTTCCGGGGCCTCCGCGCATTCCGCCCGGCCCGTCCGGCGTCCCGCGTCCCGCGCGGGCCGCTGCCGGCGCAACGCCCCACCGCCCCGCGCCGCCCGCGGCACGGCTCGGCTCGGAAAGGACTCACCACCATGCAGATCATCGTCGACCTGGCCAAGTGCCAGGACCACGGACAGTGCGCCATCGCGGCGCCGGCCGTCTTCCGGATGGACGACGAGGGCAGGCTCGTCCACGACGCCCACCCCGACGACGCGCAGCGCGCCGCGGTCGAGGAGGCCGCCGACGTCTGCCCCGTCCAGGCCATCCTCATCAAGGACTGAGGTGTCCGCCCACATCGCCGTCGTCGGCGCCTCACTGGCCGGTCTCCGCACGGCCGAACAGCTGCGGGCCGCGGGGCACTCCGGCCCCGTCACCGTCCTCGGGGACGAGCCCCACGCCCCGTACAACCGTCCGCCCCTGTCGAAGGAGCTGCTGGCCGACCCCGGCGACAGCGACCCGGGCCGGCTGCACGCCGCGGTCGCGTTCCGCCGTCGCGCCTCCGCCCGGGACGTCGACTTCCGGCTCGGCTCGGCGGTGGTATCCGCGGACCTGCGCCGCGGCCTGCTCACCCTGTCCGACGGCGCCGAGGTCTCGTTCGACGGGCTGGTCGCGGCCACCGGCCTGCGGCCCCGGCGGCTCACGCTGCCGGGCCCGCGGGCCGGGCGGTACGCGCTGCGCACCCTGGACGACTGCATCGCGCTGCGCGGAGTGCTGCGTCCCGGGGCCCGCGTGGTGGTGATCGGCGCCGGGTTCATCGGGTGCGAGACCGCGGCCACCGCGCTCGGGCTCGGCTGCCGGGTCACGGTCGTGGAGCCGGCCGGGCCCCCGATGGGCCGCGTCCTCGGCGACGTCCTGGCCCGGGCCGTGCAACGCCACCACGAGGCCGCCGGGATCACCTTCCGCACGGGCCGGTCGGTGGCCGCCGTCCTCGGCAGGGGGGAGGTCTCCGGCGTCGACCTCGACGACGGAACGACACTCGGCGCCGACGTCGTCGTCGAGGCCGTGGGTTCCCTGCCCAACACCGAGTGGCTCAGCGGCAATCCAGGTCTCGATCTCAGCGACGGAGTGCTCTGCGACAACACCCTGCTGGCCGTCGGAACCGACCGGCTTGCCGCGGCCGGCGACGTGGCCCGCTTCCCCAACCCGCTCTTCGACACCACACCCCGCCGCGTGGAGCACTGGTCCGTTCCCGGCGACACCGCCAGGCGCGCGGCGGCCACCCTCACCGCACTGCTGGCCGGCCGTGCGCCCGGCCCGGAGCCCTTCGCCCCGGTCCCCGCCTTCTGGAGCGACCAGCTCGGCCTGCGCCTGCAGAGCTTCGGCTCGCCGGCTCTCGCCGACGACGTACACGTCGCCGAAGGGGACCCCGCGGATCCGCGCGCCGGTCTCCTGGCCACCTACCACCGGCGGTCCCGGCTGGTGGGCACCGTCGCGATCAACCTCTCCCCCGCCCGCATGCGCGAACTGCGCGAGGCCTTCACGGCTCCCGCCCCGGCCGCCTGATTCGAAAATCCCCCGTCTCGTGTCCGTAGTCGCTGGTCAGGCAGCTCCTTCTGCTTGGAGGGTCACTTGGTAGCCGAGTTGGTTGAGCTGGCTCACCAGGCGTCGGGTCTGCCTGGCCCG
>NZ_JAAAXQ010000715.1 GCF_009916105.1 Streptomyces sp. GC420 | reverse complement strand
CGTCCGGCTCCCCGTACCGCTTCGTCCGTACGCCGGCTGTCCGGGGCCGGGTGCGGCCGGGTTCCGGCATCCGTCCGGCCGTACGGGGCGAAGGCACCACCCGGCACCCCACCGGCGGGCGGCGGAGCGCGGCGGGAGCGGCGGGACCGGCGGAAAAACGGCCCGTGGCAGTGCTCCAACCGGGCGGCGGACGGAGGCCGCCACGGCGGTCGCCGGACACCACCCCGTAACCGTCCGTGATATGGACGTACTTGACCGTGATCGGGCGTGCGCGTTTGACTGCATGCTCCCCGTAAGGCCCCGGCCCTCGACATGAGAGCACGCCATTGACTACTGATCTGCTGTCCTCCCTCGACCTGGCGTTCTGGCATCTCGAATCCGCCGAGCACCCCATGCACCTGGGCGCTCTCGCCCTCTTCGACCTGCCGGAAGGCTCCGGCCCCGAGGAGATCACCACACTCCTGTCGGCCCGCGCCGCCGCCATCCCCCGGCTCCGGATGAAGGTCCGCGGCGTCCTGCTGCCGGTCGGCGGCTCCGCCTGGGTGACCGACAAGGACTTCGACGTACGGCGGCACGTGCGCCCCCTCCAGGCGCCGCTCGGCGACCTCGCCACCGAATCCGTCGCCCTCGCGGGCGAACTGATGGAACGACCGCTCAAGCGCGGTATCCCGCCCTGGGAGATGTACGTCATCACCGGGCCCCGTCAGCGCTCCTTCGCCGTCCTGGTGAAGCTCCACCACGCCCTGGCCGACGGCATGCGCGCCGTCGCGATCGGGGCGGGGATCTTCGACCAGGTGGCCGAGGCCCGGCGTACCACCACCGTGCGCCGCAGGAACCCGGTGCCGCCGCGCTCGTGGCTGCCGGGACCCGGCCAGGTCGCCGGTCTGGCGCGGGACCGCTTCGAGGAACTGGGCCGCGCACTCGGCATCGGCGCCTCCGTGATGCGGGCGACCCTGGACGTCCGGGACGCGCCCGCGCTCACGGCCGGCCCCAGCGGCACCCGGCGGCTGGCCACGGCCACGCTCGGCCTGCCCGATGTGCGGCGGATCCGCAGGGCCACCGGCGGCACCTCCAACGACGTACTGCTCGCCGTGGTCGCCGGGGCACTGCGGCACTGGATGCTGGAGCGCGGCGAACGGCTGTCGACCGGCTCGGATCCGCGCGCCCTGATCCCGGTCTCGCGCCGCCGCCCGGGAAGCGCCGCGCGCACCGGCAACCGTCTCTCCGGGTATCTGCTCGATCTGCCGCTGTCCGAGCCGTCGGCGGCGTGCCGGCTCGACCGCGTACGCCTGGGCATGGACCGCAACAAGGCGGCGGGCCCGGCGCGCGGTCCGGGCGCGGTGGCCCTGCTCGCGGACCAGCTGCCACCGCTGGCGCACCGCTTCGGCACGCCGCTGGTGGGCAACGCGGCACGGATGCTCTTCGACCTCCTGGTGACCAGTGTCCCGCTGCCGGGCTCGTCGCTGTCGCTGGGCGGCAGCCCGCTGCGCGCGCTGTACCCGATGGCTCCGCTCGCCAGGGGGCAGTCCCTTGCGGTGGCGCTCAGCACGTACGGGGACAAGGTGCACGTGGGGCTGGTCGCCGACGGCAAGGCGGTGCCGGACGCGGACAGCATCGCCGAGGCCGTGCACGTATCCCTCGCCGAACTCCTCGCGCTGCGGCTCGGCCCCCGCGACGTCGGATCCATCGCCTTCCCGTACGCGCACATAGG
>NZ_JAAAXQ010000714.1 GCF_009916105.1 Streptomyces sp. GC420 | reverse complement strand
CATGACCGATGTTCGACTTCAACGACCCGAGGAACAACGGCTCCTCACGCCCCTGGCCGTACGTCGCCAGCAACGCCTGCGCCTCGATCGGATCACCCAACCGCGTCCCCGTCCCATGCGCCTCCACGACGTCGACGTCGGAGGAGCGCAGGCCCGCGCTCTCCAGCGCCTGCCGGATCACCCGCTCCTGCGAAGGACCGTTCGGCGCCGTCAGACCATTGCTCGCACCGTCCTGGTTCACCGCACTGCCCCGCAGCACCGCCAGCACCCGGTGACCATTACGCCGCGCGTCCGACAACCGCTCCACCAGCAGCAGACCGACGCCCTCGGACCAGGAGGTGCCGTCCGCGGCCGCCGCGAAGGACTTGATACGCCCGTCCGGCGCCAGCCCCCGCTGCCGGGAGAACTCCACGAAGACGTGAGGTCCGGCCATGACGGTGACGCCGCCCGCGAGGGCGAGGTCGCACTCGCCGTTGCGCAGGGCGTTCGCCGCCAGGTGGAGCGCGACCAGGGAGGACGAGCACGCCGTGTCCACGGTGACGGCCGGGCCTTCGAGGCCGTACGTGTACGACAGCCGGCCCGACACGACACTGGACAGGTTGCCGGCGAGCAGGAAGCCCTCGTACTCCTCGGGGCTGGCCGCCAGCCGGGACACGTAGTCGTCGTACATGGCGCCGGTGAAGACGCCGGTACGGGAGCCGCGCAGGGTGGTGGGGTCGATGGCGGCGTTCTCGAAGGTCTCCCAGGCGGTCTCCAGCAGCAGTCGGTGCTGCGGGTCCATGGCCACCGCCTCGCGGGGCGGGATCCCGAAGAACCCGGGGTCGAACCGGTCGGCGTCGTGCAGGAATCCGCCGTGCCGCACGTAAGAGGTGCCCGTGTGCTCGGGGTCCGGGTCGTACAGCGCGTCCAGGTCCCAGCCGCGGTTGCCGGGGAAGGCACTGACCGCGTCCGTTCCGTCCGCGACCAGCCGCCACAGGTCCTCGGGGGAACCGACCCCGCCCGGATAACGGCACGCCATGCCCACGATCGCGATCGGGTCGTCGGCCGTGGTGGCGGCATGGGTCGCCCGGGTCGCTGCCGCGTCGACGGGGACGCCGGTCAGCCGGGACAGCAGGTGCTCGGCGACCGCCTGGGGCGAGGGGTGGTCGAAGACGACGGTGGCGGGCAGCCGGAGCCCGGTGGCGGTGTTCAGCCGGTTGCGCAGTTCCACCCCGGCGAGCGAGTCGAAGCCGACCTCCTGGAAGGCCCGCTTGGGGTCCAGGCGGCTGGGGTCGGTATGGCCGAGGACACCGGCGACCGTGCCACGCACCAGGTCGAGCACGGCCTCGCGGCGCTGCTCCTCGGGGAGCGCCGCCATGCGCGCCGCCCAGTCGGTGCCACCGCTCGCCGTGGCCGCGGCGGCGGTGCGCCGTGGCCGGTTCCGCACCAGGCCGCGCAGCAGGGCCGTGGGTTCGGTCCCGGCCGACCGCAGGGCGGGCAGATCGAGGGCGGCGGGGACGCGCAGCGGACGCCCGGCGGCGAGCGACGCGTCGAAGAGTGCCAGGCCCTGCTCGGGGCTCAGCGGCCTGATGCCCGCCCGGGTCCACCGTGCCAGGTCGGCCTCGCCGAGGGTGCCGCCCATGCCGTGCGTGCCGTCCCACAGTCCCCAGGCGAGGGACAGGGCCGGCAGCCCCTGGGCCTGCCGGTGGACCGCCAGCGCATCCAAAAACGCGTTCGCC
>NZ_JAAAXQ010000713.1 GCF_009916105.1 Streptomyces sp. GC420 | reverse complement strand
GGGTGCGGTGCGCCTGGGCGCGCGCGACCACCACGTCCCCCTCGGCCGACTCGGCGGCCGGAGCGAATCCCATGGCGCGCAGCCCTTCCAGCAGCGCGGTGGGCTCCACCCGCGCCGCCAGCACGGTCGGGGCCAGCCGCCGCAGCCCCAGGGACCGGGACCGCTTGTCGGCCAGGATCTCGGCGAGCATCGCGTCGTCGTCGCAGCGCACGTACGCGGAGGCGGCGCCGACCCGCAGGTGGCCGTGCTTCCTGGCCACGTCGTCGATGAGGTAGGTGAGCGGCTGCGGCACCGGGGTGCGGGAGCGCCGGGCCAGGAAGTCGTGCAGGTCGCCCGCCGTCTGCCCGGAGTCCAGGGCCCGGCGTACGGACCCGGGGGTGAACCGGTAGACCGTCGCCCCGCCCTTCGACTCGATGTCCGCGAGCACGCCCAGCATCGCGGCGAGAGGCCGTTCGAGCGGGCCGGGTGCGACGGCGGTCAGGTCGGCCTGGAGGAGTACGTGGTCGAGCGGCGCCGGGAGGTGCGGGGCGAGCAGCGCCGCGGCGCGGCCGGCGAGGGCGGCGGCCTCTGCGGGCGTGGCGGGGGCGTCGGTGAGGAGCGCGCGGCCGTGCGAGGAGAGCGCCCCGCGTCCGGTCACGCCGAGGAGCTCGGTCTCCTGGAGGGTCCAGCGGGCGAGCCGGGTCCGCAGATCCTCCGGCGCACCGGCCCCCGTGCCCGTACCCGCAGCTGCACCGGGACGGGCACCCGTGCCGGCGGCGGAGTAGGCGGTGCCGTGGGCGGGCGAGCGCAGCGGCTGTTCCCAGCGCAGCCGCGCGAGAACCGCCTCCTCGCGCGGCGCACCGCCCTCGGGCAGCCAGGCGAGGAGCGTCAGTACACGGTGGCGCACCTCAGGGGCGGCGCCCCGGTCGAGCCCCGGGCCGAGGGCGGAGAGTGTGCGGCCCTTGGCGTCCTGCGCGCCCGCGACACCCGCCGTCCGCGTGGCCGGCAGCCACGCCGCGACCAGCCGCGCCCAGCGGTCCTGCGGGGGCAGCTCCAGCCACTCGTCGTACTCCGGGGTGGCAGCGAAACGCTCGTCGGCCTCGCCGTCCGAGGCCAGCAGCCCGGCCGCGTACGCCAGCTCCAGCCAGAAGGCGGTCACCGGCTCCGGCAGGTCGATCGCCGCGGCGGTGCGCTTGAGGTCGCGGACGCTGAGACCGCCGGCGCGCAGCACGGAGGGCCCGCCAGTGTGCCACTCGCGCAGCAGCTCCTCGACGGTGGCCAGGGCCGTGTAGGCCTGCCCCGCCGCGGTGGCGTCGACGGTTCGGGGCGTGTGCACGGCCGCCGCCCCGACGGCGGGCGGCACCGGCGCCGGCTCGCGGTGCGCGCGCCCGCCGCGCAGGTGGAGGGCGGCCTCACGGGGCAGGACGACGGTGCCGATTCCGGTCGGCAGCAGCAGACCCCGGTCGAGCAGCCAGCGCACGTGCGCTGCGGGCTGCGCGGTGACCTGCCCGTACGGCGGCCCCCACACCAGCCGGCCGAGCACCGCCGTGGACTCCGTGGGCGCCTCGTCGAGCAGCGCCGACATCCGCTCCCGGTCGGAGAACAGCGCGGACAGGGCGGCGACGGCGCTCACCGGGTCATGGGTCGGCGTCAGTCCGGCGGCGGCCAGGATCTCCTGGATCCGGCCCGGCGACATGCCGGACGTCGCCTCGGCGACGGTCGGGCCGAGACCGGTCGGGGAGGGGTGCTG
>NZ_JAAAXQ010000712.1 GCF_009916105.1 Streptomyces sp. GC420 | reverse complement strand
CTCAAGGGGCAGCTTCCCCCGGTCGCGGCCCGGCCCGCCCGCGCCGCACGCCCGGCCGGCGAGCGCCCCGCCCGTACCCCTCGCGCCGCGGGTGCACCGGGCGAGGGTGCCCCCGCACGCCGTACCCGCAGCGCGACCGAGGGCTCGGCGAGCCAGGCAGCGGCAGCCGGAACGGCCGACGCGTCGCCGACGGCCGCAGCGCGCCCGCGCCGTACCCGCAGCGCGAGCGAAGGCTCCGTGAGCCAGGCAGCGGCCGGGGCCCCGACGACTCCGGAGGGCCCGGCCGGCCGACAGCCGGCCCCCGCAGCGGCCGACGTGCCGTCCACCGGGGCGGCACCCTCCGAGCCCGCGGACGGCGCGACCGCACCGGCTCCGCCGTCCGAGCGCCGGACCCCGCCCGCTTCCGCTTCCGCCGGTGCCGGGGCCGGGGCCGGGGCAGAGGCGGACACGGGCCGCCGTACCGGACCGACGCGGCGCCCGGGTCCCCGCAGCCCCGACGCTCCCTGGCACCATGCCCGCCCCTCCTTCGAGGACGGCGCCGCCGGCCCGCAGCCCTCCGAAACGGCGGAACCCCGGACCGAGGGTGAACCCGAACCGGAACCCGACCCCGGACGCGCAGCCGGCGTCGAACCCGAAGCCGGACGCGCCCCCGAAACCGGACGCGAGCCGGACGCGGGGGAAGCGGGGGAGTCCCGGGAGCCCGGTGACGAGACGAGCGACAACGGACCCAAGGGGAGCGAGAACGCATGAACGACGTACTCGACGTCGCCCTGCGACTCCTCGTCGTGTTCGCCGTCTTCCTCGTCCTCCCCCTCGTCGTCGGGCAGACCGAGCACAAGGTGATGGCGCACATGCAGGGCCGCCTCGGCCCCATGTACGCGGGCGGATTCCACGGCTGGGCCCAGCTCGTCGCGGACGGTGTGAAGTTCGCGCAGAAGGAGGACGTCGTACCGGCGGACGCCGACCGCCGGGTCTTCCAACTGGCGCCCGCCGTCGCCCTGCTGCCCTACCTCCTCGTCCTGGTCGCCATCCCCATCGGTCCCGGCGAGGGCGCCGTCGGCCAGGTGATCGACGCGGGCATCTTCTTCGTGCTGGCCGTCATGGGCGTCGGCGTACTCGGCTCGCTCATGGCCGGCTGGGCCTCCGCCAACAAGTTCTCCCTGCTGGGCGGGCTGCGGACCGCCGCGCAGCTGCTCGCGTACGAACTGCCGATGCTGCTCGCCGCCGCGTCCGTCGCCATGGCTGCCGGCACGGTCTCCCTGCCCGGCATCCTGAACGCCTTCGAGTGGTGGTGGCTGCCGTGGCAGATCGTCGGGGCGGTCGTCTTCTTCACGGCCGGACTCGCCGAACTCCAGCGGCCGCCCTTCGACATGCCGGTCGCCGACTCCGAGATCATCTTCGGCGCGTACACCGAGTACACGGGCCTGAGGTTCGCGCTCTTCCTCCTCGCCGAATACGCCGGGATCGTCGTCCTGTGCGGCCTGACCACCGTCCTCTTCCTGGGCGGCTGGCACGGCCCCTGGGGCGCCGACGGCCTCGGCTGGGTGTGGACCCTGCTCAAGACGGCCGTCCTCGCCTTCGCCGTGATCTGGCTGCGCGTCTCCTACCCCCGTCTCCGCGAGGACCAGTTGCAGAAGCTCGCCTGGACCACGCTCATCCCGCTCGCCCTCGCCCAGATCGCCCTCACCGGCATCGTGAAGGTGGTGATCCAGTAATGGCCGAGTCCCTCC
>NZ_JAAAXQ010000711.1 GCF_009916105.1 Streptomyces sp. GC420 | reverse complement strand
GCCCCGACCTCCCCGCGGAAGCGACCACATGAGCGGACGCCCGGCAGATACACCACAGCAGAAGACGGCAGGAGGCCGGATGCCGCGGGTACTTGTCGTGGACGACGAACCACAGCTCGTCCGCGCCCTCGCGATCAACCTGCGTGCCCGCAAATACCACGTCGACGCCGCCTACAACGGCGCGGGCGCACTCCAGCTCGCCGCCGACCGCCACCCCGACGTCGTCATCCTCGACCTCGGCCTGCCCGACATGGACGGCGTCGACGTCATCAAGGGGCTGCGCGGCTGGACCCGCGTACCCATCATCGTGCTCTCCGCCCGCCACGCCTCCGACGAGAAAGTCGACGCCCTCGACGCCGGCGCCGACGACTACGTCACCAAGCCGTTCGGCATGGACGAACTCCTGGCCCGACTGCGCGCCGCCGTCCGCCGGGGCACACCGGCCGGCACCGAAGACGCCGTCATCGAGACCGGGGCTTTCACCGTCGACCTCGCCGCCAAGAAGGTCAACCGAGGCGGGACCGACGTCCGCCTCACGCCCACCGAGTGGCACGTACTCGAAGTCCTGGTCCGCAGCTCCGGCCGCCTGGTCAGCCAGAAACAACTCCTGCGGGAAGTCTGGGGCCCGGCCTACGAGACGGAAACGAACTACCTGCGCGTCTACATGGCCCAACTACGCCGCAAACTCGAAGCCGACCCCGGTCATCCCCGCCACTTCATCACCGAGGCAGGCATGGGCTACCGCTTCGAACCCTAGAAACGTGTCCGGCGACGGCGACGGCACCCCGCCGCCGTGGGAACGGTGGCGGGGTGCGTGTGGTTCATCGCCCGGTGGGAGGGGTCCGGCTCGTCACTTGGCCAGGAAGGCGAGCAGGGCGTCGGTGACCTCCTGGGCGTGGGTCCACAGCAGGCCGTGCGGGGCGCCCTCGACGACGATGTACTCGGCCTGCGGCAGCGCCCGGTGGAACGGTTCCGCGGTCGCCTCGATCGGCAGGATGCGGTCGGCGGTGCCGTGCAGGATCAGGGCCGGTACGTCGATCTTGGCGATGTCGGCGCGGAAGTCGGTGGTCCAGGTCGACACGCAGGCCAGGGAGGCGTACCAGGAGGCGCCGGCGGCGACGTTCCAGCTGTTGCGGAGGGCCTCCTCGCTGATCCGGGTGCCGAGGTTCTCTTCCAGGTTGTAGAAGTCCTGGTAGAAGGAGGTGAAGTAGGCGTAGCGGTCGGCGGTGACGGCCTGCTTGATGCCCTCGAACAAGTCGCCGTCGACGCCTTCGGGGTTGTCGTCGGTCTTGAGCAGGAACGGTTCCAGGGAGGCGAGGAAGGCGGCCTTGGCGATCCGGGCGGTGCCGTAGGTGCCGATGTAGCGGCCGACTTCGCCGGTGCCCATGGAGAAGCCGACGAGGACGGCGTCGTTGAGGTCGAGGGTTTCCAGGACGGTGTTGAGGTCGGCGGCGAAGGTGTCGTAGTCGTAGCCGGTGGTGGGCCGGCCGGAGCGGCCGAAGCCGCGCCGGTCGTAGGTGATGACGCGGTAGCCGGCCGCCAGGAGGGCGGCGGACTGCTTCTCCCAGGAGTGGCCGTCGAGCGGGTAGCCGTGGATGAGGACGACCGGCTGCCCGGTGCCGTGGTCCTCGTAGTAGAGGTCGGTGGAGGTGGTGTTCTCCTGGCCGACGGTGATGAACGGCATGGTGGTTGCTGCCTTTCGGTGTGACGCGGTGGTGTGGTGGCGGGTGAGGGCGGGGGTGTGG
>NZ_JAAAXQ010000710.1 GCF_009916105.1 Streptomyces sp. GC420 | reverse complement strand
GACACGGCCGGGCGGGGACGCGGCTGTGTGGGGACCGGCCGGGCGGGGACCGGCCGGGCGGGGACGCTGCCCGGCGGGCCGGATGCCGGCCCCACGTGACCCGGGCGTCCCACGTCACCCGGGCGCCCCCGCGGTCCCGCGCAGCCTGCGCCACGCCGTCGGCGTCGCGCTGATGAGCAGGGTCAGCACGACGGCGGCGGCCACGCCCTGCCACGGCTCCGGGAAGAGCGAACCGCCGAGGATCCCGATCAGCGAGTACGCCGCCGACCAGGCCAGACAGGCCGGGACGTCCCCGCGCGCGAACCGCCGCAGCGGCATCCGGGACAGCAGGCAGGCCAGCATCACCGGGATCCGCCCGGCAGGCATCAGCCGGGACAGCACCAGCACCTGCACCTTGTGCTCGTCGAGTCTGCGCCGCGCCTGCTCGAGCCGGTCGTTGGTGACCCGCCGGTGCAGCGAGGAGAGCCAGCGTGAGCCGTTCCTCGACCCCACGCCGCGCCCGCCCAGCCAGTACAGCGCGAGATCCCCGAGGAAGGCCGCGACCGTCGCCGTCGTGAAGACGAAGAGGAGGGAGAACGGCAGGGTCTGGTGGAAGGCCACCACCGCGGCCGAACTCACCAGCGCCCCCGTGGGCACCACCGGTACCAGCGCGCCCAGCGCCACGAGCAGGAACAGCGTGGGCAGACCCACGGCCTGCGCCGACTCCGGGGTCACCCCGGTGACGTCCACGGCCCCGGGACCCGCGGCCGCCGCCAGCAGCAGCGCCCTCACCCGGCGACCTCGGGCCGCATGCTCTCGCCGTGGCCCAGCCGGTGCACGGACACATCGGGGGCCAGCGCTGCCGCACGCCGTGCGAACTCGTCGCCGGGGGAGTGGAACTCGTGCGGCCTGACCGCGTCCATGCCGATCGGCCAGTACGTGCCGTAGTGCACCGGCACCGCGCTGCCCGGCGACAGATCGGCCAGCGCCTGCGCGGCCCGCCCCGCGTCCAGGTGCCCGTGCCCCAGATACGGCCCCCAGCCGCCCACCGGCAGCAGGGCCACGTCCACCGGGCCGACGGCCCTCGCCATGTCCCGGAACAGCCCGGTGTCCCCGGCGAAGTAGGTCCGGGCGGCCCCGGTCACGACGTAGCCGAGCGCGGGGGCCAGCTGCGGCCCGACCGGGAAACGCCGCCCGTCGTGCTCGGCGGGTACCGCGCGCACGACCACGTCCCCGACCCGGACCTCCTGGCCGGCCGACACCTCCGTGATGTCCAGCCGCCCCGCCATGCGGCGCAGCGCCGGCACCGACCGCAGTGCGCCGCGCGGCACCAGCAGCCGGGTGCCGGGCGCCAGCCTGGCCAGCGAGGGAAGGTGCAGGTGGTCGTGGTGCAGATGGGAGATCAGCACGGCGTCGGCCGCGGCCGCGCCGGCCGGCGGCAGCGGTCCGCGTCTGCGCCGCAGGTGCGCCAGCCGGGCCGCGAACAGCGGATCCGTCAGCAGCCGCACCCCGGAGTCCTCGATCGTGCAGGTGGCATGGCCCCACCAGGTGATCTCCACCGGC
The DNA here is from genome assembly GCF_009916105.1 of Streptomyces sp. GC420. Classification (GTDB taxonomy): domain Bacteria; phylum Actinomycetota; class Actinomycetes; order Streptomycetales; family Streptomycetaceae; genus Streptomyces. The sequence goes on along the minus strand of NZ_JAAAXQ010000710.1, from coordinate 218 downwards.
ACGCGGTTCCTCCGTCCTGCGCCGCCCATGAATACGTGTGAACGCGTGTGCATCAGAGTACGAGCGTACGGCGCGCCGCACCCCGGGGGCGCGACACGGCCTTGACCACGGTGGTGCCGGACGGCTCGCCGTCCTTCGGAACGGAGATCTCGGGCTTGTCCCCGAACTTTCCCTCGACCTGCGCGACGCCGCCCGCCGCGTCACCGTTGCCGTCCCCG
>NZ_JAAAXQ010000070.1 GCF_009916105.1 Streptomyces sp. GC420 | reverse complement strand
GGCCTGGTCCTCCTGGGGGGTGGTGCCGCGGGGGCGGGTCCCGGCGATGGGGTGCACCATCGCCCGGCCGTCCTCGACCTTCACCAGCGCCTCGGGGCTGGACCCGACCACGTCGAAGTCCTCGAAGCGCAGCAGGTACATGTACGGGGACGGGTTGGTCGCCCGCAGGACCCGGTAGACGTCGAGCGCGCTCGCGGTGCACGGCGTCTCGAAACGCTGGGAGGGCACGACCTGGAAGGCGTCGCCCGCCCTGATGTGCTCCTTCACCGTCTCGACGGCCTCCTGGAAGGCCGCGCCGCCCCACAGGGCCGTGTATTCCGGAAGGGCGGACGCGGGCAGCGCGGTCGGGGCGCCCGGTACGGCCCTGGCGAGGTCCGCCTCCATGACGTCGAGGCGGGCGACCGCGTCGGCGTACGCCTCGTCGACGCCGGTGTCGAGGTCGTTGTGGTTGATCGCGTTGGCGATCAGCAGCACCGTCCCGTCCCAGTGGTCGAGCACCGCCAGGTCGGAGGTGAGCATCATGGTCAGCTCCGGCAGGCCCAGGTCGTCCCGGCCGTGCTCGCCGATGCGCTCCAGCCGCCGCACGATGTCGTAGCCGAGGTAGCCGACCATGCCGCCGGTGAACGGCGGCAGCCCGGAGGCGAGGTCGCGGGGGGTGTGCAGGGCCTCGACGGTGGCACGCAGCGCCTGGAGCGGGTCGCCGTCGACGGGCAGCCCGACGGGCGGGGTGCCGATCCAGCGGGCCGCGCCGCCGCGCTCGGTGAGGGTGGCGGCGCTGCGTACGCCGATGAAGGAGTACCGGGACCAGGAGCGGCCGTTCTCGGCGGATTCCAGCAGGAAGGTGCCGGGGCGCTCGGCGGCGAGCTTGCGGTAGAGGCCCACCGGGGTGTCGCCGTCGGCGAGCAGCCTGCGGCTCACGGGGATGACGCGGCGGTCGGCCGCGAGCTTGCGGAAGGTCTCGAGGTCCATCTCGGCACTGTCCATGGGGGCGCTCGCACTCATGCCCGGAGCCTACTGGGAGAGCGGGAGGTCGCCGGCGTCGAAGCAGGTGCGGTCGCCGGTGTGGCACGCGGCGCCGACCTGGTCGACCTTGACGAGGACGGTGTCGGCGTCGCAGTCGAGGGCGACGGACTTGACGTGCTGGACGTGCCCCGAGGTGTCGCCCTTGACCCAGTACTCCCGGCGGCTGCGGGACCAGTAGGTGCAGCGGCCGGTGGTGAGGGTGCGGTGCAGCGCCTCGTCGTCCATCCATCCGAGCATCAGCACCTCACCGGTGTCGTACTGCTGGGCGATGGCGGGAACCAGTCCGTCCGCGCTCCGCTTGAGGCGGGCGGCGATGGCGGGGTCCAGGTTCGAGGCGGGGTTCGAGGGGCGCGCGTTGGGCATACCCCCATTCTGCCGCCCTCCGCGGCGCGCCCGACGCCGCTGTGTCTGTTGCCGTTCTGCAGCAGTACCGGTGGCCTGGGCGGCGGCGCCATGGGGCATGCTTCGCTCATGAGTTTCCCGCCGCCGCCCAGCAACACTCCGCCGCCCGGCCAGGGGGGTGGGTTCGGACCGCCCGGGGGCTACGGCCCGCCGCCCGGGCCCACGCCCGCGCCGCCGCCCGGCGGCTACGGGTACCCGGGAGGGTACGGCAGCCCCGGCGTGCCCTCCGGCGGCGGCGGTTACGGCGGCCCGGGGGGACCCGGGGGGCCTGGAGGACCCGGTGGTCCCGGTGGTCCCGGGGACTACTGGGGTCCGCCGCAGCCCCCGCAGGGCGGCAACAGGGGCCCGAAGATCGCGGTGGCGATCATCGTCGGCCTGGTGCTGGTCCTCGGTCTGGCGATCGGCGGGCTGCTGATAGCCACCGGCGGCGACTCCGACACGAAGGCCGACGACAGGCCGACGGCATCCACCCGCCCGTCCGCGTCGCCCACGGACGAGGCCACCGACGGGGCCACCTCAGAACCGTCCGGGACGTCCGACCCGTTCGGCGACCTGAGCCCCAGCCCCGGAGTGTCGGACGAACTGGTGCCGTACGTCGTGCTGAGCCCCGGCGAGTGCTTCGACCACCCGGCGCTGAGCAGCGACGTGGACGAGGTGGAGCGCAAGTCCTGCTCCTCCGCGCACGACGCGGAGGCCATCTCCAATGCCACGCTGACGGGGACCTACGACTCCGAGGCGGACATGCAGAAGAAGGTGCTGGAGCTCTGCGAGGCGGCAGCCACCAAGCGGCTGAAGACGCTCCCCGCGGACGGCACCACCTACTACACGTACGCGGTGTACCCGACGCGCGCGACGTACGAGATCCAGGGCCAGGACCAGATCACCTGCGCGCTGACGCAGAGCGGCAGCGTCGACGGCAAGAAGATGACCAAGCCGCTGCCCGGCTGAGCCGGCCGGACGCGGCCCCGTGGCGGGGCGGGACCGCCGGTCGTAGGCTGGCGGTCATGTCGACGCATGCGAAGCGTGAACGGCTGCTCCTCGCCGATCTGTTGGAGGCGGCGGGGCCCGAGGCCCCGACCCTGTGCGAAGGCTGGAAGACCCGGGACCTCGCCGCGCACGTGGTGGTGCGCGAACGGCGCCCCGACGCCGCCGGCGGGCTGGTGGTGAAGCCGCTCGCCGAGCGGGCGGCCCGGGTCCGGGCCGAGTTCGCCGCGAAGCCGTACGAGGAACTCGTCCAGCTGATCCGGACGGGCCCGCCCCGCTTCTCCCCGTTCGCCCTCAAGCAGATCGACGAGGCGGCGAACATCGTGGAGTTCTACGTGCACGCCGAGGACGTGAGGCGGGCGCAGCCCGACTGGACCCCACGGGACCCCGACCCGGTCTTCGCGGAGGCGCTGTGGTCCCGTCTCGAGCGCACCGCCCGGCTCCTGGGCCGCAAGTCGCCCGTCGGTCTGGTGCTGCGCCGGCCCGACGGCCGCACGGCCGTCGCCCACCGCGGCACCCCCGTGGTGACGGTCACCGGCGAACCCGGAGAACTCCTGATGTTCGTCTTCGGCCGGCAGGACGCGGCCCACGTCGAACTCGACGGAGACGCGGACGCGATCGCCAAGGCCAGGGGCGCTCACCTCGGGATCTCCGAGGGCCCGGCCTGAACCGTCTCCGGGCGCCCGGTCCGAGCCCGGGTCCGGCAGCTCCGGCGGTCCGGCAGGTCCGGCCCCACGGGCTTTCGGGGCCGCGCCGGATGCCTGTCCCCTCGGTCCGCCGGGCCCGGTGCGGCGGTGTCCCGTCCACCGGTTCTTCCGGAACGCCGAGCGCGGGCGCGCAGCCCACCACGTCGCGACCGTACGTGCCGCCGGGCCCACCGGGCCCGGCCGGTGACCGCGGCGGCCCGCCCCCGGACGCCCTGACCGTACGGGTCGAGCCGCTCCACCGGTGCCGTGTGCCCGCAGCCCCGCCCGCCCGGGTGGCGCAACGCGCGTGCCGTCGCGAAGCGGTGGCGCTGTCACGCGGACGTGGTCCGGGGAGGTGGAGAAACGATCCGGCCGCCGTGTGGCGAGCGGCCCGGCGCGGCGGTGACGCCCACGCGGCCCGCTGGCGAGCGGAGGCCCGTCGGCTGTCCCCGGCTGCGGGGCGCGCGGCCGAGGTGCCCGCGCTGCTGAGCGAGGAGCCGCCGCGGGCGCACATTGCCGTCGCGGTGGGCGGGCCTGGCGGGAGCGGTCGTCCTGAGCTGCTCGCCGGTACTGATCATGGCGGCCACCCTAGGGACCGGCGGGGGGCGCTCACGACCGGTTTCCCGGGCGCGAGGAGCGGACCGCGGGCGGGTACCGTCCCCCGGCACGGGCCGGCTGCCCTGCGGGCGGGTCAGCGGACCGGGTAGCCCGCGGTGCGCAGTGTGTCCTTGACCTGGCCGATGCGGAGGTCGCCGAAGTGGAAGACGGATGCGGCGAGGACCGCGTCCGCGCCCGCGGCGATGGCGGGCGGGAAGTCGGCGAGCCGGCCCGCGCCCCCGCTGGCGATGACGGGCACGGTCACGTGCTTACGGACGGCGGCGATCATCTCGACGTCGTAGCCGTCCTTCGTCCCGTCGGCGTCCATCGAGTTCAGCAGGATCTCCCCGGCGCCGAGTTCGGCGGCCCGGTGGGCCCACTCGACGGCGTCGATGCCGGTGCCGCGGCGACCGCCGTGGGTGGTGACCTCGAAGCCGGAGGGCGTGCCGGCGTCCGTGCGGCGGGCGTCGACGGACAGCACCAGCACCTGGCGCCCGAAGCGTTCGGCGATCTCCCGGATGAGGTCGGGCCTGGCAATGGCCGCGGTGTTGACGCCGACCTTGTCCGCGCCGGCCCGCAGCAGCTTGTCGACGTCCTCCGCGGAGCGGACGCCGCCGCCCACGGTGAGCGGGATGAAGACCTGCTCGGCGGTGCGCCGCACCACGTCGTACGTCGTCTCGCGGTTGCCGGACGACGCCGTGATGTCGAGGAAGGTCAACTCGTCGGCGCCCTCGGCGTCGTACAGCTTGGCCATCTCCACGGGGTCACCCGCATCGCGCAGGTTCTGGAAGTTCACGCCCTTGACGACCCGGCCGTTGTCCACGTCCAGGCAGGGGATGACTCGGACCGCCAGGGTCATGACGTTCAGGCTCCTCAATCAGCTCGATCGGCCGGGAAGGCCGCGAAAGGCCTCCAGCTCCACTTCGACCAGCACGCGCGGGTCCACGAACCCGGACACCACCACCAGGGTGGCGGCGGGCCGCACGGAGCCGAACAGCTCCAGATGGGCCCGCCCGACCTCGTCGATGTCCCGCGCGTGCGTCAGGTACATACGGGTCCTGATGACGGACTCGGCGCCGAGCCCGAACTTGCCGAGCGCTTCGAGGGCGTTGGAGAAGGCCACCCGGGCCTGCTCGTACGGGTCGCCCTCGCCGTACAGCACGCGGCCGACGAACGGCATGGTGCCGGAGACGTGCACCCGGTCCCCCGCCGCCACCGCGCGCGCGAATCCGATCGTCTCTTCCCAGGGACTGTCGCCCTGCACGCGCTGCGGCTGCTCGTTCATCCGGCACCTTCCATCGTCAGGAGACCGCCTTCAGCGCCTCTTCGAGGGTGAAGGCCTTCGCATACAGGGCCTTGCCCACGATGGCGCCCTCCACACCCTGCGGGACGAGGCCCGCGATCGCGCGCAGGTCGTCCAGCGAGGAGACGCCGCCGGAGGCGACGACCGGGCGTTCGGTGGCGGCGCACACATTGCGCAGCAGCTCCAGGTTGGGGCCCTGCAGCGTGCCGTCCTTCGCGATGTCGGTGACGACATAGCGGGCGCAGCCCTCGGAGTTGAGCCGCTCGAGCGTCTCGTAGAGGTCTCCGCCGTCCCGGGTCCAGCCGCGGCCGCGCAGGGTGGTGCCGCGCACGTCGAGGCCGACGGCGATCTTGTCGCCGTGCTCGGCGATGACCTTGGCGACCCAGTCGGGGGTCTCCAGGGCTGCGGTGCCGAGATTCACCCGGGTGCAGCCGGTGGCGAGCGCCGCGGCGAGGGTGTCGTCGTCGCGGATGCCGCCGGACAGTTCGACCTTGATGTCCATGGCGCCGGCGACCTCGGCGATCAGCTCACGGTTGTCACCGGTGCCGAACGCGGCGTCGAGGTCGACGAGGTGCAGCCACTCGGCGCCGGAGCGCTGCCATGCCAGGGCCGCCTCCAGCGGGGAGCCGTACGAGGTCTCCGTGCCGGACTCGCCGTGCACGAGACGGACGGCCCGGCCGTCGCGCACGTCGACGGCGGGAAGGAGTTCAAGACGGTTGCTCACAGGGTTCCGATCCAGTTGGTGAGGAGCTGGGCACCGGCGTCGCCGGACTTCTCGGGGTGGAACTGCGTCGCCCACAGGGCGCCGTTCTCGACGGCCGCGACGAACCGCTCCCCGTGGGTGGACCAGGTCACCTTGGGCGGCCGCAGGGCGGGGCTGGTGTTCTCCATGCTCCACTCGCGCACGGCGTAGGAGTGCACGAAGTAGAAGCGGGCGTCCGCGTCCAGGCCCTTGAAGAGTTCGGAGCCGGCCGGCGCCTCGACGGTGTTCCAGCCCATGTGCGGCACGACGGGCGCGTTCAGCGGCTCGACGGCGCCGGGCCACTCGTCCAGGCCCTCGGTCTCGACGCCGTGCTCGATGCCGCGGGCGAAGAGGATCTGCATGCCGACGCAGATGCCCATGACGGGCCTGCCGCCGGCCAGCCTGCGGCCCACGATCCAGTCGCCCCGGGCCTGCTTGAGACCCTTCATGCAGGCCGCGAAGGCTCCGACGCCGGGGACGAGCAGCCCGTCGGCGTTCATGGCCCGGTCGTAGTCACGGGTGATGGAGACGTCGGCGCCGACGTGCGCGAGTGCCCGCTCGGCGGACCGCACATTGCCGAATCCGTAGTCGAAGACCACCACGCTCTTGCGCGTGCTCAATTCCACACCTCCAGCCTGAGCACTCCGGCGACCAGGCACATGCCGGCCGCGATGGACAGCAGGACGACGAGACTCCGGGGCATCTGCTGCTTGACGAAGGAGTACACCCCTCCGAGCAGGAACAGTCCCAGGACGATCAGTACGGTCGAGGTGCCGCTCACAGCGCGCCCTTCGTCGAGGGAAGAATGCCCGCCGCCCGCGGGTCGCGTTCGCTCGCGTAGCGCAGGGCCCGGGCGAGGGCCTTGAACTGGCACTCCACGATGTGGTGCGCGTTGCGGCCGTACGGGACGTGCACGTGCAGGGCGATCCGGGCCTGGGCGACGAAGGACTCCAGGATGTGCCGGGTCATCGTCGTGTCGTACTCGCCGATCATCGGCGCCATGTTCTCCGGCTCGGTGTGCACCAGGTAGGGGCGGCCGGAGAGGTCGACGGTGACCTGCGCGAGGGACTCGTCCAGCGGGACCGTGCAGTTGCCGAAGCGGTAGATGCCGACCTTGTCGCCGAGGGCCTGCCGGAACGCGGCGCCCAGCGCGAGGGCGGTGTCCTCGATGGTGTGGTGCGAGTCGATGTGCAGGTCGCCCTCGGTCTTCACCGTGAGGTCGAAGAGGCCGTGGCGGCCGAGCTGGTCGAGCATGTGGTCGAAGAAGCCGACGCCGGTCGACACGTCGACCTTTCCGCTGCCGTCGAGGTCTATCTCGACGACGACCGCCGTCTCCTTCGTGGTCCGCTCGACACGCCCTACGCGACTCATGCGCCTTGCTCCTTCATCAGTTCGCGTACCGCATCGAGGAACGCGTCGTTCTCTTCGGGGGTGCCCGCGGTGACCCGCAGCCACCCGGGCACGCCGTTGTCCCGCACCAGGACACCCTGGTCGAGGATCCGCTGCCAGGCCGCGTGGGCGTCGTCGAACCGGCCGAACTGCACGAAGTTCGCGTCCGATTCGGTGACCTCGCAGCCGATCGCCCGCAGCTCGGTGACCAGCCGGTCCCGTTCGGTCTTGAGCTGCTCGACGTATCCGAGCAGCGTATCGGTGTACTCCAGGGCGGCCAGCGCCGTGGCCTGGGTGACGGACGACAGGTGGTACGGCAGGCGGACCAGCTGCACGGCGTCGACGACGGCCGGGTCGGCCGCGAAGTAGCCCAGGCGCAGCCCGGCCGCGCCGAAGGCCTTCGACATCGTCCGCGAGACCACCAGGTTCGGCCGCCCCTCGATCAGCGGGAGCAGCGAGGGCCGGTGGCTGAACTCGCCGTACGCCTCGTCGACGATCAGCATGGAGGGCCCCGCGGCCTGCGCGGCCTCGAAGAGGGCCAGCACGGTGTCCGCCTCGACGGCCGTGCCCGTGGGGTTGTTGGGCGAGGTGACGAAGACGACGTCCGGCCGGTGCTCGGCGATGGCCGCGCACGCCGCCTCCACGTCGATGGTGAAGTCCTCGTTGCGCGGCCCGGAGAGCCATCCGGTGCCGGTGCCGCGCGAGATGAGCCCGTGCATGGAGTACGAGGGCTCGAAGCCGATGGCCGTACGGCCCGGGCCTCCGAAGGTCTGCAGCAGCTGCTGGATGACCTCGTTCGAGCCGTTCGCCGCCCAGACGTTGGCGGCGGTGACCGGGTGTCCGGCCGTGCGGCTCAGGTATTTCGCCAGTTCGGTGCGCAGCTCGACCGCGTCCCGGTCCGGATAGCGGTTCAGTCCCCTGGCCGCCTCGGCGACCCGCTCGGCGATCCGCGCGACCAGCGGCTCAGGCAGCGGGTAGGGGTTCTCGTTGGTGTTCAGCCGGACCGGTACGTCGAGCTGGGGCGCGCCGTACGGGGACTTGCCGCGCAGTTCGTCGCGGATCGGCAGGTCGTCGATGCGGGTCACTGCTGCGGCACCTTCCACCCGAACCTGGCCTTGATCGCCGCGCCGTGCGCGGGCAGGTCCTCCGCCTCGGCCAGCGTCACCACGTGGTGGGCGACCTCGGCGAGCGCGTCGCGCGTGTAGTCCACGATGTGCACGCCGCGCAGGAAGGACTGGACGGACAGTCCGGAGGAGTGGCAGGCGCAACCGCCGGTGGGCAGCACGTGGTTGGAGCCGGCGGCGTAGTCGCCGAGCGAGACCGGGGCCCAGGGGCCGACGAAGATCGCGCCCGCGTTGCGGACCCGGTCGGCGAGGGCGGCGGCGTCCGCGGTCTGGATCTCCAGGTGCTCGGCGGCGTACGCGTCGACGACCCGCAGTCCTTCCTCCATGCCGTCGACCAGCACGATCGCGGACTGCTTGCCCGCGAGGGCGGGGATGATCCGGTCGTCGACGTGCCGGGTCGCCCTGATCTGCGGGTCGAGTTCCTTCTCCACGGCCTCGGCGAGCTCGGTGGAGTCGGTGACGAGGACCGCGGCGGCCATCGGGTCGTGCTCGGCCTGGCTGATCAGGTCGGAGGCGACGTGCGCCGGGTCGGCGGTGGAGTCGGCGAGGATCGCGATCTCGGTGGGGCCCGCCTCGGCGTCGATGCCGATGCGGCCCTTCAGCAGGCGCTTGGCCGCGGCGACGTAGATGTTCCCGGGTCCGGTGACCAGGTCGGCGGGGGCGCAGCCGTCGGGTCCCGTGGTGCCGTAGGCGAACATCGCGACGGCCTGGGCGCCGCCGACCGCGTAGACCTCGTCCACCCCGAGCAGCGCGCAGGCGGCCAGGATCGTGGGGTGCGGCAGCCCGGCGAACTCCCGCTGGGGCGGGGATGCGACGGCCAGCGAGGCGACCGATGCCTCCTGCGCGGGCACGACGTTCATCACTACGGAGGACGGGTAGACCGAGCGTCCGCCCGGCACGTACAGGCCGACCCGGCCGACCGGGATCCACTTCTCGGTGACCGTGCCGCCCGGCACGACCTGGGTGGTGTGGGTGGTGCGGCGCTGCTCCCTGTGGACGAGGCGGGCACGCCTGATGGACTCCTCCAGGGCGGCGCGGACCGCGGGGTCCAGCCGCTCCAGGGCGTCGCTGATCGCCTCGGCCGGCACCCGGATGTGCGCGGGCTCGACCCCGTCGAACTTCTTCCCGTATTCGATCAGCGCGTCCGTGCCACGATGGCGTACGTCCTCGCAGATGGGCCGCACCTTCTCCAGGGCGGCCTCGACGTCGAACTCGGCACGGGGCAGCAGGTCGCGCAGGGCCGCGCCCTCGGGGAGGGCGTCGCCGCGCAGGTCGATTCGAGCCATCGGTGAATGTTGCAGCACGGGACCAATTCTCTCAGACCCGCTCAGGCGGCCGAGCGCCTGTATCACTGGCTGATACGCACCCCGGGTGTTATCCCTCACCACTAGCGTTCACTCCGTCACTCACCGGGCATGAACGGTTGTACGAGCCACAGATGGTTCGGAGCCGTCAGAGGGGAGCGTGCCGTGTCGATCATTCTGAACGACGGTGATGTGCCCACGGATCTCGGTCTGACCGATGCCGAGAAAGGCATGTGGCGGGCGTTCATCAACGGCAGCACGTACGACCTGCGTACCCGTGACCCCATCGAGGACGACCCCACCGGCACCCGTCCCTGGGCGGCGGAGCGCAGTGTCCGGGCGCGGGTGGTGGCGCTGCTGCTGCTCGACGGGCCGCCCGCCCAGCCGGGCCGGGTCTCCTCGCTGAAGCTGACCGGGGTGCAGATCACCGGCACGCTCGACCTGTCCGGCGGCCAGGTCACGCCGTACGTGGAGCTGAACGCCTGCCGTTTCGAGAAGCAGGTGCTGCTGCCCGAGTGCCAGCTGGGCACCCTGCGCATGGTGAGCTGCGCCATCCCGCGGCTGGAGGCGGCCCGGCTGCGCGCCTCCGGCGATCTGCACCTGCCGCGCTGCCGCATTCCGCACGGGATCCGGCTGTCGGACGCGAACATCGGCACCGACCTGCTGCTCAACCAGCTCGTCGTGTACGGGGACCGGCGCGGCCTGTCCATCGTCGCCGACGGGCTGAGCGTGGCCCAGGACCTGCAGGCGGAGTTACTCGTCTCGCACGGCGAGTTCTCCATGCGCGGGGCGACCATCGGCGGTTCGCTGAGCCTGCGCGGCAGCCGGCTGATCCACCCTTCGGGGGAGCGGGCGTTCAACGCGCCGCAGCTGACGGTGGAGCGCTCGCTGTACATGACGGCCGCGGCCGTCGGCGCCGAGCCGGAGGGCCCGGGTTCGGGATCCAGCACCACTCCCCCGTACGGGATCTCCAGCACCACGGTTCCCGGGATGCGGCGCTTCCAGCGTTTCGAGTGCCAGGGCGGGCTGCGGCTCGACGACGGCAGGTTCGGCCACACGGTCGACTTCTACCGGGCGCGGTTCGTGCTGCGGGACGGGCAGGAGATCTCGCTGCGCCGGGTGCAGACGCCGGAACTGCGCTGGCTCGGCAAACGGCCGGAACGCGGCAAGGTGGTGCTGTCGGGTGCCACGGTCGTCAACCTCGTCGACCAGGCCGAGTCCTGGCCGGGGCCCGGCGGCCTGCGGATGGAGGGCTTCACCTACGAGAACCTGGTGCCGCGCGGCAGCTTCACGCTGTCGATGCGCCTGGAGTGGGTGGAGGCGGCGACCGCGGAGTACAACCCGGAGCCGTACGAGCGGCTGGCGGCCACCCTCCGGGGCAGCGGCGAGGACGCGGACGCCCGCAAGGTGCTGCTCGCCAAGCAGCGCAGACGCCGCGAGACGCTGCCGCCGGCCGGGATGCTGTGGGGCTTCCTGCAGGACTGGACGGTGGCGTACGGCTACCGGCCCGGCCGGGCCGCCCTGTGGATGGTGGTGCTGTGGGCGGCGGGCGCCCTGCTGTTCTCGCGCTTCCCGCCGGAACCGCTGAAGCGCGACGAGCATCCCGACTGGGACCCGTACCTCTACACGCTGGACCTGCTGCTGCCGGTGATCGACCTCGGCCAGTCCGCGGCGTGGAGGCCGGCGGGGGCCTGGCAGTGGGCGACCGCGGCGCTGATCCTGCTCGGCTGGATCCTCGCCACCACGGTCGCGACGGGGGCCACGCGCCTGCTGCGCCGCAACTGACGCGGGCCGCCGGCGCCCGGACACGCGCACACCGCCCGGACACGCGGCGCACCGCCCGGCCATGTACCGCCCGGACACGCGGCGCACCGCCCGGCCATGTACCGCCCGGACACGCGGCGCACCGCCCCGCCCCGCACACCGCCCGGACTGCGGCGCACCCCGCAGGACCGGACCGCCTCCGGCCACCGCTCCACACCCGGCGGAGCCCGGATTTTTACCCTCTCTTGACCCGCCGCCATACAACCAACGCGGTCGATGCAAAAGCTTCACCGATTGCCATTGGCACAGCCCTCACCTGCGGATTTCAATGGCGCCAATGGCAATTCTGCGCTCACTCGTCAGCACCGCGCGCATGCTCAGGCACACCCCGAGACTCTCGGCCGGCCTGGTGCCCGACGACGCGGTGCTCCTCGACGCGCCCGACGCGCGGCTGGCCCCCGCCCTGGTCGGGGCGGGTCGCGGCGAACACCGGCAGGCCGCGGAACTGCTCGCCGCCACCCGCGAGGGCGCCGAGTGGGAGAACCGGGACCGCTACGTGCGCCGCCTCGCCGGATTCGCGTACAACCGATCCGACTGGCTCGACCGGTGGCGCGCCGCGGCACCGAACGACCCGGACGCCCTGCTCGTCGGGGCCCAGCTCGCGGTGCGCCGCGCCTGGGAGTCACCCGCCAGGGCCGAGCTGCTGCGCGAGGTGGCCCCGCTGATCGACGCGGCCGCCGGGGGCGATCCGCTCGACCCGGTGCCCTGGCGGCTCGCCCTGGACCGGGCGCGCGGCATCCGCAGCCGCCCCGGGGAGTTCGAGGCGCTGTGGGCGGAGGCGGTGCGCCGTTCCCCGCACCACTACGGCTGCCATGTGGCCGCGCTGAAGTACCTCGCGTCCGACCGCCCCCACGGCGGGCGCCGCTCGGCCTTCCGCGAGTCCTTCGACTTCGCCGAGCACGCGGCGGAGGAGGCGCTGCCCGCCTCCATGCTGCGCTCCCTGCCGCTGCTGGCCGCCTTCGTCGCGCTGCGGGCCGGGGCGCCGGCCGCGGGGCGCGTGGACACCGCCGCGGACCTGGCGATCGGGCTGTCGGCCCAGTTCCCGGTGAGCGACCCATGGCCGGCGGAGGCCCGCAACCTCCTCGTCTACGTGCTGGTGCGGCGTGACCGCTGGACCGAGGCACTGGAACAGCTGCGCCGTATCGGCCTGTACGCCACCTCCTTCCCGTGGTCCCGGATGTCCGCCGATCCGCTCGGCCAGTTCCTCGAACTGCGCGACGGCGTCCGCGTACGAGTGGCCTCGGCGACGCCTCTGCGGGACCGGACGGGACGAAGGGCTTCCGACGGCCACTACGCTTGACCGCCGTGACCACCGCTCGCCTGCCCCTCTTCCCGCTCAACGCGGTGCTCTTCCCCGGCCTCGTGCTGCCGCTCAACGTCTTCGAGGAGCGTTATCGCGCCATGATGCGCGAGCTGCTGAAGACTCCCGAGGAAGAGCCGCGCCGCTTCGCGGTGGTCGCGATCCGCGACGGCCACGAAGTCGCGCCGACCGCGCCCGGCCTGCCCGACCAGACCTCGGTGCCCGAGCGCGGTCCGGCCGCGGGCTTCGGCGACGACCTGCTGGCGGCCTTCCACTCCACGGGCTGCGTCGCCGACGCGGCGACCATCCGGGAGCGGGAGGACGGCAGCTTCGAAGTGCTGGCCACCGGAACCACCCGGGTCCGGCTGCTGTCGGTCGACGCGAGCGGGCCGTTCCTCACCGCGGAGCTGGAGGAGCTCCAGGAGGTCCAGGGCGAGGGCGCGGGCGCACTCGCCGAGGGGGTGCTGCGGGCCTTCCGCGCCTACCAGCGCCAGCTGGCGGGCGCCAGCGAGCGCTCCCTCTCGACCGGCGCCGACCTTCCGGACGAGCCTTCCGTGGTGTCGTACCTGGTCGCGGCGGCGGCCGTGCTGGACACGCCGACGAAGCAGCGGCTGCTCCAGGCGCCCGACACGGCGACCAGGCTCGCGGAGGAGCTGAAACTCCTTCGCAAGGAGGCCGCCGTGATCCGTAATCTGCCCTCGCTGCCCGCCGTCGAGCTGACGCGGGCACCGACCAGCCCCAACTGACGGATGAGCCCGAGGGATCAGGCGAAGTGGCGAAGAAGTCCAGGAAGCAGCAGGCCGGGGGAACGCCCGCGACCGTGGCGCTGAGCGCGGCCGGTACGCCGTTCACGGTGCACGCGTACGAGCACGACCCGGCACACCCCTCGTACGGCGAGGAGGCCGCGGAGGCGATGGGCGTCGAGCCCGGCCGGGTCTTCAAGACGCTGGTCGCCGAGGTGGACGGCGAACTCGTCGTCGCCGTGGTCCCGGTCTCGGGCTCGCTGGACCTGAAGGCGCTGGCGGCGGCCGTCGGCGGAAAGCGGGCCGCGATGGCGGACCCGGCCGCCGCCGAACGCACCACCGGCTATGTGCGGGGCGGCATCTCCCCGCTCGGGCAGCGTAAACGGCTCCGCACTGTGCTGGACGACTCGGCTTCGGCGTACGGCACCATCTGTGTCTCCGCGGGCCGCCGCGGCCTGGAGGTGGAGCTCGCGCCGGCCGACCTGGCGAAGCTCACGGACGCCGTCCTGGCCCCGGTCGGCCGCGCCTGAGCACTCCCCCCGGACGTCCCGTCCACCACCCGGGGGTACTTCGTGGCCGGCCGGGCCCCGGCCCGCGCGGCGCAGCCGCATGCCGTCACGGCCCCGCACGCCGCTCGGGGCCCGGAGTCCCAGGACGCACCGGACCGAACCGGTCCGCACGTCTGCGGGCCCGCCCGGCCCCCGGGCGTGACTGCTCTCGCCATGTGCCGGTCTCCTGCTCCAGGTCCACGGGCCGCCGGGCCGGCCCGAGTCCTGCAGGGCCTACGGCTTCTGCTGGTCGTAGGGATCGGGGTCGCGGGGGGCGAAGAGCGCGGTCAGGCCGAGGAAGACCAGCATGGAGGCGATCGGCCAGGCGAGCATCGCGCCTCCCGCGGCGTGCAGCTCCAGCGGGGCGTCGAAGACGACGCCCTTGCCCGCCTCCCTGGCCCGCGCGACCACGTCGTCCGACGGGCCGAGCCAGACGCCCAGACGCCAGGCCAGCAGCGAGCCCAGCAGCCCGCCCACGGCGAGGCCGACGACCAGCGGGACCCCGCCGCTCCTGCGGAACAGGAACACGCCGAGCGCGGTGAGCGCGCCCATGCCGAGCGCGAGCAGCATGAACGTCCCGTCGGCGCCGACCGCCTGCTCCCCCTCGGAGTCCTTGAACAGGACCGCCGAGCCGTCGGATACCAGCGGCACCCGCGGTGCCAGCCACAGCCACAGCAGGCCGAGCACCACCCCGGTGGCGGCGACCACCGCCGCGGCCGCGGCGGCGACCCCGATCTCGGGGCCGAGCGGGGCCCGTTCCTCGCCGTGCGCGTAGTACGGGGCGTGCGGGGCGTGCGGGGCGTGCGGCGGCCGCGGGGTTTCCTTGGCCTGCGGGGTCCGCCAAGGGTCGTAGGCGGGCCCTCCCCCTGCCTCTGGCGGGGGGACGCCCATCGCGGAGTCGCCGTGCGCGGGCCGGTTGTGCGGCGTCAGTGGAGCGGTCACCCTGCCATCCTGCCAGGGCTCGCCGCGGGGCGCGTCACCGAACGGCAGCCCTGCGGTAGGCCCAGGTGGCGACGGCCAGCGAGACCACGCCCACTCCGGCACAGACCGCGAGATCGGCGGCGACGGCGAGCCAGTCGGGATCCGCCTCGAAGGTGCGGGCGAGGGCCTCGACGCCGTAGGTCGACGGCAGCAGGTCACGCGCCCAGGCGACCGGGGCCGGCATGTGCCCGGCGGGCAGCACGCCCAGCAGCAGTGCTGCGGACATGCCCAGCTGACCGAGGAGCGTGGCGAGCTCCTGGCGGGGCGCGAGCAGGCCCAGTGCGGCGCCGAGACCGGCGAGGGCTGCACCGGACAGGGGGATGACGGCCGCGAGGACCCACAGCTGCGTCAGCGGCAGCTGGAACAGCGTGCTGCCGACCACGGCGGTGACGAGGGTGCCCGGCACGGTGAAGGAGGCGTACGCGGCGGCGGTGCCCAGTACCACTGAGGCGGGCGGCACCGGCAGGGTGGCGTAGTGGTCCAGGCCACCGCCCGCCCGCAGCTGTCCGAAGTACTGCGCGAGCAGGTTGAGCGCGACGAACGCCACGACGAGGACGCTGGAGCCGGCCACGACGGCCCGCGCCTCCTCGCCCGCGTCGACGACTCCGCGCATCAGGATCATGATGCCGACGGACTGGAAGGTGGCCACGAACAGCAGCGGGATACGCGCGACCCTGGCCCGCGACAGCTGTGCCCGGTACACGGCCGCCAGCGCGGGCAGCAGCCGGGCCTTCGGGGCGAGAGCGGCCGGGACGCCGGTGCGCGGGGCGGCGGCGCTTCCGTCCGCCGCGACGGCGACACCGGGCCCCGCCTCGGCCTCGAGGGGCACGACACTCACGTTGCGCTGCTCCTGTTCACGTCGGGGCATGTGCTGGTCACGCCGGGGTACGGGCCGGCCGTGCGGGCGGGATCGTCCCCGCCGTACACATATACGCCGGAACCGGACGGCGCGCCCGGCGCGGGTGCGCGCCGGGTCATGCCTTCACCAGTCCCTCGGCGCGGCCGCCGCCGAGCGCCAGGTACACATCTTCCAGGCTCGGCGTGGTGAGGGTGAAGTCGTCGAGGGCGGCGAAGGCGGCACCGCCGGTCACGGCGGAGACGGCCGCCCGGGCCTCGTCGGCGCCGAGGCGCAGGTGCCAGCGGCGGCCCGACTCCTGGGCGGAGACGCGCAGCGCGGCGACCTCGGGGACGTCGAGGGGGGCGCGTTCGCGCCAGACGAGTTCCAGGCGGACCTCGTCCGCGACCCGGGACTTCAGGCCGCTCGGCGTGTCGCAGGCGATGACCCGGCCGCGTTCGAGGACGGCGACCCGGTCGAGTACGGTCTCGGCCTCGATGACGTTGTGGGTGACGAGCAGTACGGTCGCCCGCTTCTCGGCGCGCCGCCGGTCGACGGCGGCCCACACGGCGCGGCGCGCGACGGGGTCCATGCCGGTGGTCGGCTCGTCGAGGACGAGGACGGGCCGCTCGCCCACGAGGGCCGCGGCGAAGCAGGCGAGGCGGCGCTGGCCCCCGGAGAGCTTCTTGAGGGGGCGCCCGGCGAGTTCGGTGAGGCCGAGTTCCTCGATCACCGCGTCCCGTTCGGCTCGGGCCGTGCGGACGTCGAGGCCGCGCAGCCGGCCTGTGGTCTCGGCGGCCAGGGCAACGGTCAGTTCGTCCAGGGCGGTGGACTCCTGCCCGAGGTAGCCGATGAGGCGGGCGGCCCGGTCGGGGTGGCGCACGAGGTCGTGGCCGAGGACGTGGACACTTCCGGAGTCGGGCCGCATCAGCCCGGTGAGCTGGCGTACGAGGGTGGACTTGCCGGCGCCGTTGGGGCCGAGCAGTCCGAAGATCTCGCCGCGCCTCACGTCGAGGCTGATGCCGTCGCTGGCCCGCACGGCGGGGGTTGCGGGCGTCCCCCGTCTGGCGCGGCTCGAGGGGTAGGTCTTGACGAGGTCGCGCACGGCGCACACGGTGTCGGTGCCGGCCCGCGCCGTTTCGGCTTCCATGCCGTGTCCCGCCTGTGGTGTGCGCGTACTCACGAGCATCGAGAGTACGCGTCCGGAGTGCCGTACCCCGCATGGGGGCCGTTGTGTACCGGAACCTCCCGGTACGCCGGTCGTCCCGGCCGGCGCGTGTCAGTCGTGCGCCGAGGTCTGGTCGGCCGTCGTGCTGACGTCGATCTCACGCCAGAACCCGGCCCTGATCGCATAGCGGTCGTGCTCGTCGATCTGGTCGTCCTTGTGCGCGAGCAGCCCGAACCGGGCGGCGTAGCGCAGCAGTTCGCCGTCGATGCGGTGCGGGATGCGCGGGTACTCGCGGGCGAGTCTCTGCAGCGGGCCGGAGCCGTTCTCGGAGTCGTCGCGGGGCACGCGCGCCATCCACCGGCGGGCGAAGACCTGGCCGACCTCGAAGGGATCGCCGCCGACGGCGGTGATGTCCTCCTCGCGGTCGGCCCACCGCTGCTCGGCACTGGTGAGCTGGGCGAGAGTGGGCAGCGAGGCGGCGTCCGCGGACTCCGTGAGGGACCCGCGGTCGATCCAGCCCTTGTCCGAGGACCAGCGCAGGGTGGCGTTCGCGGGCGGCTGCGGCGGCTGCGGGCCGCCGGGCCTGCCGAGGCCCGCCAGGTCCTTCGGGGTGGGGATGCCCTTGACGGCCGGCGCGGGGACGGTGGCGCCGCTCTCCGCACGCGGCGCGGCGGTGCCGTTGCGCCCGGAGTGCGGCACCTCGGCGGCCTGCGGCGCGTGTTCGGCCGCCGTGCCGGGCGCGGACTCGGGCAGCGGGGCGGAGAGGATCGCGGCGATCTCCGGGCGGGGCAGGGGCGTTGGCGAGCAGGCGCCGGAGAGTTCCTTGGCGCGCACGGCCCTGGTGATCCACACCCGGTCGAGCACCCGTCGTTCGTCGGCCTCCGCGACAAGGTCCTCGGACTGGTTGTAGTCGCCGTCGGCCGCCTGCACGGCCCAGAGATGGACGGCGACCCCGTGTTCCTTGGCGGACATCAGTCCGGGCAGCAGATCACCGTCTCCCGTCACGAGGACGACGTCGGAGCAGGCCCGATTCCTTGCCAGCTCCGTGAGTTCGGCGTGCATGGCCGCGTCCACGCCCTTCTGGGCCCAGCGTCCGTCGCTGCGGGTCAGGGCACCCAGCCGGACGGTGACCCGGGACATCACGCGCAGCCGCCGGTGTTCGGGCTGGGGCACCCGGTCGGGAGCGCCGTCGAACCAGTAGATGCGCAGCAGCGGGCGCCCGGTGTCGGCCTCGGCGAGTTCGCGCAGCCCTTGGACGAGGGCTGCGTGATCGACGGTGATCCGGGACCTGGAGGGTTCTCCGGCGAGCAGACTCGCGGCGGCGCCCAGCAGATATCCGGCGTCCACCAGGACGACGCAGCGGTCCATGCGTTCCACCCCTTCCGGGAACGGTCGCGCTTCTTCGGTTCGGTCGTTCGCGTGCTTCGGCTGTGTTTCGAGTCTGCCCGACCACGCGGTTCTTAACGGGGGGAACTCGATCATCGGCGTGGCGAAGACCGTAACGCACAGTAATTGCCCGAAATGCGACCTTTGTTGTGCTGTGTGAATCTGGTCGCGGCCCTGGCCCCTAGATCCTTGCAGGAGGCATCACCATGGCCAAGAACAAGAACCGTCAGCAGGCCAAGCAGCAGCGTCCGTCCGCGGAGCGCGGTGCCGACCAGGCGCCGGGCGCGGGTCCGGAGCCGTCGGAGCCCATGCATTCGCCGGTCGCCACCGGCGACATGGCGCACAAGGGACGGCAGAAGCGCTTCGGCCACAACTGAATACGATCCCGGTCCTCGGACAACGGGAGCGACGACCGAGGGGCGCGCCGTTCTCCGGCGCGCCCCTCGGCGCGTGTTCGCGAGCCCCCCGGCGCGTGCGCGACCCTGCCCCGGGCCGGGTTCAGCCGGCCAGGCAGGAAGGCCCGAGCAGCGCCTTCAGGTCGCCGAAGAGCGCCGGATCCGGCTGCACCCGGTGCCGGTCGAGTCGCAGCACGGTGGTCTTGCGGGCTCCCTGGAGCTTGATCCGCACCTCCGTGGAGCCCTTGTGGTGACTGAGCACTTCACCGAGGCGGCTCACCATCGGCGGTGTGACCTTCACCGCCGGAATGATGATCGTCACCGGGGCGTTGGCCCCGGCATCGGACAGGTCCGGGACCATCAGCTCCATCGCGACCAGCCGGGGGACGTCCTCGCGCTTGTCGAGGCGGCCCTTGACGAAGACGACGGCGTCCTCGACGAGCTGGGTGGAGACCAGTTGGTAGCTCGCGGGGAAGAACATGCAGTCCATCGAGCCGGCCAGGTCCTCGACAGTGGCGATGGCCCAGGCGTTGCCCTGCTTGGTCATCTTGCGCTGGAGGCCCGAGATGATGCCGCCGATGGTGACGATCGCGCCGTCGGAGTATTCGGCGAGCTGGGCGATGGAGGCGTCCGCCTTGTCGGAGAGGACGTGCTCGATGCCGAAGAGCGGGTGGTCGGAGACGTAGAGGCCGAGCATCTCCCGCTCCTGGGCGAGGAGGTACGACTTCTCCCACTCCTCGCCGGAGAACTCCACGTCGAGGCCGAAGCCGGGCTCGTCGCCCGCGCCCTCGTCCCCCATGCCGCCGAAGAGGTCGAACTGGCCCTCGGCCTCCTTGCGCTTCACCGCGACCACGTTGTCGATCATCGGCTCGTACTGCGCGGTGAGTCCCTTGCGGGTGTGGCCCAGCTCGTCGAAGGCACCAGCCTTGATCAGCGACTCGATGGTCCGCTTGTTGCAGACGACGGACTCGACCTTGTCCAGGAAGTCCGGGAACGAGGTGTACTTGCCCTTGGCCTTGCGGCACTTGATGATGGAGTCCACGACGTTCTGCCCGACGTTCCTGACGGCGGTGAGGCCGAAGAGGATGACGTCGTCGCCCTGGGCGGCGAAGTTCGACTCGGACTCGTTGACGTTGGGCGGCAGCACCTTGATGCGCATGCGCCGGCACTCGTTCAGGTAGACGGCCGACTTGTCCTTGTCGTCCTTGACCGAGGTGAGCAGCGCCGCCATGTACTCGGCGGGGTGGTTGGCCTTGAGGTACGCCGTCCAGTAGGAGACGAGTCCGTACGCGGCGGAGTGGGCCTTGTTGAAGGCGTATCCGGCGAAGGGGACCAGCACGTCCCACAGTGCCTGGATGGCCTCGTCGGAGTACCCGTTGTTCCGGGCGCCCTCCTGGAAGATGGTGAAGTTCTTCGCCAGTTCGTCGGGCTTCTTCTTGCCCATGACGCGGCGGAGGATGTCTGCCTCGCCCAGGGAGTAGCCCGCGATGATCTGGGCGGCCTTCTGCACCTGCTCCTGATAGACGATCAGGCCGTACGTGACGTCCAGGACCTCCTTGAGCGGTGCCTCCAGCTCCGGGTGGATCGGGGTGATCTCCTGCTGCCCGTTCTTGCGCAGCGCGTAGTTGGTGTGCGAGTTCATGCCCATCGGGCCCGGCCGGTACAGGGCCGAGACGGCGGAGATGTCCTCGAAGTTGTCGGGCTTCATGAGCCGCAGCAGGGACCGCATGGGGCCGCCGTCGAACTGGAAGACGCCCAGGGTGTCGCCGCGCTGGAGCAGCTCGAACGTCGTGGGGTCGTCGAGCGGCAGGCTCAGGAGATCGATGTCGATCCCCTTGTTCGCCTTCACCATCTTGACGGCGTCGTCCATGATCGTCAGGTTGCGCAGGCCCAGGAAGTCCATCTTCAGCAGGCCGAGCGACTCGCAGCTCGGATAGTCCCACTGCGTGATCGTGACGCCGTCGGTGTGCCTGACCCAGACCGGGACGTGGTCGGTGATGGTCTCGCTGGACATGATCACGCCGGCGGCGTGCACGCCCATCTGCCGGACCAGGCCCTCGACACCCCTGGCGGTGTCGATGACCTTCTTCACGTCCGGCTCGTTCTCGTACATCGAGCGGATCTCGCCCGCCTCGGAGTACCGGGGGTGATTCGGATCGAGGATGCCGGACAGCGGAATGCCCTTGCCCAGGACGTCCGCGGGCATCGCCTTGGTGAGCCGGTCGCCCATCGCGTACGGGTAGCCGAGCACGCGGGCGGAGTCCTTGATCGCGTTCTTCGCCTTGATGGTGCCGTAGGTGCCGATCATGGCGACCTTGTCGGCGCCGTACTTCTCGGTGACGTACCGGATCACCTCGACTCGGCGGCGCTCGTCGAAGTCGATGTCGACATCGGGCATGGAGACCCGCTCGGGGTTGAGGAACCGCTCGAAGATCAGGCCGTGCGGGATGGGGTCGAGGTCGGTGATGCCCATGGCGTACGCCACGATCGAACCGGCCGCGGAGCCGCGGCCGGGGCCGACCGCGATGCCGTTGTTCTTCGCCCACATGATGAAGTCGGCGACGACGAGGAAGTACCCCGGGAACCCCATCTGGATGATGACGTCCATCTCGTACTCCGCCTGCTTGCGGCGGTCCTCGGGGATGCCGTCGGGGAAGCGGCGCTCCATGCCGCGCCACACTTCCTCCTTGAACCATGTGACCTCGGTGTGGCCCTCGGGGATGTCGAACTTCGGCATGAGGTCGCGCTTGGCGAACATGCCGGTGGTGTCGATCTGCTCCGCGACGAGCAGCGTGTTGCGGCAGCCCTCCTGCCAGGCGTCCGAGGAGTCGATGGCGTACATCGCGTCCGTGGACTTGATGTAGTAACCGGTGCCGTCGAAGCGGAAGCGGTCCGGATCGGAGAGGTTCTTGCCGGTCTGGATGCACAGCAGGGCGTCGTGCGCCCCCGCCTCGTGGTCGTAGGTGTAGTGCGAGTCGTTGGTGACGAGCGGCGGGATGCCCAGTTCCTTGCCGATCTTCAGCAGGTCGTCGCGGACCCGGCGCTCGATCTCGATGCCGTGGTCCATCAGCTCCAGGAAGTAACGGTCCTTGCCGAAGATGTCCCGGTACTCGCCGGCCGCCCTGCGGGCCTCCTCGTACTGACCGAGGCGCAGCCGGGTCTGGAGCTCGCCCGACGGGCAGCCGGTGGAGGCGATCAGCCCCTCGGACCACTGGGAGATCGTCTCCTTGTCCATGCGCGGCCACTTCTGCAGCCAGCCCTCGGCGTAGGCGTCGGAGGAGAGCCGGAAGAGGTTGTGCAGTCCGGTGCTGTTCGCCGCCCAGATCGTCTTGTGGGTGTAACCACCGGAGCCGGAGACGTCGTCGCGCTTCTGGTGCGGCTGGCCCCACTGGATCTTCCGCTTGTTCCGCCGGGACTCCGGCGCGACGTACGCCTCGATGCCGATGATCGGCGTCACACCCGCCTTCTTCGCCGAGTGGAAGAAGTCGTAGGCGCCGTGAAGGTTGCCGTGATCGGTCATGGCAATGTGCGTCATGCCCATCTCATTGCAGGCATTGAACATGTCCTTGAGCCGCGCGGCACCGTCCAGCAGTGAGTACTGGGTGTGGACGTGAAGGTGCGTGAAGGGCGGCTTTGTCACGACGGAAGACCTCCGGAGGAACATCTGGCGACAGGCGGACGGACAGTCCGCGAGACAGCTCCGAAGTCTATGCCCGGGCAGTGACAATGCCTGACGGAACGCGGGGGCGCCGGAGGTTCCCGGCCGGAGCACCGGCGGGCACTACCGCCCGGCGCCGCGCGTTGAGGAGGGCGGAAAGATCCGTCCCGTTCGGATGCAAGTCGGATGTGCCAGGAGGCAGCCAGCGATGCCGGTCCCGCAGCTCTCTACCGAGGAGCGCGGCGAGGAGATCCTCGCCGTGTTCGACACCGCGTTCGGCGAGCTCCTCGCTGCCGACCCCGCCGCCTTCCGGGTCAAGTTCCGCAAGATGGCGGCCTCGGCGTTCGCGTTCTACCGGGGCACGGCCTGCCTGTTCTACAAGGATCTGGAGGACGAGCGCCGCGGCGGTCCCTACCTGGACGAGCGGACCTCCCGGGTGTGGGTCCACGGCGATCTGCACGCCGAGAACTTCGGCACGTACATGGACGCCAACGGCCGGCTGGTCTTCAACGTCAACGACTTCGACGAGGCCTACGTGGGCCCCTTCACCTGGGACATCAAGCGCTTCTCCGCCTCCGTCGCCCTGATCGGCTACGCCAAGGCGCTCAGCGACGGGCAGATCACCGAGCTGGTGCGGACCTACGCCGCCGCCTACCGGGAGCGCATCCACGCCCTGGCCGCCGGCGCCAAGGACGACGAGGTGCCCCCCTTCACGCTGGACACCGCCGAGGGCCCGCTGCTGGGGGCGCTGCGCACGGCCCGCTCGCTGACCCGCTTCGGGCTGCTCGACTCGATGACCGAGATCCGTGACTTCGAGCGCCGCTTCTCCGAGGGGGGAGGCGCGGTCGAGCTGGACGCCGCCACGAGGTACAAGGTGCTGGACGCCTTCGACGGCTATCTGGAGACCCTGCCGGAGTCCAGCCTGGCCCGCCCCGACTCGTACCGCGTGAAGGACGTCGTCGGCCGCCGCGGCGTCGGCATCGGCTCCGCGGGGCTGCCCTCGTACAACATCCTGCTGGAGGGCAACAGCGACGCCCTGGAGAACGACGTCGTCATCTACATGAAGCAGGCACAGACTCCCGCCGTGTCCCGGCACATCACCGACCGGGCGGTGCGGGACTACTTCCGGCACGAGGGCCACCGGACGGTGATCTCCCAGCGCGCCCTTCAGGCGCACGCCGACCCGTGGCTCGGCTGGACCGAGCTGGACGGGGCGGGGCAGCTGGTCGCGGAGGTCTCGCCGTACGCGGTGGACCTGGACTGGTCGGACATCGACGACCCGGAGGAGATCTCGGCGGTCGTCGCGGACCTCGGCCGGGCCACCGCCACGATGCACGCCGCCGCCGACGACTCCAGCGGCCACTCGCTGGTCCCGTACTCCACGGAGCGGGCCATCGACGCCGCGATCGCCGCGGACGAGGAGGGCTTCGGCGAGCTGCTGGCGGAGTTCGCCCACGCGTACGGCGCGCGGGCCAGGGCCGACCACCAGATCTTCGTGGACCTCTTCCGTAACGGTCGCATTCCAGGTCTGGCCCTGTGACCCGCCCCTTAGGAGCCTCTTACCGTCCCGCGTGGCACACTCTGCCCCGATGGGCATATCAGCGGTACGGATGAGGATTCTGCGCGCGGCGTTCTTCACGGCGCTCGTCGTGACGCTGTCCGCTGCCTCCCACGTGCTGCTGTCCAGTGCGCCCGTTCCCCTGAGCACCGTGGCCGTGCTCTGCGCCGCCGTCTTCGCCGTCGCCTACGCGCTGGCGGGCGAGCGGGAGCACGGCCCGGGCCGGATCGCGGCGACGCTGATCCCGCTCGAGCTGGCCGCCGACACCGTCTTCACCACCGGCCAGAACACCTGCTACGGGCAGGCCGGCGGCCCGGTGACCGGCCCGCTGCGCTCCGTGGGCGTGGACCTGCTGTGCGGGTACGGGGACGTCGGCGCCCCACTGGCCGGGATGACCGGCGGCGACCAGGTGCTGCTCCGGCTGCCGGTGAGCGCGTCGACGCCGTGGCTGCTGCTCGCCGCCCACATCGGGGTCGGGCTCCTGGCCGCGCTCTGGCTGCGCGGGGGCGAGGCGGCGCTCGCGGGGCTGCTCCGCACGGCGGCGGCCCTCGCCTTCCGTCCGCTGCGGCTCGCGGCCGCGGCGGCGGGCGGGGCCGGTGCGGCGCCGCCGCGGCACGCCGTGCCCGCCGCGGCACGTCCGGTGGACACCGCCCGCGACCGCCTGCTGGCGCACTGTGTGGGACGGCGTGGGCCGCCCGTGTGCTCGGCTCCCGCTCCGGCCGGAGCCTGATCCTCCACCGGCGGCCCGCGCGCTCCGCGCGCCCGGTCCGCGAGCACGGCAGTCCCCACACCCCCCTCATCACACGGAGAGCACACGACCATGAGCAACCGGAACAGCCACGCCAGCAAGCAGGCGGCCCGTGAGCGGATGCGCGCGGAGCGCGAGCGCCAGGCCAAGCGGGACAGGACACGCCGCCAGCTCATCGTCGCCGGCGCGATCGTCGGCGTGCTGGCGATAGCCGGCGCCGGCGGCTACGCCCTGTCCCAGCTCGGCAAGGACGGCGCGGACACCTCGGCCTGGGACAAGGCCAAGGACAAGAAGCTGGTCAAGCCGGCGAACACCACCGGCAAGGACGGCACGACCGTCGTCATCGGCAAGGAGTCCGCGAAGAAGACCCTGGAGATCTTCGAGGACCCGCGCTGCCCCGTCTGCGCGACCTTCGAGCAGAACGTCGGCGAGACCGTCGCGAAGGACCTGGAGGCCGGCAAGTACAAGCTCCAGTTCAACGGCGCCACGTTCCTCGACGAGGTGCTCCAGCCCACCGGCACCGGTTCCAAGAACGCGCTGAGCGCCCTGGGTGCGGCGCTGGACGTCAGCCCCGAGGCGTTCCTGGACTACAAGGCGGCCCTGTACTCGGAGAAGTGGCACCCGGAGGAGTCCGACGACAAGTTCGCGGACGACGACTACCTCATCGAGGTGGCGAACACGGTGGACGCGCTGAAGGACAACAAGGGCTTCCAGAGCGCCGTCAAGGACGGCACCTACGACAAGTGGGCCATCACCCTGGATGCCGAGAAGTTCGACAAGAACAAGTACGGCGTCCAGGGCACCCCCTCGCTGGTCATGGACGGCAAGAAGGTCACGGCCGAGGGCAGCGACAACGCGCCGATGACTCCTGAGGAGTTCAACGCGGCCATCGACAAGGCGCTCGCCGGGTAGCGATACGGGGCCGCGCCGGGCGGTGACCCGGCGTCGACGGGCGGACGAACTTTCGGAGTTCGTCCGCCCGTTCGTCGTACCGATCAGTAATCTGATCGGCCGTGACCAGTCGAAACCCTTCGCACCACTCGTCGAAATCCGCCCTCTCACCGACATCGGCCCCGCGCCGCCGTACGGTCGTCAAGGCCGCGGCGGCCACGGCGGTCGCCGCTCCCGTCCTGGCCGGCGCACCCGCCGCCGTCGCCGCCGCCGAGGCGCCCGCCTTCCTCCACGGCGTGGCCTCGGGCGATCCCCTGCCCGACGGGATCCTGCTGTGGACCAGAGTCACCCCCACCGCCGAGGCCGTGCCGGGCTCCGGCCTGGGCCCCGACACGGAGGTGGTCTGGGAACTGGCCTCCGACAAGGCCTTCTCGGACGTCGTGGCGCGCGGGAGCGTCACGGCGCGGGCCTCCTCCGACCACACCGTGAAGGCCGAGGTGCGCGGCCTGCGCCCGGCCACCGTCTACCACTTCCGCTTCACGGCGGGCGGGGTGGTCTCTCCGGCGGGACGGACCCGCACCACGCCCGCCGCCGACGCCTCCGCCGCCAACGTCCGCTTCGGCGTGGTGTCCTGCGCCAACTGGGAGGCGGGGTACTTCTCGGCGTACCGGCACCTGGCCGCCCGCGCCGACCTGGACGCGGTGCTGCACCTGGGCGACTACATCTACGAGTACGCCACCGGCGGCTACCCCGACGCCGAGTACACCGTGCGGCAGCACGAACCGAAGCACGAGATCACCACGCTGGCGGACTACCGGATCCGGCACGCCACCTACAAGACGGACGCCGACCTGCGCACCCTGCACGCCACGCACCCCGTCATCGCGATGTGGGACGACCACGAGATGGCGAACGACGCCTGGTCGGGCGGCGCGGAGAACCACACG
>NZ_JAAAXQ010000709.1 GCF_009916105.1 Streptomyces sp. GC420 | reverse complement strand
CGTCGACGTATGGCGCACGGGCGAGCGGCTGATGCTCCAGGTCCGCGACAACGGCCGCGGCGGTGCCGGCCTCGACACGGGCTCCGGGCTCGCAGGCCTCGCCGAAAGGCTCGGGGCCGTGGACGGCCTGTTCGTGCTCGACTCGCCGGACGGCGGACCGACGGCGATCACGGCCGAGCTGCCGTGGCGCGAGCACACCGGCGAGCGCTGAGGCGCGCCGAGGAGCGCTGAAGGCTCTGCCGAGGGACGGAAGCGCCGGGAGCGCCGGGAGGTCCTGCTCGGGGCGCGCCGCACGCCGACCCCGCGCGCCGACCCCGCGCGCCCGTCGCGCACCGGCGGCCCACCGTTCCGGGGGTCCAGGGGTGGGGCTAACCCGAGGACGAAGACGGGGACCGCCTCCATGGTCCGGCGCTCCCCCGGCCGACCAGCATGGATGTACGACGCCGGGCGAAGGACAGCACGGTCCGGCCGGGCGTGAGTCGGGCGAACGACATCATCGGCAGCGGAGCAGAACGGACGGAACAGCGATGGCCATCGCGGACTACGAGCAGGAGACCCGGGTCCGGCACCGCCTTCCGGCGGCGCTGCGTGCCCCCGTCGAACACCGAGTCTGGCGGGAGTTCCTCTACCTGCTGCTCAGCCTCCCCATAGCCATCGCCATGTTCACCTACGCCGTCACCATGACGGCCCTCGGCGCCGGCCTGCTGATCACTTTCCTCGGCATCCCGGTGCTGGCCGCGGCGCTGGCCGGCTGCCGCGCCTTCGGCGCCCTGGAACGTGCCAGGGCCCGCTCACTGCTCGGCCTCGACGTCGCCGCCCCCGAGCCCGTTCGCCCCAGGAGCAAGGGCCCGCTCGGCCGGCTCGGGGCCCTCCTGGGCAGCGGGGCGTCCTGGCGGCACCTGCTGTACGCGGTGCTGCACTTCCCCTGGGCGGTCTTCGCCTTCTGTGTCGCGGTCACCTTCTGGACGTACGGCTGGGCCTTCCTGACGTACCCGCTGTGGCGATGGATCTTCCCGGTGTACGTCGGCCAGGACGGGCTCCAGCTGTACGGTGACGGGACGCACAGCTTCTACCTCGACTCGCCCTTCGAGATGGCCGTCACCGCGGCCAACGGCCTGCTGCTCGTTCTCGCCACACCCTGGGTGCTGCGTGGGCTGACCGCCGTGGACCGGGGGCTGGTGGCGGGGCTGCTCGGCCCTTCGAGGCTGGCCAGCCGGGTGACCGAGCTGGAGTCGGACCGGGGGGTGGTCGTCGACACGGCCGCCGCGGACCTGCGACGCATCGAGCGCGACCTCCACGACGGAGCCCAGGCACGCCTCGTCGCCCTCGCCATGGACCTCGGCCTCGCCAAGGAAAAACTCACCGAGGACCCCCAAGCCGCCGCCCGCATGGTCGAAGAAGCCCACGGCGAGGTCAAAACAGCACTCCAGGAACTCCGCGACCTCGCCCGCGGCATCCACCCCGCCGTCCTCACCGACCGCGGACTCGACGCCGCCCTCTCCTCCGTCGCCTCCCGCTGCACCGTCCCCGTCAAAGTCACCGTCGACCTCCCCTCCCGCCCCGCACCCGCCATCGAAGGCATCGCCTACTTCACCGTCTCCGAACTCCTCCAGAACATCAGCAAACACAGCCGCGCGACGACGGCCTCCGTCGACGTATGGCGCACGGGCGAGCGGCTGATGCTCCAGGTCCGCGACAACGGCCGCGGCGGTGCCGGCCTCGACACGGGCTCCGGGCTCGCAGGCCTCGCCGAAAGGCTCGGGGCCGTGGACGGC
>NZ_JAAAXQ010000708.1 GCF_009916105.1 Streptomyces sp. GC420 | reverse complement strand
GGGCAACACCGAGCACAGCGCCGGCGTGCTCTACCGCTACGTCGTCGTCGACACCCGCGAACTGCTCCGCAACCTCCGCAACGACGCCGGCTCCGCACGGGAACTGATCACCGGGTTCCTGGACGCGGCCATCCTGTCCCTGCCGCAGGCCAAGAAGAACTCCACCGCCCCGCACACCATCCCCGCCCTGGTCCACCTCGCCGTACGGACCGACCGCCCCGTCTCGTACGCCTCCGCGTTCGAAAAGCCCGTGCGAGCCGGCCGCGACGGCGGGCACACCGAGCCCTCCATCACCGAACTCGACGCCTACGCCACCGCCGTCAACAAGCTCCTCGGCAGCACGGGCATCCGCTACACCGGCTACGCCTCCCTGGCCGCAAAGGACGTCACCGGGCTCGGCGACCGCGCCGACTCCTTCCACGACCTCATCCAGGCCGCCACCGACGCCGCCCTGCCCGCGGGAGAGAACCAGTGACACCCCCCGCATCCGCCGCCGAGCACCGCGGCGGACTGCTGCTGCACCTGAGCGGCCCGCTGCAGTCCTGGGGAAGCAGCTCCCGCTTCAGCACACGCGACACCACAGCCGCACCGACCCGCTCCGGCCTCATAGGACTGATCGCCGCCGCGATGGGCCGCCACCGCGACCAGCCCCTCGACGACCTCGCCGCCCTGCGCTTCACCGTGCGCATCGACCGGCCCGGCACCCGACTGCGGGACTTCCACACAGTCGGCGGCGGCATGCCCCGCCGCCTCACCGTCGCCACCGCGGAACGCAAACGCCGCAGCGGCGACACCGCCACCCTCGTCTCGCAACGCCACTACCTGCAGGACGCCGCCTTCACCGTGGCCGTCACCAGCAGCAACCCTCAGATCCTGCAGGACAGCGCACACGCGCTGCGCAACCCTCGCTGGCCGCTCTTCCTCGGCCGCCGCGCCTGCCCGCCCAGCGGCCCCGTCCTGCTCGCCGAAACCGAACACGCGATCCTCCCCCACCTGCTGCGGTTCCCGCTCGCCCGCACAGCCCAGCGCCGCGATGCAGCAAAACCCGTCACCGTCGACTTCACCGCCGACCAGCCCCTGAAAGAGCTGCTCCACACGGCAGCCGGAACATCGGCGGCACTCCTCGACACCGAGGAACTCACGCAGGACGCGCACGACGAGCCGGTCTCCTTCACCACACTCGACCGCCGCTACCGCTCCCGCACCCAGTACCGCATCACCCTGCCGCTTCCGGCCGACAGGTGCGCCGGCCTCGGCCGGGACTACCTGACCGCCATCAGCGCCTACCTCGAGCGGGAGGCCCTGCGGTGAACACCGACCTCATGGACACCGAAGTGAAGACCGACCAGCAGACCGATCTGTGGCTCACCCGCATCGTCCCGGATCCACGCGACCGCGACGCCCGCCGCGACATCCGCAGCGCGGTCGGCCTGCACCACCGCGTCATGCACCTCTTCCCCGACGGCCTCGGAACGGACGCCCGCCACCAGACCGGCACACTGTTCCGGCTGGACGAGACCCCGCACGGCTTCAGCATCATGGTCCAGAGCGCGATCGCCCCCGATCTCTCCCGCCTCGACCGCTCCTACGGCACCGCCCAGGTCAAACCCCTCACCCCGCTCCTCAACGCGCTCCGCAGCGGCACCGTCGTCCACTACCGGCTCACGGCCAACGCCACCCACAAGCTCGGCAAGAACACCACCGCCGGCCGACCCGGCCAGGTCGTCCCCCTTCACGGCGAGGAAGCCGAACAGTGGTGGAACCGCCAGGCCCAGCAGAGCGGACTGGCCCTGCAC
>NZ_JAAAXQ010000707.1 GCF_009916105.1 Streptomyces sp. GC420 | reverse complement strand
CGGTGCGGCGTGCTTGGGCATGTTCTGGTTTCGTGCGCACCGGCACGGCCGGCGGTGGCGCGCGCTGCGGGACGGGCCTCGGCATTCGCGGGCACGAGCGGGCTGTGCGGTGCGGCGTGCTTGGGCACGTTCTGGTTTCGTGCGCACCGGCACGGCCGGCGGTGGCGCGCCCTGCGGGACGGGCCTCGGCATTCGCGGGCACGACCACGACCGCGCTGCCGTGCCCGGACAGGTCCGCGACCTCCCCGTTCCCAGCGCCGCCGCTGCCGTCCACCAGCCCGGGGAGCGCCCCGATCCCCGGCCGAAGCCCGCGCAGATTCCCGGCTCCGGGCGGGCGCCCCGCGCCGGAGGCGGCGGCCTCGCCCCGCCCGGCACCGCGTACGCTCGTCGGCCGGGGCCGGCGGCGGCCCCGGACCGGGGGAGGGCCGAGTGACCGTATCCGCATCCGCCGCGACGGAGCTCGAAGCGCTGGCCCGCCGCCTCGCGCACCCTCCGCACACGGCTCCGGACGACAGTCCGAACGCAGCCGCACGGCCGGACCCCTGCGCCGGGGCCTCCACCGTGCTTGCCGACCGCGCCGACGGAGTCGTCGTCCGGCACGGGGACCTCGTCGTCAAGGCGCACGCACCCGGCACGGACACGGCAGCCCTCGGCATACGCCTCCGCGTCGCCGCGAACCGGCGGCTGACAGGGATACTCCTGCCTCCCCGCCCGCCGCTCGCCCAGGAGCGCTCACTGGTCACCGACCTGCACGGCCGGCCGGTGTCCGCCTGGCCGTACGGCACCCCGGTGGACCCGGAGCGTCCGGACGCGGCCCCGTGGGAGGAGGCGGCCACTCTCCTGGCGCGGCTGCACCGAGTCCCGGCGGACCGCATCGAAGGTCTCCCCGGCCCGCTGCCCCCGATGCGCGGCCCCGCCAAGGCGGCCCGGGCGGTGGCGCGCATGCGGGCGGCGTGCCTCGCGCGGGGCCCGGAGACGCACGCCGTCCCGGACCCGGAGCGGGACGCCCGGGAGACCCCTCCGCGCCCAGGGCGGGAGCAGGCGCGGCCGGCCCCCGACCCCGGCGCGGGCCCCTTGCACGAGGTCGTGCGGGCCGTCCTGCGCGCCTGGCACGCTCTGCCCCCGTGGGCGCGTGACGAGTCCCCCGGGACCGCACCCGCCGCCACGGCCCGCCTGTGCCACGGCGACCTGCACCTGGGCCAGCTGGTCAGGCACCCGGCACCGGACGGCCCCTGGCTCCTGATCGACGTGGACGACCTCGGCACGGGCGATCCCGCATGGGATCTGGCCAGGCCGGCCGCCTGGTTCGCGGCGGGACTGCTCGCCCCCGAGGTCTGGGCACGGTTTCTCGGCGCCTACCGGGCGGCGGGCGGCCCCGCCGTGCCCGCCGCCGGCGACCCCTGGCCGCAACTCGACGTGCCGGCCCGTGCCCTGACCGTCCAGACCGCCGCCCTGGCCGTTGCCAGGGCGGCCGCGGAGCACCGCGACCTCGACGAGGTCGAGCGGCTCATGACCGACAGCTGTTACAGGATCGCGGCACAATCGCCCCGGTCCGTGCCCGAGTCCCGGAAGTAGGGTGAATCACCTGTCGCCGGGGCAGTGTTCCCGGCGGAGCCGACCCGACCGGCGAGGAGTTGAGCCGAGAATGCAGTGTCCCAAGTGCCGTGCGCCCATGCATACGTACAACCGCAACGGCGTGCAGATCGAGCAGTGCAGTGGGTGCCGGGGCATCTTCCTGGACTACGGGGAGCTCGAGGCGCTGACCCGCCTGGAGTCGCAGTGGGCCCAGCAGGCGCC
>NZ_JAAAXQ010000706.1 GCF_009916105.1 Streptomyces sp. GC420 | reverse complement strand
GTCGGTCGGCTGGAAGGTGACGTCGACCCAGTCGTTGTCGTTCATGCCGAGGCCGTCCCAGAAGGTGCCGTCCGCCAGGTCGATCCCGGCCGGGTTGGCCACCCTGCGCCCGAACTCGTCGCGGCCGCCGTTGTAGCCGCTCTGGTACGCGGCCTGCGCCTCCGGGGTGCCCTGTGGCAGGTCGGTCCACATCTGCCGCTGCGAGGGCGGGTTCCAGTAGTCGTCCTTGGTGTTCCAGGGGCCGACGTCCCACACGGGCGCCGTCTCGCAGCGGCCCGTGCGCGGGTAGCAGACCCGTACCCGGTACTCGCTGCCGCCGTTGCTCGCCAGCATCCGGCGCGAGGGCAGCGCGACGAAGTGGTCGCGGGGCTGGATGACATGGCCGTTGGCCGTGGTCCCGCCGACCAGGCCCTCACGGGTCGCGTAGAGCCGGTACGTGACGGCGGTGGCGCCCGCCCCGGCGCGCGGTGACCGGACGGTGGGCTGCTTCGCGGTGGCGCCCACCGTGATCCCCGAGACCGACGGGGCGGTCCCGGAGCGTCGGCCCAGCAGCGTCACGCGCACCTGGACGACGGACACCGCCTCGGACAGCCGGACCTTTCCGGCGCGGCCGGGTGTGCTCCACTGCGTCCAGGTGCCGTGGTGGCTGCTGCCACGAACCTCGGTCACCAGCCGCGTGCCCACCGGGACTTCGGCCCGGGGCCGCAACGTGAAGGCACTGGCCGTACGGCCCAGGCTCCGGGCGGGCGCGGTGTAGACGGCGAAGGAGCTGCCGGGCGCCGATTCCGTGCGGATACGGGCGGACTTGACGGTGATGCTGCCGTCCGGGCGGTGACTGATGTTGCGCTGATCGGCGGAGGTACTGGTCAGGTCCATCCGCCAGGTACTTCTCGGCGTCGGATCGGCGGGCCTTTCCGCGGAGGGCGGTGCGGAGGCGGACGCGGATGCGGGGTCGGGGGTGCCGGTGGTGGTCCCGGCGACCGCGGTGGCGGGCGGAAGTGCGCCCACGACCAGCAGGGCGCACAGGCTCCGTATCAGCCGGCGGGTCATCGTGGTGCTCACGACGGGTCTCCTCAACTGAGCTCGAAGTAAGTCGAGTTGGTTGAAGTGAGCCCTATCGGAAGGCGTGGCGTGCTGTCATTCCGGAACGTTCCGGATGACCTTCCCCGCCACCGCGGCGCTAGCTTCCGTGCCGTCCGCCTCACCACCACTCAGGCACCACACGGGAACGATCGGGGAGGAAGCACTCGTGCGATTCGCTCTGCCCGGCTTCAATCTGCGAGCCGGCCTCATGACAGCGGCCGCCGCCCTGCTGCTGCCGCTGACGGCGGCAGGCGCCGCGGCGGCCCAGGCCCCCGCCGCGGCGGTCCCGGCCGCCTCCGCCGCGCCCACCGCGGCGGC
This sequence comes from Streptomyces sp. GC420, assembly GCF_009916105.1. Lineage (GTDB taxonomy): Bacteria > Actinomycetota > Actinomycetes > Streptomycetales > Streptomycetaceae > Streptomyces. Next base: position 400 of record NZ_JAAAXQ010000706.1, on the reverse strand, counting down.
CGCCTACGCGGCCTCGTGCCCGGCAGCCGGCCGGGTCTCCCAGGGCTACAGCAGCACTCACGACGGCGTCGACATCGCCAACAGCCGCGGTACGCCGATCTACGCCGCGGGCGCCGGCCAGGTCATCGCCTCCGGACCCGCCAGCGGCTACGGCCAGTGGATCCGCATCCTGCACTCGGACGGCACGGTGACCGAGTACGGGCACATGTACCAGCGGGACGTGTCCGTCGGCCAGCAGGTCCAGGCCGGCCAGCGCATCGCCCTCATGGGCAGTGAGGGCGACTCCACCGGCCCCCACCTCCACCTGCGCGTGCGCGTCGGCACCTCCACCACGGTGCGCGGCATCGACCCGGTCCCCTATCTGCGTGACCGGGGTGTCAACCTCCCGTGCACGCCCGGT
>NZ_JAAAXQ010000705.1 GCF_009916105.1 Streptomyces sp. GC420 | reverse complement strand
GGCCTCGGGGGCGCGCAGGACGCGGGCGATGAGGCGGGCGGTGGGGCCCGGTGAGAGCAGCGAGTCGCCGGCCGCGACCGTGCGGATGGCATCGAGGAGTTCGGCCGGGCGGATGTCCTTCAGCAGGAAGCCCGAGGCTCCGGCGCGCAGCGCGTCGACGACGTGCTCGTCGGTGTCGTACGTCGTGAGGACCAGCACCTTCACGCCCGCGAGGTCCTCGTCCGCGGCGATCAGGCGGGTGGCCTCGATGCCGTCGAGTCCGGGCATGCGGATGTCCATGACGACGAGGTCGGCGCGTTCCCTGCGGGCCGCCTCGACGGCCTCCCTGCCGTTGCTCGCCTGACCGACGACCTCCATGTCGGGGGCGGACTCGACGAGCATGGCGAAGGAGGCCCGTACGAGGTTCTGGTCGTCGGCCAGGACGACCCTGATCATGTTCAACTCCGGCTCTCCTCCTGCGGGGCGAGGGGCAGCAGCGCGGTCACCGCGAACCCGCCCCCGTCGCGCCGTCCCGCGGTGACGGTGCCGCCCACGCTGCGGGCGCGTTCACGCATCCCGATGATGCCGAAGCCGGGCGGGGTGGACGGCTCGGGGGCGCGGCCGTCGTCGGTGACCGTTACCGTGAGCGCCGCGGCGCCGTCGGCGTCCCGGACCGACTCGACCTCCACGCGTACGGCGACGCCCGGTCCGCCGTGGCGCACGGAGTTGGTAAGGGCCTCCTGGACGATGCGGTAGGCGGCGGCGCCGACCGCCGCCGGGACGCGGGGGCCCTCGGCGACACTGAGCGAGACCTTGGCGCCGCTCGCCTCGGCGGACCGTACGAGTTCGGGCAGACCGCTCAGCTCCGGCAGCGGACCGCCGTGGCCGGGGCCCTCACCGGGTTGGTCGCCCCCGCCGTCCGCACGCAGGACTTCGAGGGTGGTGCGCAGTTCGGCACGGGCGTCGCGGCAGGTCTCGGCGATGCCGTCGAGGGCCTTGGCGACGGCGGCGCGGTCGAGCCGGCCGGGGTCGACGGTCAGGACGTGGGAGGCGACGGAGGTCTGCACCCCGATGAGGGTGATGCTGTGGGCGAGGAGGTCGTGCAGGTCGCGTGCGATGCGCAGGCGCTCCTCGGCGACGCGGCGGGCGGCCTCCTCCTCCCTGGTGCGCTCGGCGCGTTCGGCGCGGTCCACGATGGAGGCGACGTACCGCCGCCAGATCCGCACGTCCACGCCGATGAACAGGATGGCCATGATCCAGCCGGAGATGCGCAGGAGCTCGATCCCCCGGTCGGCGTCGATGCTGATCATCACGGTCACGATGACCGCGACGACGCCGGTGCCGATGAGCACCGTGCGCAGCGGGCGGCCCGTCACCGCCACCGTGTAGAGCGCGACGAACGTCGTGGCGAGCGGCGCGCTGTGCGCGTTGTCCAGGGCGTGGTACGGCAGCAGCAAGCAGACGGCGATCAGGAGGACGAGGACGGGGCGCCTGCGCCGCCAGACCAGTGGCACGGTGCTGCCGGCGAGCAGCGCCCAGCCGAGGGCGTCGGGCACCCTGGTGTCGTCGGAGAACAGTCCGACGAGGACGGCGAACACGGCCGCGCCCAGGGCGACGAGCGTGTCGGTGCGCAGCTGGTGCGGTGCTTCGAGGGGGTCGCGGGCGACGAACGCGGTGATGCGCTCGACCGGGTTCAGCCTGGGTAGGGGGCGCGGCCGCGCGGCCGGCGCGGTCTCGGTGCGCGTCTCGGTACGCCGGGTGAGGACTGCCACGGCCCCATCCTCCGTCACGCCACCCGCCCACGGGGAGGGGCCCCCGGCCCCTCCCCGCTGGCCCGGCA
>NZ_JAAAXQ010000704.1 GCF_009916105.1 Streptomyces sp. GC420 | reverse complement strand
GGGAGGGGCCAGGGGGGTGGCAGGAAGGTCCGCGGTCTGGGCGGCGCCGCAGGAAGGCGGTCGGCGCCGCTGGTTATGATGCTGGGCATCCACCCGGGAGGTGTCCGGGGGGCGGCTGGCGGAAAAGCTACAAGTTCATGGGTTAGCGCACAAGACTTCCCGGCAGCATTAACCTGCCGGAAACCGGAGCGGAGGAGGGCCGTGGCCGCACAGGGCGCTCCAGCGACGCGCGCCTCGCTGATCTCGCCCCTGCGCTCGGCCGGCCGCACCGACGAGGTCGTCCAGCGGATCGGCGAGGCCATCCACCTGGGGCTGGTGGTGGACGGCGAACAGCTGCCGACCGAGGTGGAGTTCGCCACGCAGCTGGGCGTCTCGCCAATGACCCTGCGCGAGGCACTGGCCGTGCTGCGCGAACAGGGGCTCGTCGAGACGCGGCGCGGCCGCACCGGCGGCACCTTCGTCCGCCGTCCCGCCAATCCGCCGCGTGGCCCCCTGGAGGACCGCATACGGTCCGCGACCGTGTCCGAGCTGCGGGACCTGGCCGACGAGCAGCTCGCGGTGTCCGGCACCTCGGCCCGCCTCGCCGCGGAGCGGGCCTCCTCCGCCAGCCTCCGGCGGCTGCTGAACCTGGTGGAGCAACTGGCCAAGGCGGAAGGGCTGGGCGCCCGCATCCGGGCGGACAGCCGGTTCCACATCGAGGTGGCCATCGCCTCGCAGTCCGAGCGGCTCACCCGGCGCGAGGTGGACCTGCAGTCGGGTACCGCCGGGCTGCTCTGGCTGGCTCACGGGGACGGCACGCCGGTGGACAAGGCGGTGGAGGAGCACCACGCCATCGCCACGGCGATCGCCGAGGAGGACGGCGAGCGCGCCCGGGCACTGGCCGAGCGCCACGTCCAGGGCAACCTGCGACGGTTGATCGAGCTGCACCTGCGGTTGACCGAGCACGAGGGCGACGAGGTGGCCGATGGCGTCTGAGACACGTACTCCCGGGGACGCCGCCGGCGCCGCGGCGGCACTGCTGGAGACACTGCTGGAGCGGGTCCGCGGCCTGCTCGCCGAGATCTTCGCCGGACCCGAGGCGGTCGCCGCCGAGGTGGTCGACAGGCGGCGTGAGGTGCTGTCCGCGGGCCGCACCTTCCGCGCCTCGGACCTGACCGGCATCAAGGCCGTGGTGGAGGAGCGCCTCGCGGCCCAGCCGATGGCGGACGGCCTGGGCTTCCTGGCGGCGGCGGGCCTGCTGCCGGACCGGGAGCGGCACATCACATGGTGGCAGCGCGTCGCGTCCGGCCTCACCCCGATGCGGCTCAACCTCGACCCGACCACCATCGACGTGTACGACTACTTCGAGATGGACTGGTTCGCGGCGGCCCGCGACGAGGGCCGCCGCGCCGTGTTCGGGCCGTACGTGGACTACTCGGCGGCCGATCACTACGTCTGCACCTTCACCGTGCCGGTGGTGGACGGCGCCTTCCTGGGCGTGGCCGGCACCGACCTGCGGATGGACGACCTGGAGCCGCGGCTGCTGGGACTGCTGCGCGGCGCCGGCCACGACGCCGTGCTCGCCGGCCCCGAGCGCAGGGTTGTCGCCGCCAACTCCCCGCGGTGGCTGGTGGGTTCGCGGCTGGCCCGGATGCCGGTCGCGGGGGACGGGGACTTCCTCGCCGCGGGCGAGGTGGGGATGGACAGCGGCTGGGTGCTGGCGCTGGCGGCCCGTGAGCAGCCGCTGACGGGACTCCCCGGAACCGGCCGGGGCGGGCCCGGACCGACGGGGACTGACGACAGCAGCTGACGGAAGCCGGCCGAGGGGCCGCCGGAGCCATGAGGCTC
>NZ_JAAAXQ010000703.1 GCF_009916105.1 Streptomyces sp. GC420 | reverse complement strand
GCCCAGGCCCCTGCGGCCCAGGCCCCTGCGGCTCCGGCTCCGGCTCCGGCTCCGGCTCCGGCTCCGGCTCCGGCTCCGGCTCCGGCGGCGCAGGCTCCCACCGCTCCGGTCACCCCGGCCCCGACCGCCGTCGAGGCCGAGGGCGCCTACGTGACCCCGCTGGTGCGCAAGCTCGCCGCCGAGAACGGCGTCGACCTGGCCGCCGTCAAGGGCACCGGCGTCGGTGGCCGCATCCGCAAGCAGGACGTCCTCGCCGCCGCCGAGGCCGCGAAGGCCGCCGCCGCTGCCCCGGCCCCCGCCGCGGCCGCCGCCCCGGCGGCCGGGAAGGCCCCGGCCCTGGAGGTCTCGCCGCTGCGCGGCCAGACCGTCAAGATGACCCGCATCCGCAAGGTCATCGGCGAGAACATGAAGAAGGCCCTGCACGACCAGGCGCAGCTGACCTCGGTGGTCGAGGTCGACATCACCAAGCTGATGAAGCTGCGCAACCAGGCCAAGGACGCCTTCGCCGCCCGTGAGGGCGTCAAGCTCTCCCCGATGCCGTTCTTCGTCAAGGCCGCGGCCCAGGCGCTGAAGGCCCACCCGGTCATCAACGCCCGGATCAACGAGGACGAGGGCACGATCACCTACTTCGACACCGAGAACATCGGTATCGCGGTGGACTCCGAGAAGGGCCTGATGACCCCGGTCATCAAGGGTGCGGGCGACCTGAACATCGCCGGCATCGCCAAGAAGACCGCGGAGCTGGCGGGCAAGGCCCGCAGCGGCGGCCTGACCCCGGACGACATGTCGGGCGGCACCTTCACCATCAGCAACACCGGTTCGCGCGGCGCCCTGTTCGACACGGTCATCGTGCCGCCGAGCCAGGTCGCGATCCTCGGCATCGGTGCCACGGTCAAGCGCCCGGCGGTCGTCGAGACCGCCGAGGGCACCGCAATCGGCATCCGGGACATGACGTACCTGTCGCTGTCCTACGACCACCGGCTGGTGGACGGCGCCGATGCCGCCCGCTACCTGACGGCGGTCAAGGCGATCCTGGAGGCCGGCGAGTTCGAGGTCGAACTCGGCCTCTGAGCCCGGACGAACCCGTACGGCTTCGAGCCCCCGGTCGGATCACCCGGCCGGGGGCTCGGTGCTGTGTGCCGGTCGTCACCCCTCCTCCGCGGCACTCGGTGACAGCTACACGCGTCGTGGGGGGAGATAATGGCGAACGCCGCCCTGTGTGAGGAGCACCCCATGACCCTGCCCGTCGTCCACTCGCTGCGTGAGCAGATCCGCGAGCACATCGTGGACGGCATCGTCAGCGGTCGCTGGCAGCCGGGCGAGCGCATCGTGGAGCGCCGGATCGCCGTGGAGCTCGAGGTCAGCCAGACGCCCGTACGGGAGGCTCTGCGGGAGCTCGAGGCGCTGCGGCTGATCGAGTCGGCGCCGAACAAGGGCGTGCGGGTGCGGAACCTGACGGCCGCGGACCTGGAGGAGATCTACCCCGTGCGGGCCGGCCTGGAGCAGATCGCGGCCGAACTGGCGGCGGAACGGCTCGCGGAGGACGTCTCGGCTCTGGAGCCCGAGGTCGCGGCGCTGTACGAGGCGGACCGGAAGGCCGACGGCGAGGCGCAGGTGCGGCACACGGTGGCCTTTCACCGGGAGATGGTGCGGGCGGCCGGCAACAGTGTGCTGCTCCACACGTGGGAGAGCCTGGGCATCGAGGTGTTCACCGCGCTCTCCATCCGCTGGCTGGGGACCCGGCAGCAGTCGTACGCCGAGGAGCACGACGCGCTCGTGGAGGCGTTCAGGCGCCGCGATCCGCACATCGGAGAGCTGGTGAAGGTGCATGTGCTGGGC
>NZ_JAAAXQ010000702.1 GCF_009916105.1 Streptomyces sp. GC420 | reverse complement strand
GCTCGGGCCCGGAGCGGGCCCGACGCGGTGCGGACCCCGCGCGGCGCCGGGGCCGACGGGAGAGTACGAGGCCGGTATCCCGGTGCGGGGGCGATCGCCGAAGGGCGGCGCCCCCGCACCAGGACGGCACGCGGATCAGGAAGAGGGACGCCGGCCACCCGGTTCCGGGGGAAGCGTGATGCTGTGGCCGGAGTCCAGCAGCGCCGGCAGGTAGGAGCGCAGGGCGAGGACGCTGGCGCGCCGGTTGCCGCCCGCGTCGTGGGAGAGGACAACCACGCCCGGGCCCGCGCCGTCGATCACCGCACGGGCGATCCGGTGGGCTGAGGCGCCGGCACGCCAGTCAAGGGTGTCCACGGTCCAGGCGAGCGGCTCCATGCCCAGTTCCGCGCCGATTTTGAAGGAGACCCCGTTCCAGGCCCCGTAGGGTGCCCGGTACCACCGCGGCGGCTCCCCCGCCGCTTCCTCGATGACCTCACTGGTACGGGTGAGCTCCTCACGGATCCTGGTGGGGCTCAGCCGGGTCATGAGCGGATGGGACCAGGAGTGGTTGCCGACCACGTGCCCCTCGTCCATCACCCGCCGCACCAGGTCCCGGTGGGCGTCGGCCATCTCACCGACCACGAAGAACATCGCCCGCACGTCGTAGCGCCGCAGGACACGCAGCACCTCCGGGGTGTAGCGGGGGTCGGGCCCGTCGTCGAAGGTGAGCACCATGCCCCGGGTGTCTGCGTCGAGGCGCAGGAAGGGCCTGCTGCGCACCGGGGGCCTCATCGGGCGGTACTTCGGCGGGCTGTACGCGGTCATGGGCTGGAGCCGGTACGCCGTGGCCGGCCGGACCCGGACACCGGAGACCCCCTCGGGCGGCGCACCGCCGGCCGGCGCCGGCGCCGCCGGGGAACCGGCGGGCGATCCCGCTCCGGGTGCGGCGGCGGGCACGCGGTGGGGGGCGTTGGCGCCGCCGATGCCGAGGGCGGCCCAGCCGGTCGCCACCATTCCTAATCCGGCCGCTCCTCGTAGGACCAGACGGCGCGCCATGAGAATCTCATCCTTTTTCATGATTAATGGCTCGCACGAGGGATTCCGCCGGGCCGTGAGCGACACCGCGCCGACCCGCGAAAGCACCCGATGGAACCAGCCGCCCGGGCGGGCGGCCGCGCGCCCGGGGACCCCGGTCGCGGCGCCGACGATCTTGTCGGCCCGAGCGGCACCGTGAGCGGGACGGGCGGACCGCACGGCGTAGGCTGCTGAGCGTGAGAGACCAGCAGCACGTCTTCGAGCGCGGTACGGACGGCCCGAAGGTGATCGTCGTCGGGGTGGACGGTTCCGACACCTCGATGCGTGCCGCCGCGTACGCGGCGGGTCTCGCCCGGCGCCAGAAGGCACTGCTCGCCCTCGTCTACGTGCAGCCGGTGATCGCGGCCGGAGCCGCGCTCGGCGCACCCGTCGCCCAGACCACGGCCCAGGTCGCCGAGGAACTCGTCAACGAGATCAGGGTCGCCGCCGAGCGGCTCAAGGGCGTCTTCGAACTGCGCTGGGAGTTCCACACCTTCATCGGCGACCCGTACAACGGCCTGGTGAAGGCGGCGGACGAACTGAAGGCGGACGCGGTGGTGGTCGGCGCCTCCGAGCAGGCCGGGCACCGGATCATCGGCTCGGTGGCGCTGCGGCTGGTGAAGGCCGGCCGCTGGCCCGTCACCGTGGTGCCGTAACCCGTGGCACTTGACATCCTCGCCGCCCTGAAGGACGGCGATTCCCGCCTACCGCGCCGTTGAAGGCTGCGGTGTCGAGTGGGTTCCTGCTTCGCCGCGCGGTGCCGGGACGAGTCCCGGTCTTACCTGCGCTCCAC
>NZ_JAAAXQ010000701.1 GCF_009916105.1 Streptomyces sp. GC420 | reverse complement strand
CCTCGGGCCGGTCGGCCCCTCCCCCGCGGCCCGCGGCCCGGCGCAGCGTGGAGGGAACACGGCTCGCCCGGCCCCCGAGGAAAGAGGACCACCATGCGACCTCCCGCTTTCGACGCGGCTTCACTGGAGACCCTGGTGTCGGCGGCGGTGGCCGCGCCCTCGATCCACAACACCCAGCCGTGGCGGTTCCACGCCGACCCCGCCACCCGCTGCCTCGAAGTGCGCGCGGTGCCCGGCCGCGCGCTGCCGGCGACCGACCCGGCCGGGCGGGCGCTGCACATGTCGGTGGGCGCGGCGGTGTTCAACCTGCGGGTCGCCGCGGTGCATCTGGGCTGGGAGCCCGTCGTGAGGCTGCTGCCGCTGCCCTCCGACCCCGGGCTGCTCGCCGTCGTACGGCTGGCGGGGCCCGCGCGGGCGGCCCGGACGGCCCGGCGGGACCTGTACGCGGCGCTGTGGCGCCGGCACACGAGCCGGCTGCCGTTCAACAGCCACCCGCTGCCCGAGGAGCTGCCCGGGGAGATGGCGGAGGCCGCGCACACCGAAGGGGCCCGGCTGTATGTGCCGGGGCCCGCGGAGACCGGCCGGCTCCTCGGTCTGACCCGGGAGGCGGAGCGGCGCAACGCGGCGGACGCGGGGCGTACGGCGGAGAGCCGGGCGTGGATCGCCGGGCCCCGCTCGGGGGCCTACGGCATTCCCGCCGGGGCACTCGGCCCGAAGGACGTCAGGGGCCGGGTGCCGGTGCGCGACTTCGCCGGGCTCGCGCCGTCCCGCCGGCTGCCCGCGCTGCCCTTCGAGGCGCGGCCGCGGGTCGCGGTGCTGACCACCCGGCACGACCGCCGTGTGGACTGGCTCCAGGCCGGGCAGGCCATGGAGCACGCGCTGCTGCTGGCCACGGCCCGGGGGGTTCGGGCCTCGATGCTGCACCAGGCCCTGGAATGGCCGGACCTGCGGTGGGCGCTGAGCGACCCCCGGCAGGAGGCGGGGCACACGCAGATGCTGCTGCGGATCGGCTTCGGTCCCGAGGGCGGGGCGACGCCCCGCGAGCCCGCGAAGGCGGCCCTGCAGGTCGGCCCGGCATGAGCCGACCGCGGCCCGCGCGGCGTACAGGGCCGTCCCGGCCCCCTCACAAGGGCCGACCGGCCCTATCGCAGCGGTGCCCGGTCACTCTATGGATGGACACCATGCACCCCTACGACGGCTTCCGAGAACTCGGCCGCGAAGAGGCTCTCGCTCTGATGGCTGGAGTCCCGATCGGCCGTATCGTCTACACGGACGGGGCACTGCCCGCCGTGCTGCCCGTGAATTTCAGTCTGGACGACGACAGTTCCGTTGTCCTGCGCACGGCGAAGACGTCCCGGATGGCCCGCGCCGTGGACCGGGCGGTCGTCGCGTTCGAGGCGGACCAGTTCGACGAGTCGGCGCGGACGGGCTGGAGCGTCGTCGTGACGGGCCTCGCCGGGGCCGTCAGTGACGAGCGGGAGCAGGAACGTCTCCGCCGCACCGGTCCACGCTCGTGGGCCCCCACGCCCGACGGCATCTACATCCGCATCACTCCGGAACTGGTCACCGGCCGGGTGCTGGGCGAATCCCGCGCCGCGGCGGCCAACGGCCACGCGGCCCCGGAGGCCGAACCGGTCTGATGCTCCTGCCGCGCCCTCTCCGTCCCCGCCCCGACCGGCCGCCGACCCTCCGGCGCCCGGCGCACCCGGCTGCCCTCCCGGCACCGCGCGTCCGGGTCCCGGCCGACGGCGCATGCCGTCGCGCCACCGCGGCGGCCGCCGCGATCCGGGCGGTCGCGCCGCTCGGGGCAAAGGCGTACCGGAGCAGGGCTGCCGGGACCGGCGCCGGCTTGGTGGTGGGGTGTGG
>NZ_JAAAXQ010000700.1 GCF_009916105.1 Streptomyces sp. GC420 | reverse complement strand
TGAACGACTCCCTGACCAAGACCGCCCAGCTCGACTGCAACGACCGCCTGCCGGAGGGGCCGCTGCGCGAGCTGTACGGCGTGCAGAAGTGACGTCCTCACCCGCGTGAGCGCGGGTGGTTCCCGCCGGGCTTGCCGCGGGCGGGTGTCCGTCTGTATGCACCGACGGGGCTCCCGGCGTGCCCGGCCCGGGACGTCCAGGACGCCCGGACCGCGGGGACCGCGGGCCGGGGCTTCGGGAGCCCGCCCCGTCGTGCGGTCCCCCGGCTCCCGGAGCGTTCCGGCCCGGTTCGGCGGCACCGCGGAGCCAGCGGGGCGCTGACAACACGCGGATCCGCCGCCTGGCGCGACCCGGCCACCACACGGAATCCCGGGTGATGCGGCGCACGGGTCAGCGACCTCGCGGAGCCAGCGGGGCGCTGACGACACGCGGATCCGCCGCTTGGCGCGACCCGGCCATCACACGGAATCCCGGGTGATGCGGCGCACGGGTCAGCGACCGAGCGGAGCCAGCGGGGCGCTGACGACACGCGGATCCGCCGCTTGGCGCGACCCGGCCATCACACGGAATCCCGGGTGATGCGGCGCACGGGTCAGCGACCGAGCGGACTCAGCCGCTCCGGCCCGTTGGCGGGCTCGGAGCGAAGCTTGTCCCTGAGCCGCATCTGGTCCTCGGTGAGCTGGTCCGGCCGGGGCCCGGGCACGATGCCGACGGGACGGCCCGGGGCGCGCGGTGGCTCGTACCCGCTCGGAGCCGTGATCGCGGTGAACGCCGTGAAGCCCAGCAGGAGTACGGCGACCGCGATCGTGGCCCGCGTCCACAGCCCGGCCTCCTGCTCGGCCTGAAGGCGGATCACCCGGGCGGCGGGGAGCTGGGTGGTGCGCGGGGCGAGCGCGGAGATGCGGCCGCGCATCAGCTCCGGATCCCTACCGAACTCCGGGTACCGGTCGATCAGGGCCTCCCGGGCGTGCGCGAGGCGGTTCGCGGCGGCCGAGGTGGTGGCCTCCGTCTCGGCCGCGGTCTCCGGAAGACCCAGCCCGACGGTGTCGTGGAGGAGAAGCGTGCTGCGGTACGAGGGCGGCAGACCGAGCAGGGTGTCCAGCAGTTCCTGGTCCTCCTGGGACGCGTCGGCCCGGTCCGGGTGCCGGTGCGCGGGGCGCGCGCGGTGCCAGGGCGAGAGGGCGTAGCCATAGGCCCTGGCCCGCACCCAGCCGCCCGGCTCCGGGTCGACGGCCACCTCGGGCCAGCGGTGCCACGCGGACTGGAACGCCCTCTCGACGGCCTCCCGCGCGAGCCCGCGCCGCCCGGTCAGGAGGTACGCCTGCCGTGCGAGCGCGGCAGCGTGCTTGTCGTACAGCGTGTCGAAGGCCTCGCCCGGGGCCGTCGAGGGGACCGTGGCACGGGCCCGCTCCGCCGCCTCGACCGCCGCCCGGTGCTTTCGGCGCGCGAGCCGCCCGCCCCTGCGCCGCTGCCGTGCGGCACGCCGCCGCTCCCGGACGGTCGTCCCTCCCGCCGGATCGCGGGCCTCCGGTGCCGGTGGTGGCGCGGGCTCCGGTGCACGAGCCGGGCCCGTGGTCGGCGGGGCCGCCGACGGTGGATGCGGTGGCGGGGGAGGCGCCGCCGGGAGTGCGGGCTGCGCGGGGTCCTGCCGGGCAGTCGTGGCGGGCTGCGAGCCGCCGCGCCGGTGCCGTCCGCCGCCCTTGCCGCTGCCCGGCCTTCCCGCGCGCCCCTTCCTGCGGCCACCCGCCCGGGGCGGGGCGCCGTGCGCCCCGCCGCCCCCGCCCGAGCCGCTGCCCGGGTGTCCCACCCCGGGAACGCCGGGAACGCCGGGAACGCCGGGAACGCCGGAGGCGCCGGGCGTGCCGGCGGCTCCAGGCC
>NZ_JAAAXQ010000006.1 GCF_009916105.1 Streptomyces sp. GC420 | reverse complement strand
GGCCGGGGTGGCGTGAGGGCAGCAGGGTCAGGGCGGCGCCGTCGGCGAGGGTTTGCTCGAGAACGTGCTGGGCGGCGAACAGGTCGGCCGGGCCGGCGGGGAGGGCGCGCGGAGGCTCCTGGTTCTCTGTCGGCGCGGGCGGTACGGGGAGCGCGGGTTGGACGGGCGCGGCCGCCGCCGGTTCGGTCGCGGCCGGGGGCTCGGCGTCGGCGCCGAGGGCGGTCTGCAGGGTTTTGAGGAGCCGGTCGGCTGCTTCGGCTCGGGCCTGCCGTTTGGTGGGGCCGGTCCCTTCGCCGGTGAGCTGTCGGCCGCGGTGGACGGCGGTGACCGTGGCCGTGAAGCCGGTGGGCGTCGGTGTGGGGGGCCGGTAGTCGGGCCGGGTGATGTGGCCGGCCTGGTGGAACTCGTTCAAGGCCGACACCGCGTTGGCTTCCGCCGCTGGAGCGGGTGCCTGGGGTTGGGCGGCGGGCGTGTCCCAGTTCCAGTCGGGCGCCGCGCGATTGGCGAGGGGGTCCGGCAGCTCGGCGAGCGCGGCAATGAGGGTGGTCATGGCCTGCTGCCGCGCCGCCTTGCGGGTGCGGGCCTGCTGGGCGCTGCCGGTGATGTCGCGGCCGGCTGGGGCGAAGGTGGCCTGTGCGACGAAGAACAGCTGACCGTCATCCCCCTGTCCCTCCCGGACGGTTGCGGAGGGGGTGCGCAGCAGTTGGGCGTGCATGGAGATGATGCTCGGCGCCAGGGCCGGGCTGGCGGCGACGGCGGTGATGGCGGCTTGCCGTACGGGCGCCCAGACGTCTGTTCCGGCCGTTTCGAACAGCACGGTCCGCAGGGCGGCGACGTCGAGGTGGCCCCGGGCGATCCGGCGGGTGGCTTCGGACGCTACGGCGGCCGCGGATGCGCCCTGGGCGACGGCGCGTTGAAGCGTATTGCGGAAGGCGTCCGCGTCCATCAGGGCCAAGGGCGTGCTCTCGGCCGAGGCGTCGGCGTCGGCGCGGGAGGGCGGGATTTGGACTCGGGGTGTGCGGGCGGCCAGCGCTGCGGGACTGATGGGCTGCAGGCGGTCGATGGACAAAGACACTCCCCCAGTAGCCGGACGCCGTCGAGACCGCCCCCATTGTGACCTGCGTGCGCGTCAGGTCGGTGCCGTACACACGAGCACCCCACACCAAGACTGTTGCGTATTCGCATTTCAGTATGTAATTTGGTCATGTCGCCGAGTTCCGGCACCCTTTCACTTCGCCCGCGTCGCGTCGGCTTGCCCTGTGCGCCGACGGCTACACGGCGCCACACTTGCGAGGATCGCCATGCACCTGGACCCCATGGTCTTCCGCTTCACCGCCAGCGGCACCAGCGCCGAGAGCGCATTCGCGAACCACGCCGCCAAGGACCGGGAACTTCCGGTCGACCCGTTCGCCCGGCGCGCGGACCTGACGAAGGTCGGCCGCGTCACCGTCGTGCGCGACCGCTCCGCGCTGGGCCCCGTCATCGCGGGCTACTTCAACGACTCCGTTCCGTCGCCTGTCCCGTACGGCGCCCCCCTCGACGAGGACGACGCCGACTGGCTGGCCGACCGCCTGATCGAGGACGACGCCCCGTGCGTCCGATCCGGCGGCGCCGGAGCGCTGCTGCTCGAAACCACCGGGCCGGAGCCGAGCTGGCTCTTCTTCGGCTGGAGCACCCCGCTCGGCTGACCCGCTCTCCCACCGCCGACTGGCTCGCCGACCGCCTGATCGAGGACTACGACCCGATCGTCGGATCCGGCGCCGCCGCACTGCTGCTGCGCACCCCGGCAGACCAGCCGACCTGGTGCTTCTTCGGCTGGAGCACCTGGGGCGAGTAGCCCCCTCGCCGTCCTAGCCGGAGCCCGCCGAACCCACTCCGCCCAGTCCGGTGCCGTCGTACTAGTCCGCGACGGCACCGGACCGGCACGCAGCAGCAGGCCAGAACCCACCCGAACACCCTTCGACTTCGAGGACCCCGATGCCCGCCCCGGACACCCGACTCCGCGCCCAGCACCTCGCCGACCGCCTCCCGCCTCTGCCCCCGGCCATGCGAGGCAACGCAGGCCGAGAACGTGCCCGTCACACCTTCGTCACCCGCACCCTCACCACACTGAGCACGGAACAGAGCATCACCGGTGACCGCGCGGAGGACTGGCGCCGGGTGTCCTCAGAACTCGCCATGCTCGGGCAGATGGCCGCCCCCGGGGACGAATTCCAGGTGGCTGTCTTCGAACTGGAGGCGCTCGCCAGGCTGACCGCCGGCCATGAACCGGCACCCGCAGGTCTTCCCTCCGGCACCGGCCCCAAGGGAGGAGACCTGATCTTCCCCTGGCAGGCCGACGAGGACGACTGGATCTCGGTGCCGGGCGGCCCGGCAGGGCCCTTCGTGTCGACGGCGATGGCGATGCCGAACCAGGCGGGTATCGCCCGGACCGTGGTCACGGTCAGCCAACGCCACCGGTACCACGCCGGTTCGTCGCACGCCGATGCCTACATTGAGGACGGAACGCGCATCGAACGTCTGGACGCAGAAGCGGAGCGGGCCCGGGCCCGCGAGCAGTGGAGCGAGGACCACTCCGCTTGGCACAACCGCTGACCGTGGTCGAGCGCCTGAGCGGTTCAGCCGAGCGGCGAGAGGCGACGGCCCCGTGCCATGCGCTCACCGCGCGTCGTCGTCCGCATCCTCCATGGCGGGGGGCTCCTGCCAAGTCAAGGTGTCCAGGGGCCGCGGCAGGTTCCGGGCCGCGCCGGGCACGGCCCTCGTCACCGCAGACGCCTCGTCGCTGAAGAGGTCGCCCAGGGTGCCCGGCGTCCGGCCGGGCGCTGCTGCTGCCGGGCTTGAGGTCTTCGTGGTGGTCATCTCGTCCCCCTGATTCGTCCCGGGCCGGGCCCGGCTAAAGGCCGGCACACAGGCCGGCTGCGAAAGCGTATACAGATTCCGAACTGCGGCCCGAGGAGATTTCGTCGGGCCGCTTCCCAGGCATTCCTCGCTCCCGACCGGCCGCCCGCCGCTCCTGGCAGGCTCGCCCGTGCGCACGTCCGCCGCTGCGAACGCGTCGACCACCGCCTCAGGGCCCCAGTCTTCACCGCTCGTCCGCCGCTTCACGATCCCCCCTCGGAGACCACCAGACCGGTCGCAATGGCCGACTCAGCTCGTACACCCAGCGGGTTCGCCCGGCCAGCGCCGGGCCGGAGGCGGGGCCGGCGACCGTGCTGACGACGTGGGCCATCTCGTCCATGAACACCATGGTCGGCTTGGGCGGCACCAGGACGACGTCCACGGCCGGTCCTCGCTCACGGACCGCGCGCGCCAGGTGGTGGAGCTCGGCGTGGCCGGGGTGGCGGGCCCGGAGCTGGTGCTCGTCCACGAGCACGCTCACGCGGCCGTCCGCGGTGTCCGCGAACGGTCCGAACTTCTGCCCGGCGGCCTCCGGACCGAGTTCGCGGCATTCGACGGTGTGCAGGGCGCGCCTCAGCACGGCCGCGCACTGGTCGGCGTCGGCGTCGGCGTCGGCCGGCAGCGGCGCCTTCCCCCGTCCGATGGAGCCTATGAACGTGGCCGGGTCTGGCAGTTGATCGCTCATCGTGCGGTTGCTCCTTCTTCCGGTGGCGGCGGGGTTCAGGACTGGTCGAGGTGGTGTTCGTACCAGGCGGTCAGATGGGCGGGGTCTTGCGGGATGGACCTGACCAGACGCAGGAGCCGTTCGCCGGTGGGGCGTACCTCCGTGCGGGCCAGGGCGGACAGGTCGGTGGTGCGCAGGGCGGCGAAGCCGGCGAGGTGACGCTCTTCGAAGGTGCGCGCGCCGGGGAGGCTGTCGGCGGCGGCGAGGTAGCGGGTGACGAACGGGTCGAGCGCCGCGCGGTGGGCGGCGAGGTGGTGGAGGTAGGAGGGGCTGTCGACGGTGGCGGTGTTGGCGGCTTCGCCGTGGTGGGGTGAGGGCAGTGCGCACCAGTCGCTGATGAGAGCGGTGAGGGTGGCCGGGTGGTCGGGCGGGGTTTCGGCGAGGGGGTCGGTTCGCCAGTGGCCGTCGGCTGCCCCCTGGGCGGAGCCCACGCGCTCGTGAAGGCGGCCAAGGACGCTGGCGAAGGTGAAGAACCTCAGAACGTAGTCGGCTCCGGCGATGACGGACCGGATCGTCGGCTCGTCCGACACCGGGGCGGGCAGCAGGAGGCGCTGCTTGCGGTGTTCGCGCTGGAAGGGCAGGCAGACCGCGGCCTCGATCGCGGCGTGTTCGGCGAGCAGGACGGCGGCGCTCTGCGAGGGCGCGGCCTCGCGCTCCCATTCCACGGTGTCGTCCTCGTCGGCGAGGTCGCTCAGCCCCAGTGCGTCCAGGCTGACGCGGTAGACGCCGGTGGTGGTGGCGGTCAGGGTCAGGGTGCCGTCGCGGTCGGGCAGCGGCTGGGTGTGCCAGCGGCGCAGCCGGGAGGCGTTGGTGACGACCGACAGCGAGCTGAGCGCCATGGCGGCGGCGGCGATGATCGGGCTGAGTCGGATGCCCCACAGCGGATAGAGGGCTCCTGCGGCGAGGGGGACGCCGATGGCGTTGTAGATCAGGGCGAAGAACAGGTTCTGCCGGATGTTGCGCATGGTGGCCCGCGACAGCCGGATCGCGGTGACGACCCCGCCGAGGGAGCCGGAGATCAGGGTGATGTCGGCGGCTTCGATGGCGACGTCGGTGCCGGTGCCGATGGCCAGGCCGACGTCGGCGGCGGCCAGGGCGGGGGCGTCGTTGATGCCGTCGCCGACCATTCCGACGGTGCGGCCCTCGCCCTGCAGGCGGCGGATCTCGTCGGCCTTGTGCTCGGGCAGCACCTCGGCCCGCACCCGGGTGACGCCGACCTGGGCGGCGATCGCGGCGGCGGTGCGGGCGTTGTCCCCGGTGAGCATGACGACCTCGACGTCCAGGAGCTGCAGGGCGGTGATGGCGGCGGCGGATTCGTCCTTGACGGTGTCGGCGACGGCGAGCACACCGACGGGACGTCCGTCGACCGCGGCGAGGACGGGGGTCTTGCCCTCGGAGGAGAGGGTGGCCGCGACGGGGGTGAGCTTGGTGGTGTCGATACCGACGTCGCCCAGGAGCCGGGTGGTGCCGACCAGGACGGCGCGGCCGTCCACGGTGGCCTGGACGCCTTTGCCGGTGACCGAGTCGAAGCCGGTCGCGGCCGGCCACTCGAGCCCGCGCCCGCGGACACCCGTGACGATGGCCTGGGCAAGGGGGTGTTCACTGTCTGCCTCGGCCGCCGCCACCAGACGCAGCAGCTCGGATTCGTCGAACCCGCCGGCGGGACGGACGTCGGTCAGGACGGGCTTGCCTTCGGTGACGGTGCCGGTCTTGTCCAGGACCACGGTGTCCAGCTTGTGGGCGGTCTCCAGGGCTTCGGCGGAGCGGATCAGGATCCCGGCCTGGGCGCCCTTGCCGGTGCCGACCATCACCGACAGGGGGGTGGCCAGTCCGAGGGCGCACGGGCAGGCGATGATCAGCACGGCGACCGCGGAGACCAGGGCCAGGGTCAGCGCCGGTGTGGGGCCCACGGTGAACCAGACGGCGAACGTACCGATCGCGACGGCGATGACCGCGGGCACGAAGTACGCCGACACTGCGTCGGCGAGCCGCTGGATGGGGGCCTTGGACGCCTGGGCCTGCTGCACGAGGCGGATGATCTGGGCGAGCATCGTGTCGGAGCCGACCTTGGCCGCCCGCACGCGCAGGGACCCGGTGCCGTTGACGGTGGCACCAATGACCGTGTCCCCGGCGCGCTTGGTGACCGGCATCGGCTCGCCCGTGACCATGGACTCGTCCACCGCGGAGGAGCCGGAGAGGACCTCGGCGTCCACGGGGATCTTCTCGCCGGGCCGGATGACGAGCTCGTCGCCGGCCACGACGTCCTCGACGGGGATCTCGGCCTCGGCGCCGTCCCGCACGACGCGGGCAGTGCGGGCCTGCAGTCCCAGCAGGGCGCGAATGGCCTCGCCGGTGCCGGCCTTCGCACGCGCTTCCAGCAGCCGGCCGAGCAGGATCAGGGTCAGGATGACGCCGACCGCTTCGAAGTAGACCTCGCGCACCTCCTCCGGAAGCAGGGCGGGGGCAAGGGCGACCAGCAGGCTGTAGCCGTAGGCGGCGGTCGTGCCGAGAGTGATGAGGCTGTTCATGTCCGCGGCGCGGTGGCGCAGGGTCAGCCAGCCCGTCACATGGATCGGCCACCCGGTGTAGAGCATCACCGGGGTGATCAGGGCCAGCTGCAGCCAGGGGTTGAGCATCCAGCCGGGCACCCAGTTCGCGCCGAACAGTTCGTGCGCCATCACCGCGAACAGCACGGGGGCGGTGAGCACGGCTCCCACCAGGACCCGACGGGTGAGGTCCTTGATTTCGGCCTGCCGTTCGGAGGCATCCGCGGCCTCGGCCTCGGCGGCGGTCCGGTCCTCGCCCGCCGACGGTCCGCCAGCGGCGATAGGAGGGCCAGGAGGAGGTGCGGCCGCGGCGTGGCCGTCCGGGACGGGCGGTGCGGAGTCCTGAGAGGGTTCGACCAGCAGCGTGCCGTGAATCATGTTCATGCCGCAGGCGAAGCCGAAGGAACCCGGCCGATCCGGGTTCAGCCGCACCGTGGTGCGCGTGTGGGCGGGCAGTCCGGCGCCGACCTTGAGGTCGGGGAAGACCACACGGGAGGTGCACTCGCCGGCCTCTTGCCGATCGAAGACCAGCTCCACCGGGGTGCCTTGCCGGACCTTGATCACGTCTGGGCTGTAGCCGCCCCGCACCGTCACCTCCACTCGCTGCACCCCGCCCTCCAGCCGGGCGGCTCCGGCACGGCGCGGGCCGAAGAAGTACCAGCCCAGCGCGGCGATCAGCGCAGCCGAGACCAGGACGACGGCGGCTTCGAGAGCACCCATGGGCTGCTCGCCTCCTTCGTCGGTTTCGCTTTCCACCCTGCGCCCGGCTACCCCTACCTGGTAGGGGCTGGAGGGCCCACTGGGCCTGGACCATTCGGCCCCAGACCGCCACCTTGAACAGCGGGACCATGCAGGTAAGGCAAGAAGTCGCCGGATGCTCTCCGCATTCGGGCACGAGGCCGAAGCAGGTGAGTGGCGATGATGTTCTGGTACGACCACGGCGTCAGCGGCTGGGGCTGGTTCGCGATGTCAGTCGGCATGATTCTGTTCTGGGCCTTGATCATCACACTTGCTGTGCTGCTCTTCCGGGCCCTCAACCGGCCCCCCGAGCACCCGCACACTCCCGCCGTGCCCACGCCTGAGGACATCCTCCGGGAGCGGTTGGCCCGCGGTGAGATCGACGAGGACGACTACCGGCGCCGCCTGAACGCACTGCACGCCGGGCCCCTCACCAAACCCTGAAATTCACCGGCCGCATCCCCCTTGCCGGCCCTCCGATGGAGGAGGCCCGCGATGAACGACAGGCGGAACTACGGCATGTACGCGCTCGCCGCCGCGATCGTCGTGGTCGGCGCCCTGATCGTCGGCGCGTCACTGGACAGCCTGGTCTGGCTCGCCCTCGTCGCTGCCTGCCCGCTGATGATGTTCTTCATGATGCGTGGCATGCGCGGCCAGAGCATGCAGGGCGGGCGCGATCAGCACCACAACGAGCGGGACGAGGACCCTTCCCCAAGCTCTTCGAGCAGGGGAGACCCCATGCGCAAGCACGACCACCCCAGCGGGCCCGGTCGGGCCTGACCGGCCCGGGCCTACGCGGAGCGCACCCCCGGTGTTCTGGCCGAAACTGCGTCACCGGCCGATCGACGCTGACCGGCCGGCTGGGCGCGCTCGCGGCCCGCATCGGCCCGCCGCCTGGAGGTGATCGGTGATGACGGCACTGACCTGGATACTGGCCGCCGCCGGTGTCATCGCCGTCGCAGCGTGCGGCGTCCGGGTGTTCCGCGTGGGCCGCCCGTCGCAGGGCGTGGCGGCTGCTCTGCCAGTGGCAGCCGTGCTCGCCCTCCCCGGGCTCCTGTCCCACGACGCGCCCGCGGCCGCCTGGGGCCTATGGGGCGCGACCACCATCTCCGCCGCCCTGACATGGGCCGTCGCCGACACCCTGCGCGACCTCCCCGACCGGGCAGCAGGCAAGGCCCGGAGAACGTCGTGACCGGCAACCAAGCCAGTCCCACGCCTTCGAGCACCCGGACAACACCGGCAGCCGCAGGTAGAACCGCTCCGGAAACCTCCCTGGAGGTCGTGCTGGCCGCCACGGGAGTGGCCAAGGCGTACTGGCGCGGCATGTGGCCGGCCCGGCGCCGCACACCAGTGCTGCGCGGCGTGGATCTCGAACTGGCCGCGGGCGAGGTCGTCGGCCTGGTCGGGGAGAACCGCTCCGGCAAAAGCACGCTGATGAAGATCCTGGTCGGAGAACTGGCCGCGGACACCGGCAGCGTCACCCACGGCGGGCGGGTCGGCTACTGCCCGCAGGAGCCCGTCGTGTACGAACGCCTCACCTGCGACGAGCACTTCGAGCTGTTCGGCCGTGCCTACGGTCTGACCGACGAGTCCGAGCGTGCCTCCCGCGCCCTCATCTACAGCCAACTGGGCTTCGAACGCTACGCCGCCGCCCGCGCCGACCGTCTCTCCGGTGGCACGCTGTCGAAGCTCAATCTGGGCCTGGCGTTGCTGGCCGACCCCGAGGTCCTGCTGCTGGATGAGCCCTACGCCGGGTTCGACTTCGACACCTACCTGAAGTTCTGGGACCTGGTGGCCCAACGCCGGCAAGCGGGCCGGTCGGTGCTGATCATCAGCCACTTCGTCACCGACGAGGAACGCTTCGACCGGATCGTCCAGCTCCGCGACGGCCAGGCGGTACCGCGATGACCACCGCACTGCTCGCCCGGCGCTTCCTCACCGACGCGGCGCGGACCCCGATGAACCTGCTGGTGCTCGTGCTGGTGCCGGTGGTGTTCGTCGTGGTGGCCTCCCGCCCCCTGGCTGACGCCGCCGAGTTGCTCGGCGGGCCCGGCGGGCCCGCAGTGCAGACCGCCACTGCGGGATGGGCCGCCGGGTTCATTGCCGCCATCGCCATGTACTTCCAGTTGCGCGCGGCCCGTGCCGCCGACCGCCGCCTGGTCCTGGCGGGACTGGTCCCGGCCCGGTTGGTGGCCGCCCGTATGGCAACCGGACTGACACTGGCGCTGCTTGCCGCCGGCGCGGCCCTGGCGGCGCTGGCCACGCGCACCGGTCTGGGCGACGAACCGGGGCGGGTTGTGGCCGGGACAGTGATGTTCGCGGTGATCTACCTGGCGATCGGCGCACTGATCGGCGCCCTGGTCGCCAATCCGGTCAACGGCACCGTCCTGGTGCTGTTCGTGTGGATCCTGGACGTGTTCTTCGGCCCCGTCCTCGGTACCGCCGACCAGCCCCTCACCCGCGTGCTGCCCACGCACTTCGTGACCCTGTGGACGGTGGACCTGCCCTCCGGCCACGGCGGACGCCTTGGCGATCTCGGCTGGGCCCTGGCCTGGACCGCCGCCGCTCTGGCCGCAGCGTGGACGGTGATCACCGCCACCAGCCGCACCCGTCACGGACACCGCCGCGCCCGGCCCGCTGACGAGGCGCTCGCACTCCGCGTTGAGGCATGGGCGGGCCTCCGATGAGTCCAACCGCCCCGTCGGCACCCGCGCTTCCCCGCGGTCGACCAGGAGCGCGCGAAGCCGACGTCCCTCGGCTACGAGGACATCGAGCGTTCGCGGTCGAGGAACTCGTCGGCGGCGAACTCCCGGTTGCCGGCCTCGGCCTCCAGGACGAGGTTGGTCCTGGCCGGGTCGCTCCCGCACAGGGCTGAGCACCGGTTCACGCTCCGGCTCCATGGGAAATCACGGTGCAGACCACTGTGGCGGTGCTGCCTCCGAAGTTCAGCGTCGCGAAACGCCTTGCGCCCTGGACCTGGTATCCCGCCGCCTGGTGGGTCACCTGCAGATAGCCGTCGAGCATCATGCGGACACCCGTCGCGCCGACGGGGTGGCCGACACCGATCAGTCCTCCGCTGGGGTTGACGGGGAGCGCACCGTCCCGTCGTGTGATGCCGCTGTCGACCGCGTCGCCACTGCGGCCGGGCTTGGTGATGCCGAAGTGGTCGATGGCCAGGTACTGGGAGACCGTGAAGCAGTCGTGCGTCTCGATTCCGTCGAGCTCGAAGACATCGTCGATCCCGGCCCGGGAGAACGCGTCCCGTATCGCCCCGCGAACGTGCGGGAAGACGAAGTCGGCGCCCGCGCTCGCATCGAGTTTGTCCTGCAGGTGCAAGGAAGCACTGCGGTGCCCCCAGCCGGCGATGCGCGCGACAGGTCCGCGCACGCTGCCGCCGCTGTGACGGAGCCACCGGTCGGAGACCAGCAGGATGCCTGCACCGCCGTCGGTGACCTGACTGCAGTCGTACCTGCGCACGCGGCCGACGATCCTTGGGTTCGCCGCGTCGTCGTCGGCGAAGCAGGCAGGGGGCGTCGACCAGTCCCGCGTCTGCGCCTTGGGGTTGGTCCTCGCGTTGGCGATGTTCTGCCTCGCGATCAGCCGCAGGTGCCGGTCTTCGAGTCCGTAACGCCGGTCGTACTCTTCGGCGATCCGGGAGAACGTGAAGGGCCACACATAGTCCTGCCCATCGCCTTCGTGGCCGACCCATGAGGCCGACGCCAGGTAGCGAGCGCCCACCGGACCGGGCACATTGCGTTCGATCTCGACACCGAGCACGAGCGCGACGTCGTACCGGCCGGACTCGAGGTCGGCCATGGCCGCCATCACCGCCACTCCCCCGGACGCACAGGCCGCCTCGTGCCGTGTCGCGGGCACCCCCGACAGGCCCGGTACGACGCTGGCGACCATGGAACCCAGGTGGCCCTGTCTGACGTAGAACTCGCCCATGGCGTTGGCGACATGGATGACATCGACCTGCTCGGCCGAGATGCCAGCCGCGCTCAGGCTGCCCGTGGCGGTCTCCGCGACGAGGTCGCCGATGTCCCGGGACTCCTTGGTGACGTTGCGGGCGAAGTCGCTCTGGTAGCCACCGATGATCCACACGGGCTGCTGCGTCGTCATGAGGGTTCCTCCGGTGGTTGTGCCGAGGGCCGGCGGGCTGCCGTGGCGGGCGCGGGTGAAGGTCGTGAGTGCATGGTGCGGAGCACGCTCTTGAGGATCTTGCCGTTGTCGCTCTTGGGCAGGGTGTCCAGGAAGTGGTAGCGCCTGGGGCGCTTGAAGGCGGTCATGCGCTGCCGGCAGAAGCGGTCCAACTGGTGCGCGTCGACCGAGCCGTCGGCCACGACGCAGGCGACCACGGTCTCGCCCCATTCGGGGTCGGCGCTCCCGATCACCGAGACTTCGGTGACATCGGGGTGCTGGAGGAGTACCTCCTCCACCTCGCGCGGGTAGATGTTCGTGCCGCCGGAGATGATGACGTCCTTGGAGCGGTCCTTGAGCGTGAGGTATCCGTCCTCGTCCAGGCTTCCCATGTCGCCGGTCCAGAGCCAGCCGTCGCGGACGGCGGCGGCGGTGGCCTCGGGATCGTGCCAGTACCCGAGCATGACGGTGTCGCCTCGTACGACGATCTCTCCGGTCGTTCCGGGCGGCAGCGGCGCCCCGTCGGTGTCCACCACCTTGACGTCGCACAGGGCGAACGCCGTGCCGACACTGGCGATCCGGTGCTGCCTGCGCGGATGCCCCTCGTCGGCGATCACGTCCCGGCCGAGGGTGGTGATGGTCATCGGGGACTCACCCTGGCCATAGATCTGGGTGAGGCAGTCGCCCATGACATCACGCGCCCTGACCAGGTCGTCGGCATACATGGGGCCGCCGCCGTAGACGATGGTCCTGAACGCCGTGGTGTCCTCGACGGGTGTCCCGGTCTCGGTGACATGCCTGACGAGCCGGTTGACCATGGTGGGTGCGGCGAACAGGGACACACGCCCCAGAACCCGTGCGATGTGGCAGGTCTCCGCCGCGTCGAACCGGCCGCTCGGCGGGAAGACGTGAGCCGAGCCCCGGAGGGTGAACACAGGGCTGTACAGGCCCGCTCCGTGGGACATCGGCGCGGCGTACAGGGTGCGGTCGTCGGGGCCCACCCTGTCGATCTGGGCGTGATAGCTGAGCGCCAGGGCCAGCAGCTGCCGGTGGCCGAGCATCACCCCCTTCGGACGCCCG
This sequence comes from Streptomyces sp. GC420, assembly GCF_009916105.1. Classification (GTDB taxonomy): domain Bacteria; phylum Actinomycetota; class Actinomycetes; order Streptomycetales; family Streptomycetaceae; genus Streptomyces. The sequence goes on along the minus strand of NZ_JAAAXQ010000006.1, from coordinate 42,588 downwards.
GTCGTGCCCGAGGTGTAGAAGAGCCAGGCGAGGTCGGTCGCGGTCGTCGGCCACGGCGGCAGCACAGTGCCTCCGGAACCGACGAGCGCGTCGTACTCGGCGCCGTCCGCGACCAGCAGCGGCTTTCCCGGCGCCGCACCGCTGACTTCCTCCAGGTGCTCCTCGTCGGTGACCACGAGGCGTGCCCCGGCGTCCTGGACGATCCAGGCCACCTCGGCGGGATGAAGCTTGGAGTTGACCGGCACGACGGCGAGTCCGGCCCACCACGCGGCGTAGAGGACTTCGAGGTACTCCGGCCGGTTGTTCATGACGACCGCGACCCGCTCGCCGGGAGCGCATCCGAGACCGGTCATCGCCGCGCTCAGTGCGGCGACCCGGTCCCTCAGCTCCCGGTAGCTGTGAAGCGGCCGGGTGCCGAGGTAGACGGCCGTCCGTTCGGGTGCGTCGGTGGCGGCGCGGTGGAGCAGCAGCGCGGTGTTCATGCCGGCCTCGTGACGAGGTCGGGCTCGGTTGCCGCCCTGATCTCGGCCTCGGTGACACCGGGGGCGCATTCCACCAGCCGCAGCCCGTGATCGGTGACGTCGAGGACGGCCAGGTCGGTGATGATGCGGTGGACGACCCGCAGGCCGGTGAGCGGCAGGGAACAGCGGTTGACGATCTTGAAGCTGCCGTCTTTGGCGCGGTGCTCCATGAGGACGATGACCTTGCGGGCGCCATGGACCAGGTCCATCGCACCGCCCATTCCCTTGATCATTTTTCCGGGGATCGCCCAGTTGGCGATGTCGCCCTGCGCCGAGACCTGCATCGCCCCGAGGATCGCCGCGTCGATCTTGCCGGAGCGGATCATGCCGAAGCTCGTGCCCGAGTCGAAGAAGCTGGCACCCGCCCGGACGGTCACGGTCTCCTTGCCCGCGTTGATCAGGTCCGGGTCCTGGTCCCCGGCCCAGGGATACGGGCCCGTGCCGAGGATGCCGTTCTCGGACTGCAGGACCAGTTCGATGCCGGGGTCCACATGATTGGGGATCAGCGTCGGCAGGCCGATTCCCAGGTTGACGTAGTCGCCGTCGCGCAGCTCCCGCGCGGCGCGGGCCGCCATCTGTTCCCTGTTCAGGGGCATCGTCACTCTCCCGGGATCTCGGACGGGCGGGGGCGGGTCGTCAGTCGTTCGATGCCCTTGTCCGCCACCTGCGCGGCCGTCAGGGGCAGCACCCGGTCGACGTAGATGCCGGGAAGGTGGATGGAGTCGGGATCGAGGTCACCCGCTTCGACCAGGTGTTCTACCTCGGCGATGGCGATCCTTCCGGCCATGGCGCACACGGGGTTGAAGTTGCGTGCTGCCATGCGGAACACGAGGTTGCCGTGCCTGTCGCCCTTCCAGGCGCGTACGAGAGCGAAGTCGGCAGGCAGCGCCCGTTCGAGCAGGAACGGTCTTCCCCCGAATTCGGCGACCGGTTTCGGCGGCGACGCGACAGCCACCGAGCCGTCAGCGGCGTACCGCCAGGGCAGTCCCCCGGTCGCGACCTGGGTTCCGGTTCCGGTCATGGTGTAGAAGGCGGGTATACCGACCCCCGCGGCACGCAGGCGCTCCGCCAGCGTGCCCTGGGGTGTGAGTTCCACCTCGAGTTCGCCGCTCATGTACTGGCGGGCGAATTCCTTGTTCTCCCCGACGTACGAAGAGACCATGCGGCGGATCTGCTTGCGTTCCAGGAGTCTTCCCAGGCCGACCCCGTCGGTTCCGCAGTTGTTGGAGTAGATCTCCAGGTCCCGGATGCCCGCCTCGGCGACGGCGCCGATGAGTACGGCCGGAATTCCGCAGATGCCGAAGCCGCCCGAGGCGATGGTTGCTCCGTCGCCGATGCCGGCGATGGCCTGGGTGGCGTTGGCGACCACCTTGTCCACTGGCTGTTTCCCTTTCAGGCGAGTCTGGCGAGTTGGGAGAGAACGGTCTCGGGCACGGCGTCCGCGGGGATGTCGGCGAGAAGGAAGTCGCCCGTGGGTACGTCCGCGGCGTCGGTCCGCCAGTAGGAGTGCGGGACCAGAGTGCCTCGGAGCGCGGAATCGAGGACGGCGACACCGTCGTGGGTGCGTCGGCCCAGAGTCCACCGGTAGTGCTCGGTGGCGTTGGAGACGGGCTTGTAGGCGGAGTCCTCGACCCGCGGCAGCTGCTGCGTACCCGTCCAGCGGTCGTCGAGAAGCAGCATCGCCACCGAGAGGGCCGACAGCCTCCGCAGCCAGTCCGCGACGTACATGGCCGCGGTCTCCCCGTGATCGGCGTTCAGGTCCGTCACGGACCCGGCGCCACTGAGCGTATGGGCCCGTGCCAGCCAGCGGATCGGTGACGGAATCTGCACGGTCAGCGGCGCTCCGGTGGTCTGCGACACGGCACTGGCCAGTTCGGCGGCGCGAGCGGCGAGCCTGTCGTCGGCCAGGAGGGTCTTGAGGGCGTATCCGGTGCGGCGCCGCGCGGACAGCGACGATCTGAGCCTGTCGTCGGCGGCGAGGGCGTGGTCGTAGAGGGCCCCCAGGTTGAGCAGGGTGGTGTCCGGTGTGAGCAGGCCCTGGGCCTGCCGCGCGTACTGCGCGTGGGCGGTGGGGTCGTCCCACGGGACCGGTCGTCCTTGCAGGATGACGGCTTGCGTGTACCGGTAGTGGTCGATGACGAGCGCGGTCCGGCGGCCCGAGGGCGGTGCGGACACGATCGAGGTGAAGTCCATGGCCATGAGGGATCCTGGCGTCGAGATGATGGGCTCGGAGTACTGCGGTCTGCGGGAGGGGCGGCCGGGTTCCGGCACCGGCGGGGAGCAGCGCTTCCCGCCGGTGCCGGTGCGCAGGCGGTGCCGTCACGATGTACGGACCGCCTCCGGCTCGGGTGCGGGTGAGCAGGGGCTCCCCTGTCGGTGGTGCCGGGCGGGGGTGCGGAGGTCCCGGCCGGCTCGCGGCGCCCGGTAGGCGCACTCACGGCGCGGCCGGTGGCACCCGGGTACGCCTTTGTACATGGGCGGTGCTCCGTCGCGCGACGGCACCTGCCCGGCGCCGCGAGCCCCGCCTCTCGGGCGGGCAGGCCTGCTTCTGGTTCACGGCCTAGCCGTTGAGGATGACCTTGAGGGCGTCTGTCTTCGCGGCGTCGGCGAAGGTGTCGTAGGCGTCCAGGATCTGGTCGAGTCCGAAGTGGTGGGTGGCGAACCTGTCCACGGACAGGGATCCGTCCCTGACGAGTCGGAGCAGCAGGGGAAGGGTGTTGGTGTTCACCAGGCCCATGGAGATGTTGATGTTCTTGATCCACAGATCCTGCAGGGGCAGATCCACCGGGCGCCCGTGCACCCCGACGTTGGCGACGTTCCCACCGGGACGGACGATGTCGAGTGCCATCTGGAACGTCTGTGGAATGCCCACCGCTTCGACAGCGACGTCCACGCCGTCTCCGTCGGTGAGGGCGAGGACTTCTTCTCGCCAGCCGAGGTCGCCGGAGTTGACCGAGTGGGTCGCGCCGAAGGACTGGGCGCGCCGTGCCCGGTTGCTGTCGACGTCGATGGCGATGACCCGGGAAGCCCCCTGCAGGCCGGCCGTGGCCATCACGGACAGTCCGACGGGGCCGGCTCCGATGACCGCGACGGTGTCACCGGGCTTGACCCGGCCGTAGAGGACGCCCATCTCGAAGCCGGTGGGAAGGATGTCGGAGAGCATGACGCCCTGCGCGGGGCTGACTTCCTCCGGGAGCTTGTGCACCGATGTCTCCGCGTACGGCACGCGCACGTACTCCGCCTGCGTGCCGTGGATGAGGTGGCCGAGGATCCATCCCATGCCGGCGGCACCCTCCTTCCCGGCGCAGTGGGAATGAATGCCCCGGCGGCAGTAGCCGCACCGCCCGCAGTTCTTGATGCACGCGAGGATCACCTGATCCCCTGTCTTCAGGGTGCGGACGGCGCTGCCCCTCTGCACGATCGTGCCCACGCCTTCATGCCCGAGCACGCGCCCTTCGGGGACCGAGGGCACGTCTCCTTTGAGGATGTGGAGATCGCTTCCGCAGATGGTGGTGGAGTCGATCTTGACGATGATGTCGGTGGGCTCTTCGATTCTGGGATCGGGGACCGTGTCCCACGATTTCTGGCCGGCACCGTGGTATACGAGAGCTTTCACTTCGTGTCCTTCTGCAGGCAGCGACGGAATCGCTGGGGCGGAGCTGAGGAGGTCCGGGGGTCAGGACTTGCGGTGGACCTCTTCTCCGTGCTTGTCCTCCAGCTCCCGTACCCGGGCTTCGAGCTGGGCGACCTTCAGGTCCCGGCGGTCCGGAAGCATGACGATCGGCATCTGCGTGATCGGGGCGGTGACTCGCTCGGGTCCGTCGATGCCGAACACCGTGGCGGTCAGATCCTCGGTGTCGTCGCCCCAGGAGCCGTAGTAGAGCAGTTCCTCGGGGGGCTCGGCGGTGACGAACTCCTTGACGAACTCGGCGTACGGCTTGCCTCGCTCGAGCCGGTCCCTGCGGGCCTGGGCGCGAAGTTCCTTCGTCTCCTCGGCGTCCAGGATGAAGGTGTCCGGATCGAAGGCGACCGCGAAGATGTCCCGGGCCACCTTCTCGCTGATCCGCTTCAGTTCGACGTCCTTGACCACGGCGAGCGGGTCCCGCTCCAGGACATCGCCGTAGCCGCCGCCGGCCCCCTGGCTCATCATGTACAGCTCGCCGTCCTTGGCGACGTCGAACTGCAGCCCCATGTGGTCGGTCATGTACCGGCCGCCCTCGAAGGGCTGTTCGTTCATGACCTTCTCGATCGACAGATCGAAGCGACCGGGGTCCTTGCGCAGAATGTCGTAGACGTTGATGCCCTTGACGCGTGCGAGCGGGTAGGTGCCGCAGCCGTAGCCGCCGAACATGCCGTACACCGAGGAGAACTTGGCTCCGGAGGTCACGGTCATGAATCCCCACAGCGGTGTTCCCTCGCTGGCGACGATCATCTCGTAGCCCATGCCGCCGGTGTGCTTGCCGAAGCCCATGTTGTCGCGGACGAGGCGCTTGGACACCAGCTGCATGAAGGGGACCTCCTCCTCCATGACCTCCTGCTCGGCCGTGTCGGCCATGGCGCAGAACAGCGGGGACACGGCGTCCTCGCCGTCCAGGAAGGGCTTGGCCCCGCCCGGCATCCCGTTCAGGTCCGCGCAGAGGTTGCCGACCTGGTCGCCGTGCTGGGTGACACCGCCCCACAGGAAGGTGTTGATCTGGTTGAACCAGGGAGCGATCACATTGGAGAACTTCTCCGGATTCGCGAACTGCAGCTTCGCCCAGGACGACTGCAGTGCGGAGAAGCCGCGGAAGGACGCCTGGAGCGACTGCCCCATCGGCGCGTCGTAGCCGGCGTCGGCCCAGGTGTGCTCGTCGGAGATGATCTCGATCGGGCTCATCGCCGAGGTGCACCGGGGCAGGTCCGGCCACCAGAAGGCCAGGATCGCCTGCATGAACATCGACTTCACCGAGCACAGCGGGGAGTTGATGGCTCGGTTGAGGATCTCCGGCCCCGTCCCTCGCAGGTCGACCGTCATCTTGTCGCCCTTGACGGTCACCTTGCAGGCGAACTTGATGAGGATGTTCTCCTTGAGCGTGGAGTCCATGAACTGGTTGAACCGGACCGTGCCGTCCGGCAGTTCCCTGATCCTGCGGCGGACCTCCGCCTCGACGTCCTCGACGGTGACGCGCAGCGCGGCGACGAAGGTCTCGACCCCGACTTCGTCGATCAGCAGGTCGATGCGCTCCATGATGCGCTGCACCGCACCGATCTTGACCTTCAGGTCGGCGAGTTGCAGCTTGGGGTCTCGGACGGAGTGCTGGAGGAAAGTGAGCAGGTCGCGGCGCAGCTCACCCCGCTCGACGATCTTGAACGGGCTCATGCGCAGCCCGTCGTCGAACGGCGTCTCGGAGCCGGAGGGCATGCCGCCGGGTTCGCAGGCACCGTTCTCACCCTCGTGGATCGTGGCGGCGACCCAGGCGATGACCTGGCCGTTGCGGATGACCGGCATGATCATGGACTGGTCGGTGTTGTGCACGTTGCCGTAGCGGGCGTCGTTGTGGATGAAGCCGTCGCCGGGGTGGATGCCCACCGTCGGTTCGTCCTTCCAGTACTTCATGATGTACCGGATCGGGTGGTGCAGGATCGCCGAGAAGGCGATCACACCGTGGCAGGACAGGTAGGTGACGTCACCGGCGGCCGTGTAGACGGCAGTGGTGAGATCGCCCCACTTGGCGCCGGGTGCCGCCCCCATGGCCTCGCACATCTCGTAGCCCTCGTCGAGGGCGCCGGCGAGCCGCTTGCGGATGCGGTCGATCTGCAGCGGATCGATGCCCCTGGCGATGCACTCCTCCTCCAGCACCGAGCGGGGCGCGATGTGGTGGGAGCGCATGATCTCCCGGTCGGGGCCGAGGAAGAGGGTCGTCTCGTCCATGAACTGGTCGACCCAACTCTGCTCCTGGGCCGTCAGTCCGGAGCCCGGAGACTCGTGTATGGCAGTCATTTCGCTACTCCTTGAGGTCTGTGGGGCTCAGTCGCGCAGGAACCACACGGCGCCTTGCGGCGTGGGCTCCAGACACCAGCCGGGTTCTACGAGGTAGGTGGTGTTCTCGGTGGTGACGATGGCCGGGCCGGGGATCCTGTGCCGGTGGGTCAGCGCACCGGCGTCGAAGATCGGCGTGCTGACCGGCTCGTCCACGCCGACGAAATGGACCTCGCGGTGGTCCACCGGTGCCGGCACCGTGCGCTCGCCCGCGTACTCGAGGGAGTCGAACTTCACGACGTCGCCGTCGACGAACGAGGCGACGCGGATGGTCTGGACACGGATGCCGGCTTCGGGTGCCTCGGAACCCTCGCCGTAGCGCTGGCCGTAGATGTCGGAGAAGGTCCGGATCATGTGCAGGACATCGCCGACTCCGTGGATCCGGTTGATGTCGAACACGACGGCGGTCGTGACGAGCTGGTTGCCGTAGCGCATGTCCATCTCGAGCCGGTAGCGCACGTCCGCGGGGTCGAAGCCCTGGCGCACCAGGTCCTCCCGGCCCTTGGTCTCGAGTTCCTCCACGATGGTGTTGAACTCGTCGTACCGGTCGTACAGCGCCCGCGTCGTGGCGTTGTACATCACCACGTGAGCGCCGCGTTCGTGGATGTGCAGCTGCTTCATGTTGCCGGCGCCGAGGGCGGAGAACACCGAGGCGAACGGTGGCGCGAGAATCTTCCTGATTCCCGCGTGGTCGGCGATTCCGCAGGCGTGCAGCGGACCGTTGCCGCCGTAGGCGAGCATGGTGAAGTCCTCGGGGAGATAGCCCCGTACCCGTAGCTCCTTGGCGATGCCGATGGCCATCTGCTCGTCGACACCGCGCTTGATCTCCTTGGCCGCCTGGATGACGTCCATGTCGAGTTCGTCGCAGAGCGTCTCCTCGATCGCGAAGACGGACCGCTTGGGGTTGAGCTTGATGAATCCGTTGGCGTAGTTGTCCGGGTCGAGGTATCCGAGCAGCAGGTCGGCGTCGGTGACGGTGGCCCGCAGCCCGCCGCGGTCGTAACACGCCGGGCCGGGATCGGAGCCCGCCGACTCCGGACCGAGCTTCACGCCCTTGTGGATACGGTCGTACGAGGCGATGGAGCCGCCTCCGGCCCCCAGCGTCAGCAGGTGGATCATCGGCACGGACACCAGCCAGCGGTCGATCGTCGGCTGGAAGTCGTAGTGCTTGACACCCCCCTCGGGGACCAGGCCGATGTCGAAGGAGGTGCCGCCCATGTCGGTGGAGATGACGTGACCGATCCCGGTCTCGGCGGACAGGTGCTCGGCGGCTCCGACGCCGGCGATGGGACCGGAGTGGATCGTCTGCAGGGCGTCCGTGGAGTTCATCTGCGCCATGCCGCCGGAGTTGTGGATGACCAGCATCGGCTTGTCGTAACCGGACTCGCGCAGGTTGTTCGCGAGCTGGCTCAGGGCGTGGAACATGATCTCGTGGAGAAATCCGTCCACGATCGTGGACGTCGCGCGCACGTACTCGCCCTTGCGACCGGACACCTGATGTCCCAGCAGGACGGGGATGGCACCGAGTTCGTGCGGCGGGTACTCCTCGAGGATGATCTCCTGGATCCTCAGTTCGTGTTCGGGGTTCTCGGTGGCGTTGGTGAGCGAGACGACAAGCGCCTCGGCGCCGGCGTCCACGAGTTCGCGCACCATGCTGCGCACGTCCTTCTCGTGGAGGGGGACGACGACCTTGCCCGCGGAGTTGACACGCTCCTTGACCGAGCGGATGAGCTGCCGGGCCACGAGCGGTTCCGGGCGCTCGGCCGCCGGCAGGTTCTGCTGCATGGAAGGGTCCAGCCCTTCGCCGTAGCCGCGGCCCCGGGACAGGGGGATGGTGTCCTCGAATCCGTGCGTCACGATGGCGCCGACCTTGGGGCCCTTGCGTTCGATGAGCGCGTTGGTACCGAGCGTGGTCGCGTAACGCACGGAGTCGACCTCGGAGAGAACCTGGTCGCGGTCCAGGCCGGCCCGTGAACAGGCCAGGTCCAGCGCCTCGTTGAAGCCGAGTGCCAGATTGTGATGGGTGGTCAGCGCCTTGGCCTCGACGTAACTCTCGTCCCAGACGAAGAAGCAGTCGGTGAACGTGCCGCCGATGTCGACGGAGATGCGCTTCATGTGACGGTCTCCTTTCTGGCTGAGTTGTCAGTGGGCGTCGGCGGCGTGGCTGTGCCGCTGGACGTCCTCGCCGGGCCCGTACGCGACGGCCGTCATGGGGTCGGTGCCGCGCTCCTGCCACTGGGCGCGCAGCGCGTCGATGTCCCAGAGCATGTCGACGGCCGGCGGGTGCCCCGGCGGCACGTACTCGGTCTCCATCTGGGTGGCGCAGCCGGGGCAGTAGAACTCGAGGATGCGGCAGTACGCCGGGTCCGGGGAGAACGTGAACTCGTACCGCTGCGGGTCGATGATCGGCTGGTGGATCTCGCGCGGGTCGCGGTCGTAGACCAGCGTCCCCTCCTTGTAGTTGCCGCGGGCGTCGCCGAGGTCGTGGTCACAGACCCGGCACATCCATCGCTCGGTGTCCAGGTCGATGAGCAGGTATTCGGTCATGGGTACGCGCATGGTGATCTGGCCTTTCGCGAGCCGGGGGATTCACAGTCGGCGGGTGTCGGTGAGCATCAGGTCGCCGCCGGCCGTGACGTGGAGCTGCCAGTCCTCCAGGACACGGGCAGTGAAGAAGGGGCCCTCGACGATGGCCGGGCCCGCGGCGGTGGCACCGGGCTGCTGCTCCACGAGCGAGTAGACGGGCACGTCCTCCACCCGGTCCGCGCTCGCGCGCACCCGCCGGGTGCCCGATGCGACGGCCGGCACGGGGGCGAGCGCCTCGTTGCCGGCGAGATCGGCATGAGGCAGTGCGGCGGTGACCGTGAGCCTGAGCGAACCGTGACGGCCGGGACCGACCTCGGGGACGTCGCCGTATGCGTAGGGGACCTCGGAGACCAGTGTGCCGTCCTGCTCCTCCACGACCATGCTCCACTCCTGGACGCACGAGACCAGTTCGTGCCCTTCCTGGAACATGTCGCGCTCGGCGCGCTCCAGCAGCGAGTCGTGCACCACTGCGGCCGCCGCGGCCGAGGGTTCCGGAAGGCCGGCCTCGTAGCTCTGTCCGATGTCGGAGAAGCTGATCCCGAACGCTGAGAAGACCGCCGCGAGCTTCGGGACGAGTACGGTCTTGACGCCGCCCAGCCGGGCCGCGCCGCAGGCGCTCATCGGGCCGGCGCCGCCGAAGGCCGCGATGGTCGTCTGCGAGGCGTCCTCGATCGCGTCGGCGAACGCGTCCGCCATGGTGGCGAAGTACGCCGCCTCCATCCGGACGAGTGCCTCCTCGAGGGTGATGCCCAGCGGTTCGGCGACCGTCGCGGTGACGGCGGCCTTCGAACGCTCCGCGTCCAGGCTGAACCCGCCGTCCAGGTAGGTCGTGGGGTCGAGGACACCGAGCAGCAGATTGACGTCGGTGATGGTGGCGCTCTTGCCACCGAACCCGAAGCAGGCGGGCCCGGGCGCCGCACCGACGCTCTCCGGCCCGACCGTGATCCCGCCGTCCCGGACGGTGATGACCGAGCTGCCGCCGACCCCGGTCGAGTGGACGTTGCTCATGGGGAACGAGATCGGCACGCCCTCGATCGAGCCGCGGCGGTCGACTTCGATCCGGGAGTCCTTGACGGATCCGACATCGGTGGTCGTTCCCCCGACGTCGATCATCAGGACGTGTTTGAGGCCGTACGCCCTGGCCAGGGCACGGGTCCCCTCAAGGCCGCCGCGCGGACCCGAGGAGTACGTCTTGAGCGCCACCGACTTGGCCACCCTGGAGGAGGCCCCGTCGTTGCGGTAGATGAGCAGCGGATTCCGGACGCGGTGCGAGCGGAGGCGGTCCTCGGCGTGGTACAGGAATCGTTCCATCGTCGGGTGCAGGAAGGCGTTGATCACCGCGGACCAGATCCGCCGCGCACGCACGCGGTCCGCGGTGAGCTCCCAGGAGTAGAGGATCGGCACCGAGCCCAGCAGATGCCGGGGGAACTTGCGCAGCAGAATGCCGCGCAGACGGCGCTCGTCCTGGCCGCCGGCGTCACCGACCGCGACCACGATGCGGGCGGCGCCGTCGGTCGTCAGCTTGTTGACCCGCTGCACGAGGTCGAAGCCGAGGGACTCCTCGTCCGCGCGGGGATCGATGACCGCGACCCGGGTGCCGACGAGGTCGTCGAAGAGACCGGCCTCGCCCCCGGTGGATCGCAGCTCCCCGACGACTGCCGGATCGTCGGTGATGAGCCCGATGCGGGGACCCTTGCGCTCCACCAGGGCGTTGGTTCCCTGGGTGGTCGAGTACCGGATGTGCCGTGTGCTGTGCAGCAGAGCCTCGATGTCGGCGACCCCGTGGATCGCCTCCGACGCCTTGGTGATGCCGTCGAAGAGGCACTTGGACAGGTCGAACGGCGTGGTCAGCGTCTTGGTGTAGGTGAAGTCCTGTCCGTCCCAGACGCAGATGTCGGTGAGGGTTCCACCATTGTCGATGTTGATCAGACGTTGCATGAGGGTTCCCTTAGGGTTATCCGAGGGATGAGGGGTGATGCAGAAACTCCTGCGGGCGGCTCCCAGGAGGGCTGGCGACAAATGTGCGGCCTCGCCCGGCGGGCGGCGTGTCCCACATTCGGACAGTTGCACCGGTCTCCGGTTCTGCTCCCGGCCCTTCCCTGGGAGTGTTCCGGTCGAGAAGATCGAAGGATCCCCACCTGCGAAGGGGTGCCAGATGGAAGCTGCCGACCGGCGAGTCGTGATCGCCGCCGCACGCACCGGGTTTCTCACCTCCGGATCGGCTGTGGAGGGTGCGGTCCCCGATGTCGTGGTCGCGTCGTGGCAGCGCTCGCGGACAGCCGGTGTGGACGCAACCGCCTCTCAGGCGACCTTCCACACCGACCTGGACATGTCCAGCCGGCTGGTCCGCTGCTCACGGCCGATCATCGACCGGTTGAGCGAGGAGACAGCGGACATTCCGCTCAGCATCGCCCTGACCGACGGGAAGGCCCGGGTGCTGACCCGTGTCGACACGGCCCGGACGATCGGGCTGATGCTGGACAACGTCTCCTTCGCCCCCGGCTTCGAATACGCGGAGCGCGGGATCGGGACGAACGGCGTCGGCACCGTCTTCGAGTCCGGCCAGCCGGTCCAGATCGTGGGACCGGAGCACTTCCACGAATGCCTGCAGCCCTTCGCGTGTTCGGGAGCTCCCGTGCGGGATCCGCTCAGCGGCCGTATCGAGGGAGTGCTCGACATCAGCTGCCTGACCGAGCACTCGAATCCGCTGATGCACTCGCTGGTGAGGTCGGCCGTCCACGAGATCGAACGCAACCTGCTGATCGACCGCAGCCATAGTCAGCAGGCCCTCTTCGAGACGTTCGTCCGTACCGACGCGCGGTCGCGCGACGCCGTCATGGCACTCGGCGGATCCGTGACGATGGCCAACGCCTTCGCCCACGTGCTGCTCACGCCGGGGGAACAGCAGACCGTCCATGACCACGCGCGACACCTCATGAGCCGACAGGATCGCGCCGTGGACCAGCTCGAACTGAACACGGGCAAGGTCGTCCGCGTCCGCGGCACCCGCATCACCGCAGGACACGACGTGGTCGGCATCGTCGTCGAGGTCGCCCTGATCGCGGAGGGCACTGCCCCCGGGCCGGGCTCCCCGGTCGCCGAGGAGGCAGTCCGCACCCCGCGGATGGGCACCGGGGCGAACCTGAGCCTGTCGCAGCTCCTCACACCGTCCACGCTGAGCGGCAGTGGCCGGTCACCCCTGTGGAGGAGGGCGTGCGGCGACATCGCCTCGGCCCTGTCCCGCCATGAGGCGCTGCTGGTCATGGGAGAGACCGGCACGGGCAAGTTCTCACTCGTCGCCGAGATCTACCATCGTGTCAATCCCCGCGGGCGAAGCCTGCTCATCGACGCGGTCGACATCTCGCGCTCGAGCTACGCCGACGCCGATGCCGAGACCGCCCTGGAGGCGACAGCCCTCCCGACGCTGTACATCTTCAGGAACATCGACCAGCTCTCGACGGACGGCGTCGAACGGCTCAACACCTTCCTGCTCGCCCTGGCCGACAGCGACCGGCCCGTCTACGTCGCCGCCACGCTCTCCGACGCCAACATCGACTCCGATCTGCCGTTCCACGACCTTCTGGTGCACTTCCAGCAGGCCGTGACGGTGCCGCCGCTGCGCCACCGCAGCGAGGACATCCCCGCAGTGGTCGCCCAGGTGCTCAACAAGATCTCCGGAAAGAGGGACACCCGGGTCAGCCCGGCGGCGCTCCGGGTGATCTGCCGCTACACATGGCCCCACAACATCAGGCAGCTCGAGGAAGCCCTGACCGCGACGCTGCTCAGACGCCCCGTCGGGGAGATCCAGCCAGAGGACCTGCCGGGGTACTGCCACGACGCGGCCCGGCGCCGACTCACCGGTATGGAGGCCATCGAGCGCGACGCCATCATCAAGGCCCTCCACGACGCCAACGGAAACCGCGTCCAGGCAGCGGCGATACTCGGGATCGCGCGCTCGTCGTTGTACCGCAAGCTCAAGAGCTTCGGTGTCACCACGATCTGACGAGCTCGTGCGCGGCAGGCAGGGAGTCCCGCCGGTCTGCGCGCCCAGGCCCTGGCAGCCGGCCTCGGCGGCCGCTTGGATCTGACGAGCAGGTGGGCGCCATCCAGTATTTTACTGGGAGGCTCGCTGGAGCCTTATATGGGAAATCCGAGCGGAGTGGTGTGACTATATGAGTTATCGCACGCATATTCCGCTGCCATGGCCAGGGGGAAGATAGTAGAGGGGAAATGCTGGACTTTCTAGCAGGAGGTTCGCCATGTCCTGTCCCCCGCCGGTTGACGCGCGCAAAGCGCTGGATTTCCTCAGGACCAGCGGCCTGGTCGATCTCAGCGTTCCCCTGGAGCGCGTCGTCGGCCAGGTCAGCCAACTGGACGATGTCGCAGGCTATGTGCTGGCCTGGGAGCGCTACGTCCTGGTCGTCGCCAACGAGGTAGCGGACGCCCCTGCGCCCGCAGACAGCTGAACGATCGCTGATCAAGGTGACTGCCGGGAGGAACACGGTGGAAACAGAAGAACCCGGCGTCCGGTCATCTCGAAGGCGCGCGGTGGAGGACCGGGCGGTTGCCTGGCTCGCTGCGCGCCGGGATCTGCTGGATCCGCGCAACGCTCAGCCCGACAGTGTGCTGTTCACCCGCAAAGCTCTGATCGAGACGGCTTTTCTGGTGGGGCTGCGTGCCCGGCTCGATGATGCGCCCCTTGACGGTGACTATGCGGCCATTCTTCAGCAGGTTGAGGACGTCGCCCGGCAACCCTCCTATCGAGAGATGATTGCCCGGGACGAGACAGCTCTGCTGCTGTATGCGGGGACCTACGCGGCACTGCGGCTCTGCGGCCGTGAGGACCCGGAATTCAAGCGCATCATTCAACAGGCCACTCACGGCGGATATGCGGCAGCGTTCGAGCGCGTTCCGTACAGGCAGCTCGACCTGCTCCACACCCTGTACCTGTGCGGCATCGAACACGGCCTGACATCCATGGACGATGTCCTGCCGTTCACGATCCTGTGCCGCCGTCCGAACGTCCTCAAGCTGGCCGACCGCGACGTCTACGCCATCACTCACACAATCTTCTACGTCACGGACTTCGGCCTGCGTGAGCCCGTGTGGCCTCGCGGATACCACCCCGGCGAGGGTGTCGAACTCCTCGAGGCCCTCCTCGTCCTGGCCGAAGCCCGTGCGAACGCCGACCTGGTCGGCGAGCTTCTGTGCTGCCTGTACTGCCTCGGTGCCACCGACTCCCACGCGGCAGACCGGGCCTGGGCCTTCCTGGAGTCCGTCCAGGAGGACAGCGGACGCATGAACGGCCCTGAAGGCATCCTCCACCCCGGGATCCACGGCGGAGACAACTACTTCCGGAGCTGGGCAGAGGGCTACCACACCACCATCGTCGCCGCCCTGGCCGGCCTGCTCGAGCGAAGCCCCCGACGCCCCGTCAGGCCACTCCCCCACCCGCCGACCGCCAGAGTTTCCGTCGAGATGCCCCTGAGGCGCGCGGTCGTGTGGCTGTGCAACGAGAGCATGGCCCAGGACCCCCGCGTGGGGCTTGCCGGAGTCACGGCCGCCGCTGTCGGGGCCGCCGCAATCCAGCAACACCACCTCGCCCGGCCGGTACTCGAGTACTACGCAGCACACCTCGCCGACGCGAACCCGGCCTTCTGGCAGGAACAGGGCATGGAAGTCGCAGGAGAGCTCAGCCTCGCCCTCCGCGCAGCAGGAGCCGCATGCCCCTCCCTGGACGACTTCCTCAAGGCGACAGCTGACGTGGTCAGCTCCCTCGACAGCATCCCTGCCGACATTGCCGACGGTGTCAACCAGCTGATCGGCCTCGGTCTCATCAGCCCGTCCACCGCGGCATTCATTCCCCGGCAAGCCACGCACCGTGAACAGCGTGCCTACCCCTTGAACTCCGCTGTCTCCCTGCACGAGTCCCTGGAGACCTACCACCTCGGCCAGATCGCAGCGACCATCCGTACCCTTGCCCAGAACGGATGGGGCCGGCACCGCATCACCCAGGACGCCATCGCCTTCCTCATCGCCCAGCAGAACACCGACGGCGCATTCGGCTACCCCGCCTCCGACGACCGGACAACACGCGTAAAAGCCCAGTACTCCTGGACCCGAAGCGCGGTCACCGCCCTCGCCACCACAGTCAAGAAACCACCCGCCCTCCCCAGGCAGTGGCGAAGCGAACCAACACCGACCCAGAACTGAACTGCTCGGCAGCGAACCGCACCGCAGTCGACCCCGCATGCCCGCGGCGTCGGCAACCGCGTGAAGTGGAGTCCGCGGGCCTGCCACTGGAACCCGGAGTGGCTGGCGGACTGGCAACGGCACTATGCGGCCGTGCGCGAGCCAGCCTCCTCATTTCGGTCGGGTCGGCTGAGATGGGCCGGCCCCGTGCCCGGGGTCACACCGCGCAGCCGGAGCCTGCGGAGCTCGCCGGGTTGGGGTACCGCAGCCAACGGCCGCTACCCGGTCGCGGTCCTTTTCGGACTGCGCCGTGCACGCCGCCGACGGACACAGTTGCCCGGCGTTGATACAGCCGAATTGCGACTCCTCAAGAGCCTGCCGCGCAACTCGGAACGCCGGAAGAACCTCTTCGTCGCCTACCACCAGATTCCCGGGCCGTCCCCCGGGGATCCGGCTCTCCTGCCCGAAGTGCGGTTGCGCTGGTACCACAGGACCGTGCGAGAGCGCGGCCGCGAGGCGTTGCTGCGCTCCCGGACGGATTTCCTCCTGCCGCTGCCTCATGGGCAGCGCGTCGTCCTGGAGGCCGACGGATCTCAGCACCTCACCCGCGACCGTGGCCGCACTCCGGACACTGCGAAGTACGCGGAGACGGTCGCAGTTGCGCAGCGCCTTGGACGGGCACCGTCGGCGGAGCGGCACCGCTTCGGCGTCAAGGCCGACCGAATGCCGATGCTCCCGCCGATGTCTCCCCCCAGCCGGAAATACGGAATGATCACCGCGTTTGCGGGCTGTCTGCACCGCGAGCAGCATGGTGGGTGGGACACGTGTCGCACGGGCGCAAGGCGCGCGGCGGAATGCACGGTGCAACGGTGCGACACCCCGCCGGAACGCTGATTCCGCCGCGATGTGCCTGCGCCTTGTCCGGTAGCTCTCACCACGGAGGCCGAATCCGATGAAGACGCCGAGTGAGATATACCCCAGCGAGTACCAGGCGCAGCAGAATGCGGTCGACCACAACGCGGATTTCCCAGCCACGGCAAAGGCTGCCGCGTAACACGTCGTCCATGAATCGTCCGGGACCGGCGGTGACGATACGTCACCCGGCATCATCACGGCACACCGGCACCTGCGTGACCCCCTGGTGTGCGGCAGCGCAGATCCCGTCCCCTTGCACCCCACTTTTTCGGCATCGCCGCAACCCCGCCGGTTGTGGGCCAGCCCGCTGCTCGCGGCCCTCCGACAGCAGACGCAGAAGCAGGGCCGCCGCAGGCCGCGGCCGCCGACCCCGTCGTGCGAGGAGGCTGCCGCACGGGCCCGCGGGCATGCGACCGAAGAGCACGGAGCCCTTGCGGGAACCCTTCGTCCCGGCAGCCGGCACACGCAATGAACCGCACCGCACCCACAGGCTGTGACCATCACCCCCGAGGAGTTCACGTGGCGGGAAAATCCAGCGAGGTCTCCACGGCCGTTCCGCCCGAGCCCGCGGCCACCGCGAGCGGACGCACCGACGCGGCGGCCGGCACCGAGACGACCCTCGCCGAGCTGCTGGCCGACGTGGTGCGCGTCGACCGGGTCCCGGTCGACAGCCACTTCTTCGACGACCTCGGCGCCAACTCACTGCTGATGGCGCACTTCTGTGCCCGGGTCAGGAAACGGGCGGATCTGCCGTCGGTGTCGATGAGGGACATCTACCGGCACCCGACGATCCGCTCGCTCGCGCAGGCCCTCGCGGACAGCCCGCCCCCACCGGCCCCGGAACCGGTCCGCACCCCGGAGCAGACACCGTCCGCGCACGGCACACGACGGTATGTGCTGTGCGGGACGGCACAGTTGCTGTTCTTCTGCGGCTACTGCCTGTTCACCGGGATCGTCCTCGCACGCGGCTACTCCTGGGTCTCCGGCGGCAAGGGAGTGGCCGGCGTCTACCTGCGTTCGGCCGTCTTCGGCGGTGCCGTCTTCGCCGGCGCCTGCGCCCTGCCGGTCGCGGCCAAGTGGATGCTCGTCGGCCGCTGGAAACCCGGCGAGTTCCCGGTGTGGGGGCCGGCCTACCTCCGCCTGTGGACCGTCAGGGTGCTGCTCCACGCCAACCCCATGGTCCTCCTCGTCGGCAACCCGTTGTACGTGCTGTACCTGCGGGCCCTCGGTGCACGCATCGGCAGGGGGGTCACGATCCTCACCCGCACCGTGCCGGTCTGCACCGACCTGCTCACGGTCGGCGCGGGCACCGTGATCCGCAAGGACTGCGCTCTCCTCTGCTACCGGGCTCACGCCGGGCGCATCCAGACCGGCCCGGTCGTCCTGGGCAGGGACGTACTCGTCGGTGAGCGGACCGTGATCGACATCGACACCGTGATGGGCGACGGGGCGCAGCTCGGCCACGCGTCCGCACTGCACCGGGGCGTGTCGGTCCCGGCGGGCCAGCGGTGGCACGGCTCTCCGGCCCAGCGGACGGACGTGAGCCTTCCGGGGATCGCACCTGCGGACTGCGGCACGGCGCGCCGGGCGGCCTACGGCCTCGTCACCCTGCTCCAGCTGTTCCTCGTGTACCTGCCGCTGTCCGTCGGCGGCTCGTACATGCTGTTCGCCTGGCTGCCGGACATGCCCACGCTGTTCGATCCCGCCGTACACGGCGTCACTTCGGGTTGGTTCTACGGCAAGGCGCTGGTCCTGTCCTTCGTGCTGTTCTTCGGCCTCCTGACCGCCGGCCTCGCCGCCGTGACCGTCCTGCCCCGCCTGACGAACCTGCTGGTCCGCCCGGGCCGGGTCTATCCGCTGTACGGGTTCCACTACTCGGTGCACCGCGCAGTCGCCGTGGCGAGCAACATCAAGCTGTTCACCTGGCTGTTCGGCGACAGCTCCTACATCGTCCACTACCTGCGGGCCATCGGCTACGACCTCTCGCACGTCGAGCAGACCGGTTCGAACTTCGGCACCGAACTGAAGCACGAGAGCCCGGTCCTGACGTCCGTCGGCAGGGGCACGATGGTCGCCGACGGGCTGTCGGTCCTCAACGCCGAGTACTCGAGCACCTCGTTCCGCCTGGCACGGGTGTCGATCGGACCGCACAACTTCCTCGGCAACAACATCGCCTATCCCGCGGGGGGCAGGACGGGCGACGACTGCCTCCTGGCGACGAAGGTGATGGTGCCGCTCGACGGGCACGTGCGCGAGGGAGTGGGGCTGCTCGGCTCTCCCCCCTTCGAGATCCCCCGCTCGGTGGAGCGCGACACCCGCTTCGACCACCTGCGGACCGGCGACGAGCAGCGCCGCCGACTGGCCGCCAAGAACCGCTACAACCTGCGCTCGATGGGCCAGTTCCTGGTCCTGCGGTGGCTGCACTCCTTCGGGCTCCTGGTGATCGGCGCCGCCGCCGTCACCGCGTACGACCCGGGCAGCGCCGCCGGACAACTGCTGATCGCCGCGTCCGTCGCGTCCGGCGTGGTCTTCACCGCCCTCTACTTCGTCCTCGTGGAGCGCGCCGTCCTGCGGTTCGGCGGACTGCGTCCGCAGCTGTGCTCCATCTACGACCCGTACTTCTGGTGGCACGAGCGCCTGTGGAAGGTGCCCGACAGACACCTCATCGTGTTCAACGGCACTCCGTTCAAGAACGTCGTCTGGCGGCTGATGGGCGTCCGGATCGGCCGCAGGGTCTTCGATGACGGCTGCTTCATCACCGAGCGGACGCTCACCGCCATCGGCAGCGACGCAACACTGAACGCGGGCAGCAAGATCCAGTGCCACTCCCAGGAGGACGGCACGTTCAAGTCCGACCACGTCACGATCGGCGCCGGCTGCACGCTCGGCGTCGGCGCCTTCGTCCACTACGGCGTGACGCTGGGCGACGGTGCCGAACTCGCCGCCGACTCCTTCCTCATGAAGGGCGAGGACGTCCCGCCGGGTGCGCGGTGGGGCGGCAATCCGGCCGTCGAGCGGACCGGCGCCTCCCACTGCGCGCACCCGGCTCCGTGACCGGGACGGGAAGGGAACCGATGGACAACTCAGCCGACGCGTCCCGGGACTTCTGGCGCGGGGTGCTCACCGCCGGCGGGGTCACCCGGATCCCGCGGTGGACCCGTGCGCCGGAGCCGGGCACCGCGGAACACGAGACGGCCGTACCCCACGGCGTCCTGGCGGGCCTGCGGCGCTTGCCGGTGCCGCCGGAGACCGCGCTGCTCGCCGCGCACGCGAAGGTGCTCGCCGCGCTCTCGGGCGAGCAGGAGGTCACGACCGGTCTGGTGACCGAGCCGGGCGCCAGTCCCTTGCCCTGCAGGCTGACGACCGCCCCCCGCTCCTGGCGGGCACTGGTGCGGCGTACCCGCGCGGCCGAGTCCGCGGTGGCGGCGCACCGGGACTTTCCGGTCGACGCGCTCGCGCGCGAACTCCGCCATGACGGACCGCCGTTCGAGACCGAGTGCGACCTGACCGGCGGCGGCAGCGGAAGCGGCGGCGGACTGCCCGAGGGCACCGTGCTGCGCGTGGGCACGGTCCGGTACGGCGACCGGCTCGCCCTCCGGCTGCGGTACCGCACCGACGTGCTCGACGCCGACTGCGCACCCCGCATCGCCGGCTATCACCTCGTGGCGCTCACGTCGATCGCCGCCGATCCGGACGCCGAGCACGGACGGCAGAGCCTGCTGTCCCCACCGGAGACGGGCTTCCAGCTCGACGGCCTCGCCGGTCCGCGGCGGGAACTGCCCGACCGCCGGGTGCACGAGTTGTTCGAGGAGCGGGTGCGGATGCATCCGGACGCCGTCGCCGTCGCACAGGGAAACCGGCAGTGGACCTACCGGGAGCTCAACTCCCGTGCCAACCGGCTGAGCAGGGCGCTGCTGGTGCGAGGGCTGGAGCCCGAGGGTGTCGTCGCGGTGGTCACCGAGCGCACCCTGGAGTGGGCGGTGGCCGTCCTGGGCGTCCTCAAGGCGGGCGGCGTCTACCTGCCCGTCGAGCCGCACTTCCCGCCCGAGCGCATCGCGGCCATGCTCCACCGGGCCGGATGCCGCCTGGCACTGACCGGACGTGGGCCCGTCCACGTACCCCCGGACGTCCGGGCCCAACGCATCGAGGACGCCTGCGCGGAGGCCCACGCCGACGACGACCCACCCGTGGCCGTCGCCGCCGGCCAGCTCGCGTACATCTACTTCACCTCGGGCTCCACCGGCGAGCCCAAGGGCGCGATGTGCGAGCACGCGGGCTTCGTCAACCACGTCCTCGCCAAGATCGACGACCTGGGGATCGGCGAGGGGCAGGTCGTCGCCCAGACCGCACCCCAGTGCTTCGACATCTCCCTTTGGCAGCTGGTGGCGGCCCTCGTGGCGGGCGGTCGCACGCTGCTGGTCGAACAGGAGGCGATCCTGGACACCGCGCGCTTCGTCGACACCATCGCCCGGGGTCGGGTCAACGTCCTCCAGCTCGTGCCGTCGTATCTCGAGACCGTTCTCGCCGAGCTGGAGCAGCACCCGCGCCCGCTGCCGGACCTGCGGTGCGTGTCGGCCACCGGCGAGGCGCTGAAGACGGAGCTCGTACGGCGCTGGTTCGCGGCCCGGCCCGGAACCCGGCTGGTCAACGCCTACGGGCTGACGGAGACCTCCGACGACACCAACCACGAGGTGATGGACGAGGTGCCGGCCCGGGACCGCATCCCGCTCGGCCGCCCCGTCAGCAACGTGCATGTCTACGTGGTCGACGAGCATCTCGCACCGGTGCCGCTCGGCGCTCCGGGTGAGATCGTCTTCTCCGGGATCTGCGTCGGGCGCGGATACGTGGGCGACCCGGAGCGCACGAAGGCCGCGTTCACCGAGGATCCGCACCGCCCGGGCCGGCGGCTGTACCGCAGCGGTGACCGCGGCCGCTGGCTGCCCGACGGCAAGCTGGAGTACCTCGGTCGCCGGGACACCCAGGTCAAGATCCGTGGCTTCCGGATCGAGATCGGCGAGATCGAGAACGTGTTGCTGCGGACGCCGGGAGTCCGGGAGTGCGCGGTGGTGGTCGCCGGGGGCGGGCACCTGGTGGCCTTCTGCGCCGGACAGCAGCCGGTCCCGCCGGACGCGCTGCGGGACCGGCTGACCGCGTCGCTGCCCGGATACATGATCCCCTCGGCCTTCCACTGGCGGGATCACCTGCCGCTGACCGCCAACGGCAAGACCGACCGCACGGCACTGACCGCACTCGCCGAGGAACTCGACACCGCCGGGGACGTCGGGCACGCTCCGGGCACCCCGGCCGAGCGGCGCCTGGCAGCCGCCTGGGGGGAGGTGCTCGGCATCCCGCCGCGGCGGATCGGCCGCCGGGACCACTTCTTCGACCGGGGCGGCACGTCACTGTCGGCGGTCAGGCTGGCGATCGCCCTGGACCGGGCCGTCGACGTCAAGGACATCACCCGTCACCCGGTCCTCGCGGACCTGGCCCGCCTGCTCGACGGCAGTACGGCGCCCCGGACTTCCGTCACCACCCCGCCGCCCAGCCCGTCCACCGCCCCGTCGACGCCCGCCTGAGCGGCGACCGAAAGGAACCAGAGATGCGCGCCTCACCCACCTCATCCCCGGCGCTCCTGCCCGATGTGGACCTGCGTCCCGGCAGGCCCCCGGTCCTGCTGGTCCAGGACGCCGGCGACCCGGCCCGCTGGGCGGCCGAGTACCAGGACGCACTGCGCGCCGTGGTCGCCGAGCACGGAGCGGTCCTCGTGCGCGGCCTCGGACTCTACGATCCCGAACGCGCCGGGGCCGCCTTCCGGGCGCTGGCCACCGGCCTGATGACCGAACGGGAGGCCTTCGCGCCACGCCGCTCCTACGGCGACGGCGTGTACTCCTCCGCCAAGTGGCCGTCCAACCAGCCGATGTGCATGCACCACGAGCTGAGCTACACCCTCCGGTTCCCCGGCCTGATGCTGTTCGCGTGCCTCGAGGCGCCCGCCGACGGCGGAGCGACGGGCCTGGCCGACGCCGCGGCCGTACTCCAGGCACTGCCCGTCCCGCTGGCCGAGCGCTTCCTGCGGGAGGGCTGGCTGCTCGACCGCACCTACAACGACGAGATCGGGGCATCCGTCGCCGAGGCCTTCGGCACCGACGACCGCGCCGCCGTCGAGCACTACTGCCGCGACAACGGGATCGACTGTGCGTGGGGGCCGGACGGAAGGCTGCGCACCAGCCAGCGGCGCAGCGCCGTGGTCCGCCACCCGGCCACCGGCCGGCACTGCTGGTTCAACCAGATCGCCTTCCTGAGCGAGTGGACGATCGACCCTGAGATACGTGAGTACCTCGTGGACGTCTACGGCGCCGACGCGCTGCCGTTCACCACCCGGTTCGGCGGCGGCGAGGCGATCGGCGAGGACGTCGTCCGCCTGCTCAACGAGGTCTACGAGGCCCATACCCTGCGCGAGCCCTGGCAGGACGGAGATCTGATGCTCGTCGACAACATTCGCATGGCGCACAGCAGGGAGCCGTACGAGGACCCGCGCGAGGTGCTGGTCGCCATGGCCGAGCCGGTACGCCCTGCCGACTGCGCACCGGCCCCCGAGGTGACCGCGCGATGACCGCCACGGACTCCACACGGGCCACGGTGCCCGCCGATGCGGCCGAGCCGCGGTTCGCCGTCATCTCCGGCGCCCAGGTCCAGCGGGCCCTGCGGGAGCGCGAACAGGAGATCGTCGAACTGGTCGAAGCCGTGTACCGGCTGCACGGCGACGGTGAGACGGTCAATCCACCGTCGTACTTCCTGCGCTTTCCGGACCGCCCGGCGGCACGGATCATCGCGCTGCCCGCATCGATGGGCGGGCCGCTGCGCGTGGACGGCCTGAAGTGGATAGCGAGCTTCCCCGGGAACACGGCCTCCGGGCTCCCGCGCGCGTCGGCCGTCGTCATCCTCAACAACCCCGACACCGGCTACCCGTACGCCTGCCTGGAGGGCTCGGTCATCAGCGCCACCCGCACGGCGGCCTCCGCGGCCCTGGCGGCCGACCGGCTCAGCCGCACCCGCCCGCGCCCCCGGCGCGTCGGCTTCATCGGTACCGGCCTGATCGCCCGCTACCTCCACACCCATCTCACCGCCACCGGCTGGACGTTCGAGGAGACCGGCGTCCACGACCTGTCCACCGACCACGCGGCCGGCTTCCGCGGCTACCTGCGCAGGGCGGGGACGAAGGGCCGCATCACCCTGCACGACACGGCCGAGGGACTCATCCGCTCAAGCGACCTGGTGGTCTTCGCGACGGTCGCGGCACGGCCACACGTCCACGACCCGTCGTGGTTCGCACACCACCCTCTGGTGCTGCACATCTCACTGCGCGACCTGGACCCGCGGATCCTGCTCGCGTCCGCCAACTTCGTCGACGACGTCGAGCACTGCCTCAAGGCCGACACCTCGCCGCACCTGGCCGAACAGCTGGCCGGGGACCGGGAGTTCGTCAACGGCACCCTGCACGACGTCCTGACGGGGCGGGCGCCGGCCCCCGCGGACCGGACGGTGGTGTTCTCACCGTTCGGTCTGGGGGTGCTGGACCTCGCCATCGGCAGGTACGTCCACGACGAAGTGGCCCGGCGGGGCGAACTGCGCGTCGTCGACGGCTTCTTCAACGAACTGCGCCGGTACGGCTGACCGGCCGCCATGAACGAGGGGACCGCCATGCCCGTCATCTCCGAGCCCACCGACTTCAACGAGGAGGAGCTCTACGTCAACTTGCGGGCGACCTTCGGCATCCCGCTCTTCCTGAAGTGCGAGGGCTTCAACTTCGCCGGCTCGATCAAGCTGAAGGCCGCCGCCGAGATGGTCCGGGCCGCCGAACAGGACGGCACCCTGAAGCCCGGCTCGGTCCTGGTCGAGTCCTCCTCCGGCAACCTCGGCGTGGCACTGAGCATGATCGCGGCGAGCCGGGGCTACCGATTCCTGTGCGTGACCGACACCCGGTGCAACCTGCCGACCAGGCGGCTGATGGAGGCGCTGGGCAGCACGGTCCACGTGATCGACAAACCCGATCTGCACGGCGGTTTCCTGGGCGCCCGCCTCGCCCACGTGCGTGCGCTGTGCGCCTCAGACGACCGGTACGTGTGGCTGAACCAGTACGCCAACCCCAACAACTGGAAGGCGCACTACCGTACGACGGCCCCGGAGATCGCCAGCCGCTTCCCCCACCTGGACGTCCTCTTCGTGGGGGCCGGCACCACGGGCACGCTGATGGGGTGCGCGCGCTGGTTCTGGCAGTGGCGCCGGCGGGTGCGGATCGTGGCGGTGGACGCGGCCGGCTCGGTGACCTTCGGCGGGAAGCCCGGTCGCCGGCTGATTCCCGGTCTGGGCACCAGCGTCCGTCCCTCTCTGCTCGACGAGTCCTACGTCGACGAGGTGGTGCACGTGGGAGAGGCGGAAACCATCCACACCTGCCGCCTGCTGGCCGGCCGGGGCTTCCTCTTCGGCGGCTCCACCGGAACGGTGGTCAGCGGAGCGTCGGACTGGCTGGCCCGTCACCCAGGACGGCCACTGACCGCGGTGGCGATCGCCCCGGACCTCGGTGAGCGCTACCTGGACACCGTCTACCAGGCGGGCTGGCCGCACGACGCCCTGAGCGACGAGGCAGGCGTCCGGGCGGGGTCGGATGCCGTGTTCCAGTGGGTCTGACGCGTGGCCGGTCGCGTCCCCCGCGGGAAGCCCCCGGTTGGGTGGGTCCTCAAACTGCGGCAACCTCCGCGTTGTGACCGGGGGCAGCGGAAGGTTGCGGCGTGCCGGCCACACCCGGTTGCGTGCGTTGAAGCGGTAGAACGTTGCGTGGCGTGCCGGGTCGGTGGCGGGGTGGTGGACGACGATCTCGGGCCGGTGCAGGCCGCGGCCTGCAGCCGCGCGATAGCCGGGCGTGCGGGCATCGAACAACCGCGCGAGGTGGGACAAGCTCGGAGCCAAGATCGATTGTCAGTGGTGGGTGAGACGGTAGGGGCATCGCGTCGGAAAGCGGGGGAGCTGTCATGTCCGGA
The DNA here is from genome assembly GCF_009916105.1 of Streptomyces sp. GC420. GTDB lineage: Bacteria > Actinomycetota > Actinomycetes > Streptomycetales > Streptomycetaceae > Streptomyces. The sequence goes on along the minus strand of NZ_JAAAXQ010000006.1, from coordinate 17,317 downwards.
GACCAGAACTACATCAATCACGTTGCTCTTGTGCTGGATGCCAGTTCGTCCATGTCGCACCTGCGCCGCAAGGTCGTCGAAGTCGCCGACCAGCAGATTGCATATCTTGCCCGCCGATCGAGGGAACTGGACCAGGAGACCCGCGTCACGGTGTACGTCTTCGCAGACAAGGTGGAGTGCGTCGTCTACGACAAGGACGTGCTGCGGATGCCGTCGCTGAAGCAGCTGTATCGGGTCGGTGGAATGACGGCTCTGCTGGCGGCCGCACTGAAGTCACAGCGGGAGCTGGCGCAGACAGCTCAACTGTACGGCGACCACAGCTTCCTGACGTTCGTACTCACCGACGGGCAGGAGAACGCAAGTCACCGCTGCCCGGATGCCCCTACCAGGGATCCGCGTGAACTGGTCGAGGCCGTGGCCGAGATGATCGGGACACAGGAGGACAACTGGACGCTGGCCGTCCTTGTGCCGGACCAGATGGGCAAGCGCGAGGCCATGCAGTGCGGTTTCCCGAAGGACAACATCGCCATCTGGGACGCCACGAGCACACAGGGTCTGGAGGAGGCCGGGCAGGTCATCCAGCAGGCCACCGAGAAGTTCATGGTGGGCCGCGCACAGGGCATCCGGGGATCGCGGGCGGTGTTCTCCATGGGTGCGGAGGCGGTCAACAAGGACACCATCAAGGCGGCCGGCCTCACTCCGGTGAATCCGTCGGAGTACCAGCTGATCCCAGTGGCTCGTAACGCGGCGATCCGGGACTGGGTCATCGAATGCGGGCACACCTACCGTACCGGTGGTGCGTTCTACCAGCTGAGCAAGTCGGAGAAGATCCAGGCGCAGAAGCAGATTGCGGTGCTGGAGAAGAAGACGGACCGGGTGTACACGGGGCCCGAGGCCCGGGGCCTGCTCGGTCTGCCGGCCGAGGAAGTTCGCGTCAAGCCGGACCACAACGACGACTTCACGATCTTCGTGCAGAGCACCAGCGTGAACCGGAAGCTCGTACCGAACACGCGGCTCCTGCTTATGCTCTGACGCCTTGGAACCCGGTCGGGTCCCGGAGTCTACCGGTCCGGCCGCAGCCCGGCCGGGATCCCTCCCGCCAGGACACCGGCCCTGGCCGCCGTCCGGCCGGCCGCGAGGACCAGGTCCTTCACGGTCTGCGGCGCATCGGGGTACTGCATTCTCGGCGGCCGGCCGGTGCCCGCGTAGGCGGGCTCCCCGGCCCGTGCTCGGGTGGTGGTGAGGCGGTAGACACCTCACGGTGCCAAGCGGTCGAGTCGAGAGCTTGGGCGCCGGTGTAGCCTGCGCTGGCGTTCGATGTCAGGGGGGCAGGCTCGTGATTCAACTTCCAGAAGGTTCCTGGTGGGACTGGGACGTTGTCGCCTGGGACGCTGCTCGTCTGCGGCTGGGCGCCAGTCACGACCTGTCGTACCACCACGGCCTGGAGCTCGTCTTCAGCGATCCGGCCTTCGTCATGTGCCCGGCAGCCTTCCACGACCCGGCCTTCCGTGAGCCGACACCGGACGAGGTCCGGACCGTGTCCCGGCAGATCGGTGAGACACCTGCCGTGCTGGTCGCCTTCGAGGCCGATGCCGGCGGCACGCAGCCCGCCACGGGCTTGATCGCCGCCGGGCAGCTCGACATTGTCCGGGGAACCGTGTTCCGGTACTCGCGCGACGACTTGGCTGCCGGGGAGCGCCTGGCGCCCTGGGTACGGCTGCCGGAGGAGTGACGACGTCAGTGCGAGGGATTCCCCGAGGGCCCGGCCTCAAGTGCCCCGACATCGGGGGTCTGTTCGCCGAAGTAGCGCCGCAGATTCCGCCGGATGAACCGGTCACCGCTGCGCAACAGGTATGCGCGGCCCGCAGAGGTGCGACCGAGGACGTGGTAGCGCAGGAGGTTGACGGCCAGCAGGGGCGGCACGGCCCAGGGCAGGGCCACGGGCAGGTGCAGATCCCGCACACCCCGGCGGCCGAGAAAGTACCGCAGCATGCTCAGCAGCCGCGCTCGGGCGTAGGAGCGGCGCACTCGGGCGAAGTGGGCGAAGTGCAGGGCGGTCTGGGCCTCCACGAGGGCGTTGGCGAGGGGCGGTCCGGCCGAGCCCCCGTAGCTCTGGGTGAGCAACAGGTGGTAATTGAACCGGTGCTGGGATCGCTCGTGGTCGCAGAGCCAGTCCTCGTCCACGCCCATCAGATGGCCGACGTACTTCCACAGGTGCATGAGCGCTCGCGACTCGGCGCGAGTGACGCGTACCCCGAGCAGTCGGACGCCGAGCAACTGGACCGCGTTGAACAGGCCGAGGGTCGCGGCCAGATCGGACTGGTTCACCGGCAGTCCCCAGCGGCCGGTGTCCCATCGCCCGCTGTGCTCCATCTGATGGTTGACCAGGGCGTGCATGAGCCGGACGTGCACCGTGAGGCGGAAGCCCGGCCCGGAGCGGCGCATCGCGTCGTGACCGGTGACCGCGGTCGCCCACTGCTGGGTCTCGGCGATCCTGCGCAGGGCGGAACCGCCGGTCAGGCCGCCGGTCTCGACCAGCAGCCGAGGCGGTCCGTCGAACCGGTAGGAGCCGATCAGCGCCAGCTGCAGCATCACGTCAGCGGCGTTGCGGCCGAACCTGCGGGCCACCCGGCCGCCCTCGTTGACCAGGTCGAAGTCGACCCAGTCCGGCACCGGGTCGACCGCGGCGAAGAATTCCCGCAGAGCCGGCGGAGGGTTCGGTACCGCGTCGATCCCGTCGGCGAGCGCAACCCGGAACTGCCTCATCGTCACCCTGTCCGGATGCGTCGTGTCGGTGATCCGCATGGCGCTCGCCAGCGCCGCTCCGACCGTGTCGCGCGCCGTCAACCGCTCCCCGATGGCCGCCAACAGCGCCGGGTCCGTCCTGCCTTGGCGCCGCAGCAGCAGCCGTAGCGGTCTGCCCAGACGGCGGTTGAGGCCCTCGGTCTCGCGAAAGCGTCGCGGATACGGAGACGGGGGCGTCGTCACGTCACTCGGCCCGACGGGGGTATCACGCTGCGGCGGCTCGTGTGCGACCATGAGTCGATGCTGACTGCCCGTCGTACTCGCGTTCAATTCGCTTCCTGACGCCCATGTCATCGCCTCGCCGGAACGCGCGGCGCACCACGGCCGCTCGCATTTCACCGCGCAGGACACCACGCCAGGAACGGTCCCGGGCGATGGTGGAACGCATCCTCGACGCCGGCCGGCACGTCCTGGCCGAGTACGGCTACGAGGGCGCGTCGACCAGCCGGATCGCGACGACCGCAGGGATCAGCCCCGGCTCGCTGTACCAGTATTTCCCCCACAAGGACGCCATCGTCTCGGCGGTGCTGGAGCGCTACAGCGACGCGCTCGTCTCCAGCGTCACCACCCGGATGTCCGGCCACTTCGAGCAACCCGCGCCCGTGATCGTCCGGACCACCCTCGCAGCGCTGTTGGACGGACTCGACGTCGAGCCGCCGTTCCTGCGCGCCGCGGTCGAGCACGGCCCCCGGCTGGACGACGGTCGCACGCTGCGCGCCTTCGAGCAGCGCATCGGCGAGCTGGTCCACGCCTATCTGACGACACAGCGCGGCGGCCTGCGCCCGGACACCCCCCTCGACACAGCGGTGTGGATGCTGGTGCGCACAGTCGAGCACGTCACCGTCCGATATCTGCTCGACCGACCCCCCATCCCGAGGGAGCAGTTCCTCGAGGAACTCACCCGACTCGCCCTCAACTACCTCAGGCCGGTCTCGTGACGCCGCCCTTCGCCGGACGGGGGATCCGCCACCGGCCGCCTGAGCCCACGGGCAGCCTCGTGCCTCCGGGTGTCGTCCCGCTGTCCCTGTGCCGGGCGGCCGACAGTGAACAGGTCGCCGTCGGCGAGCCTGCCGCGGCTGGGGATGGTGCGGCTCCACGGCCGGGGAGCCGCGTGAAGATTCCTGGTGCTTACCGCAACCGAATACGTGTCTTGTGTGTCTCAGCCCCCGCAACGCGTGTAAAACGACACACTTGGGCTCAGAGCCCAGGGGGGAACCGAGTTGAGAACCATGACACGAGTCGCGCTGGCCTGCCTGATCGGTGCCGGGGTGGTCGCCTCCACCGCCGGGGCGGCACAGGCGACCCCTGCGGCGCAGGGCGGATCCACGCCGGTGAAGACGATCGAGAAGGGCTACGCGCTGTCCTGTGCCGGGCAGTCCGCAGGCGTCACCGTCGCCGTTGACCTCTACCAGAACTCCGCGTTCGGCTCGCACACCAGCGTGTCGATCGAGACGCCCGAGGGTGAGTACGGCGGCGGTTACGGCCCCGAGGACACCACGCTGTTCTCGAACGGGACGATCGCGGCCGCCATCCCCGTCAGGAAGCTGGACGACACGGCCGAACCGGCGGGCGACGCGGTCATCGGCGGCACCTACGCGGCCGCGGGCAGGCCCGAGCCCGTGCACGAGGTCGTCGAGGACCCCGCCGGCCACTACGTGATCACCAAGGGCACCAACACACCGCTCCGCACGGCGGCCACGGTGAAGGTACTCGGCACGACGGTCCCGCTGTCCTGCTCCACCGCCTTCGCGTTCGACCTCACGGTGTGGCGGCTGACCCCCGGTCTCGGCTGACGAGCCGACTGTGCGGGGCCGGCCGTCGGCCAACCGGCAGCCGGCCCCCGGGCGATGAGCCGCCCCGCCGTCGTCACCGCGCCCTGCGCACATCGTCAACGCGCGGTGACTGCGAGACCACCCGCCTGCTGCGCTCGGTGGAAGCGGAGCGAGCCGCCCGCGGGCTGCGGCCCGGCGATCCTCGTGGACCGCGGCGCGGCGAACACACCGCGCAGGACCGGTTTCACGGGATGAGCGCCCTCACTCGTCGGCAATCCGGTCCAGTTCGCGCATCGCCTCGGCGTGGGCGCTCATCCGTTGGCCGACGCTGCCACTGGTGAACAGGACCGCTCCGGCCACGGACACCGGCAGGGACAGCCCCAGCACGGCCACGGCCTCCGGCCAGTCGCGCTCGTTCTGGCAGTAGTCGCCGTGTCCCAGGCCCTCGTTGGCCGTGCCGCGCCCCGTCAGCAGCCGCGACTCGCATTCCACCGGGTACTGGTCGTCGGGCTCGCGGTCCACCTCGTACGGGGTGAGGAGCAGCAGCGCGCACCAGGTCCACAGCAGCCCGGCCACGGCCAGCAGGCCGATGCCCCAGGCCCGGGTCCGGCCTGCCCGGTCACGGAAGTCGAGGTCGTACTCACGTGATCGCACGACGGGTGAATCTACCAGCGGCTTCCGCTGCCCTGGCCAGGACGTGTCGTCTCGCGGGATCGGGCCGCCGGCCCCGAGGAGCGGCGGTCCGCTGAGACGGCACCTGCGGTTCCTCGAGCCGGGCGTCTTCCCCGGTGCCACAGCCCTGGAACAGGCCCGGTCAGCAGGCAGGTTCAGTTGTGCTCGGCGACGACGAGGCGGCGGCGCGGCGTTCGCCCGGCAATCCGCAAGAATCCCTCGGCTTGCAGCACCCGTCTCGTTCGGTGACCGTCACGTCATCCTCGGCGAACTCGGCGCCCGCGCGGATCCGGCGACCGCGCCGGTTGCCGCGCCGTCCTGGACTCCCGCCGTGCCGCCGTACATGGCCGGATCTCTCACCGCCGGCGAGACCGGCTTCGTGGGGAGTCCGCCGTTGCGACCGCTCTGCGAGGCGGTCGCGGATCACCACCCGAATCCGTGATGCGCGTTGTCGGCTGGTGTGCCGGTCGGGGCCGGTGCCGTCCAGCTGCCGAGCAGCCGCAGCGCGGCGTCCGCACGGGCGTCGGGGGCGGTGAAGACCGCCAGGGACCGGCACTCGTCTCCGGGAAGTGCGAGTGTCTCGTACGTGAGGTCGAAGCCGCCGACCACGGGATGCCGGAAGCTCTTCGTGCCGTACGACTTCTCCCGCACCTCCTGGGTCGCCCACAGGGAGCGGAACTCCGGGCTGTGGCGGCACAGTTCGGCGACGAGCCGCGCGAGCCGCGCGTCATGGGGGCGCCGGCCGGCGGAGAAGCGCAGGAAGCCGGCGGTCTGGCGGGCCACGTCTTCCCACCGGGGGTACAGCTCCCGGGCGGCGGGGTCGAGGAAGACATGACGGGCGAGGTTGAGCCTCCCGCCGGAAGCCGGGTCCGGAGCGCCGACGAGGACGTGGGCCAGGTCGTTGGCGTCGAGGACGTCCATCGCCGGACTCAGGACGTACGCCGGGACCGCGCCCACCGCTGTCAGGAGACGCCGCAGCCCGTCCCGTACGGGCACGCCCGCCGCCGGTTCTCCGGCGCCGGCCGCGGACGCGGCGGTGCTCCGGTCGCGGGCCCGGTGTAGCAGGTCGTACAGGTGCACACGCTCGGTCGCGTCGAGCCGCAGTACCCGCGCCAGGGCATCGAGCACGGCGTCGGAGGGGTTGTGGGCGCGGCCCTGTTCCAGGCGCGTGTAGTAGACGGCGCTGACGCCCGCGAGTTCGGCGACCTCCTCGCGCCGGAGCCCTGCGACCCGGCGCCGGCCGAAGGCGGGGAGTCCGGCCGCCGTCGGCGTGACCCGGGCACGCCGTGACATCAGGAAGCTGCCGAGTTCGCTGGCTGGGTTCATGCGCGCCAGTATCCCGCGGGAGGGCGCGCGGCAGCCTGTCCCTGCCAGTACCCCCCGCTCCCTCCCCGCCTGGTACTCGGGGGGTAGTGGCTCCCTCTTCGGCGGTCCCGCACCGTGGCTGCGTCGCGAAACGACGGACGCGGCGGACACGAACGGGCAGGACCGATATGACAGGAGCGGCTTCGATGCGCGCAGTGGTCTTCTCGCGGTACGGCGACGAGAGCGTTCTGGAACTCACCCGGCGACCGGAACCGGATCCGGCGGAAGGCGAGGTTCTCGTGGAGGTGATGGCTGCCGGGGTGAACCCGGTCGACTGGAAGCACCGCGAAGGGGCAGTGCGCAACGACCGCCCGTTCCCGCTGGGCATGGGCTGGGACGTGGCGGGGGTGGTGCGGGCCACGGTGCCGGGCGGCCCGGCGGTCGGCGAGGCCGTGTACGGAATGCTGCCCCTGCCGTACGGGGGCGCCTACCAGGAGCTGGCCGTCCTGCCCGCCTCCGCGGTGGTGCCCAAGCCGGCCCGGCTGTCCTTTGCGGAGGCCGCCGCCGTTCCGCTGGCCGCCCTGACGGCGTGGCAGGCGCTGGAGGCGGCCGGGGTGGGAGCCGGTCTGCGGATCCTGGTGCACGCGGGGGCGGGCGGCGTCGCCACTTCGCCGTACAGTTCGCCCGGCACTTCGGGGCGCACGTCACCGCCACCGCCTCCGCGCGCAACCTGGACTTCCTGCGCCGGCTGGGCGTCGACAAACCGGCCGACCGCGCGACGGCGGACCTGTCCGCCGGGGATCCGTTCGACATCGTCCTGGACACCGTCGGCGGCCCGGTGCAGCACGCGCCGTGGCGGCTCCTGCGGCCCGGCGGAACCCTGATCACGCTCCCGGAGCCCCTGGACGAGGCGCACCGCCGCCCCGGCATCACGGCCCGCGGTGTCGTCGTCGCTCCCGACGGCGGGGCGCTGCACACGATCGCCGCGCTCATCGACTCCGGGGCCGTGCACGTCGAGGTCCAGTCCGTCCTCCCCCTGGAGGAGGCGGCCGCGGCGCACCGCGTCAGCAAGGAGGGCCGGGTGCGCGGCAAGCTCGTCCTCGGCCTCTGACACGCCCGACGGCCGGGCACACGGCGACCGGCGGGCAGGAGGCCGGGGTGAGCCCGGCGGGGCGTGGGCCCCGGCGGCCACCGGCCTGACCGGCACCACCTTCGTCACCCGCGTGGTCGCCGGCGTCTGCACCGCTCGGTCCGCACCACGCGTACGCGGGCGGGGGCAACCGGTCCGTCGTCCTGATCGGGCTGAAGGTCCCGCCACGGGCCGCCGGGTGCGGAACCGCCGGATCACGCACGCTCGCGGCCTGCGGCCGAAGCCGCCCGGGCGCGGGCTCCGAACCCGTCTGCCCGGCAGGAGCGGCCGGATCGATTCCCATTCTTCAGCGGCGAGTTCTGCCCGCCCTTGCCGCGCCGGCGTTCCACCGGCTCAGGTCGCCCCCGGGAAACCACGTCCGGTGCCTTGCCCCGGACCGGGAACGCCCCCTGGCGCCGTTCACCCACTGGTGTGGCGACGCGCCGATCAGAGGCCCGCTGCCGCCTACGTACGCAATTCTTCGTCGGATGAGTGGTGTTGTCCCCGGGGCACGCGTGCGGCGCGCCGGGATCGTGTACCCGACCCTGCTGGCCGTGGCCACCGCGGGGGCGCTCGTGGCCGCTCCGCGCCTGGAGGATCCGGCTTCCGTGCTCGTGGCGCTGCCGCCGACCTGGGCCGGCGCCTATCTGGCCTGGAGCGCCTACCGGGCCGACCGGGCCGACCGGGCCGAGTCGGTCGCGGCGCGCAGTCCCGCGGAGGTTGCCGACCGGCTCGCCGACGCCGTACGGCGGCAGTGGGAGGCCGAGGCGGTGGTGCGGCGCCTGGCGGACCCGTACCCGCTGCCCGTCGCCTGGCGGGGCGCCGACCCCGGCCTGGCCGAGGCCTCGGACCCGGAGCGGCTCGCCGGCCGGGACGGTGAGATCGCCGATGTGTTCACGCGGCGTGTCCCGGCCCGGCGACTGCTGGTCCTCGGTGAGCCCGGGTCGGGCAAGACCCTGCTGCTGGTGCGGCTCGTGCTGGCGCTGCTCGAGCGGCGGGAGGCCGACGAGCCGGTGCCCGTGCTGTTCCCGCTGGCCTCCTGGGAGCCGGCCGCGCTGGACCTGCGTGCCTGGATGGAGCGCCGGCTCGTGCAGGACCACCCGGAGCTGGGTGCTCCGGCGCCCGACGCCTGCGGGCAGGTCACCCTGGCCGGGCTTCTGCTGGAGCGGCGGCTGGTCCTGCCGGTGCTCGACGGGTTCGACGAGCTCCCGCCCGCGGTGGGGGCGCTGGCCCTGCACCGCGTCAGCGAGGCGCTGCCGTACGGCTGCGGCATGGTCGTGTCGAGCCGTCCCGCCGAGTACCGGGCGGCGCTGCGGCCTCGTGGCGCGGTCCCCGCGCGGCCGGCGGAACTGGCCGGCATCCACCTCCAGCCGCTCGGCGCCGGGGAGGTCGCGGACTACCTGCGCCGGGACGCCGGGGGCCCCGGTGCCGCGGCGGCCGAGCGCTGGAGGGCGGTGTCGGTCGACGGCCGGGCCCTGCTCGCCAACGACCGGCGCACACTCGTCACGTGCGTACTGGCCGCGGCGGTCGTCGGCGCCGTGATCATCGGGATCCAGGGCTGGTGCGCCGTGCTGACGGGCTCGACGCGGGTGTGGGGTGCCGAGGCGGCCGGCCCCCTGTGGGCGTTCGTGGTCGGGCTCGTCCCGGCCGTCCTGACCGGGCTGGCCATCGGGATCCGGCAGGCCGCCTGGGGCCACTACGCCGTCGCCCGCTGCTATCTGGCCCTGCGCCCGGGACTGCCGTACGACCTCATGGCCTTCCTCGCCGACGCCCACGAGCGGGGTGTGCTCCGTCGGGTCGGGGCCGTCCACCAGTTCCGGCACATCGAGTTGCAGCACCGGCTCGCCGCCACGCACGAGCACGCCGACGACCGGTGACTCACGTGGGGGCAAGTGGGCCGTGGAGGACCGGCCCGGCCCGCCCGGGCTCGTCCTGAACGCCGTGGTGCCGCGGACGGCCGGCTACGTCGACGCGGCCGTGGCCCAGCCCCGTGCCGAGAGCCACGAGATCCGCGACGAGGACGTCGCTTCACCCCGTCCACCGCGCGCAACGGGCTGCGGCCCCTGCGCGACCCGGACGCGGCCGGGCTCGACGAGGACGACGGCGACCAGGACTGACGGACACCGGGTCAAGGCCGGGAGCCGGGCGGGGCCGTCACCCGCCCGGCGCCCGGGAGCTCGGCCGCGGTACCTCGAACTCCAAGCGGCTGCTCTCCAGCAGTCCTCGTCAGGGTTTCGTCAAGATCGCTCGTGGGGGCGTTAGGAGACCGTCAACGGTCGCTGCGCAGGGCGGATCGCGGTGTCTTCTTGGTTCTTGTGCTCGCACTCGTGAGCACCTTGGCCCGAAAAGTTTCCCTAGGAGCAAGCGATGGCCGACCTGGCCTTCGTCCTGGCCACCGTCGCGGTGTTCGCGCTGGCGGCCCTCGTCGCCAAAGGGGTGGCGAAGCTGTGACTGCCGAGAACGTGATCGGCCTGATCGTTGCCGTCGCCCTGCTGGGCTACCTCGTCCTCGCCCTGGTCTTCCCGGAGAGGTTCTGACAGCCTGATGAGCCCGGTTCTTGCGGACGTGCTCCAGGTTTCCGCGCTGATGGCGGCGCTGGCCCTGGTGCACCGTCCTTTCGGCGACTGCATGGCCGCCGTCTACAGCTCGAAGAAACACCTGCGCACCGAACGCCTGATCTATCGCGCGATCGGCGCGAACCCTGATGCCGAGCAGCGCTGGCCGGCGTACCTGCGTGGCGTACTGGCCTTCTCCGCGGTCTCCGTGCTCTTCCTGTATCTGCTGCAGCGGGTCCAGAGCGTGCTGCCGCTCTCGCTCGGCTTCAAGCCGATCAGCCCGGACCAAGCGTTCAACACCGCCGCGTCGTTCGTGTCCAACACAAACTGGCAGTCCTACTCCGGTGAGGCGGCCATGGGCCACCTGGTGCAGACCGGCGGTCTGGCTGTGCAGAACTTCGTCTCCGCGGCCGTGGGCATGGCGGTGGCCATCGCGCTGGTGCGCGGCTTCGCCCGGTCCCGCACCGGCGAGCTGGGCAACTTCTGGCGTGACCTGGTGCGCGGGGTCGTGCGGATCCTGCTGCCGCTCTCCGTCGTGGCGGCGGTCGTGCTGGTGGCCGCGGGTGCGGTCCAGAATTTCGCCTCGCCGCAGGAGGTCTCCACACTGACCGGGGCCACCCAGCATCTGCCTGGCGGGGCGGTGGCCTCCCAGGAGGCGATCAAGGACCTGGGGACGAACGGGGGCGGCTTTTTCAACGCCAATTCCGCCCACCCGTTCGAGAACCCGAACGCGCTGACCAACCTGTTTGAGATCTTCCTGCTGCTGGCCATCCCGTTCTCCCTGCCGCGCACCTTCGGCAGGCTCGTGGGCAGTGTGAAGCAGGGCTACGCGATCCTGGCGGCGATGGGCGCAATCTGGCTCGCCGGGGTCGTCGCGGTGACGGTGCTGGAATTCGCCCACCCGGGCGCGGCGTCGCAGGCCGCGGGCGCGGCGATGGAGGGCAAGGAGACTCGCTTCGGCGAGGGCCCGTCGGCGCTGTTCGCGGTCTCCACGACCATGACGTCCACCGGCTCGGTGAACTCCTTCCACTCCTCGTTCTCGGGCCTGAGCGGCGGTGTGCTGCTGCTGGGCATGATGCTCGGCGAGGTCGCTCCCGGTGGTGTCGGCTCGGGCCTGTACGGCATGTTGATCATGGCGGTCATCGCGGTGTTCATCGCCGGGCTCATGGTCGGCCGAACCCCGGAGTACCTGGGCAAGAAGATCTCTTCCAAGGAGATCAAGCTCGCGGCCTGCTACATCCTCATCACCCCGACCCTGGTGCTGGGCTTCACCGCTTTGGCCATGGCCCTGCCCACGCCGCCGCACTCGATGCTGAACTCCGGTCCGCACGGGTTCTCCGAGGTGCTGTACGCCTACACCTCCGGCGCCAACAACAACGGCAGCGCCTTCGCGGGCCTGAATGCCGACACGCAGTGGTTCAACACCACCATCGGCCTGGCCATGCTGCTGGGCCGGTTCCTGCCGATGGTGTTCGTGCTGGCGCTGGCCGGTGCGCTCGCCGAGCAGAAGCCGATCCCCGCGACCGCGGGAACGCTCCAGACCCACAAGCCGCTGTTCACCGGGCTGCTCGTCGGAGCGGTGCTGATCGTCGCCGGGCTGACGTTCTTCCCGGCCCTGGCTCTCGGCCCGCTCGCGGAAGGGCTGTCATGACCGCACGTGCCCGCACCCCCCAGCAACCGCCGCCCGAGCAACCACCACCCGCACACCCAGCAGAGGGCTCCACCCCCATGTCCACGACCACTTCCCCCCCGCCTCGCGAGCACCTGGCCCCGGCTGCGACGACGCCGGCGCACGAACGCGTCAGGGGCGGCCTGTTCGACCCCAGGCAGCTGATGACGTCCCTGCCCGACGCGCTGCGCAAGCTCGATCCGCGTGTGATGATCAAGTCACCGGTGATGTTCGTGGTCGAGGTCGGCTCGGTGCTCACCACCGCGCTGGCGGTTGTCGACCCCAGCTGGTTCGGCTGGGCGATCACGGTGTGGCTGTGGCTGACCGTGGTCTTCGCCAACCTGGCGGAAGCGGTCGCCGAGGGCCGCGGCAAGGCGCAGGCCGATGCGCTGCGCAAGGCCAGGACCGACACCGTGGCGCGCCGTCTGGTGGACGGGGCCGAGGAGCGGGTGCCCGGCACCGACCTGCACGTCGGTGATCTGGTGGTCTGCGAGGCCGGCGATGTCATCCCCGGCGACGGCGATGTCGTCCAGGGCGTCGCCAGCGTGGACGAGTCGGCCATCACCGGCGAGTCCGCCCCGGTCATCCGCGAGTCCGGCGGCGACCGCTCGGCGGTCACCGGCGGCACGAAGGTGCTCTCCGACCGCATCATCGTCAAGATCACCACGAAGCCCGGCGAGACCTTCATCGACCGGATGATCAACCTCGTCGAAGGTGCCGCCCGGCAGAAGACACCGAACGAGACCGCGCTGAACATCCTGCTCGCCGCACTCACGATCGTCTTCCTCCTGGCTACGGTCACCCTCCAGCCGTTCGCCATCCACGCAGGGGCCGAGCAGTCGATGATCGTGCTGGTGGCGCTGCTGGTCTGCTTGATCCCGACCACGATCGGAGCGCTTCTGTCCGCCATCGGCATCGCCGGCATGGACCGTCTGGTGCAGCGCAACGTGCTGGCCATGTCCGGCCGCGCCGTGGAGGCCGCGGGCGATGTGTCGACCCTGCTGCTGGACAAGACCGGCACCATCACGCTCGGTAACCGACAGGCCGCTGAGTTCATGACCCTGGACAACGTCGACGGCGCCGAACTTGCCGACGCCGCCCAGCTGTCCTCGCTGGCCGATGAGACGCCGGAAGGCCGCTCGATCGTGGTTCTGGCCAAGGAGCAGTACGGCCTGCGCGCCCGCCACGAGGGCGAACTGGGCCACGCCGAGTTCATCCCGTTCACCGCGCAGACCCGGATGAGCGGTGTGGACGTCACCGGGGACGGCGGCGTCCACCGGGTGCGCAAGGGCGCCGCCGCCGCGGTGACCGCCTGGGTCACCGAGCGCGGCGGCACCGTCCCCGACGACGCCCGGCGCGCAGTGGACACCATCTCCGCAGCGGGCGGCACACCGCTGCTCGTGGCCGGCGAAGACTCCGGCGGCGTGCGCGTCCTGGGCGTCATCCACCTCAAGGACGTGGTCAAGCACGGCATGCGGGAGCGCTTCACCGAGCTGCGCCGCATGGGCATCAGGACCGTGATGATCACCGGCGACAACCCGCTCACCGCCCGGGCCATCGCCGAGGAAGCGGGAGTCGACGACTTCCTCGCCGAGGCCACACCCGAAGACAAGATGGCGCTGATCAAACGAGAGCAGGCGGGCGGAAAGCTCGTCGCCATGACCGGCGACGGCACCAACGACGCGCCCGCCCTGGCCCAGGCGGACGTCGGGGTGGCCATGAACACCGGCACCTCGGCCGCCAAGGAGGCCGGGAACATGGTCGACCTGGACTCCAACCCCACCAAACTGATCGAGATCGTGGAGATCGGCAAGCAACTGCTGATCACCCGCGGCGCCCTGACCACGTTCTCGATCGCCAACGATGTCGCGAAGTACTTCGCGATCATCCCGGCGATGTTCGCGGTGGCCTACCCGGGCCTGGACACGCTCAACGTCATGCGTCTGGCGAGCCCTCAGTCCGCGATCCTGTCCGCGGTCGTCTTCAACGCCCTGGTGATCGTGGCACTCGTGCCACTGGCCCTGAAGGGCGTGCGCTACCGGCCGATGAGCGCCGACCGGATGCTGCGCCGCAACCTCGGCATCTACGGCCTGGGCGGGCTCGTCGCCCCGTTCCTCGGCATCAAGATCATAGACCTGCTCATCATGCTCATCCCCGGGATCGGATCATGAACGCCACCGTTCGCAACACCTCACGCCTGGTGTGGGCCGCAGCGCGCGCACTGCTGGTGCTCACCGTGGTGACCGGTGTGCTCTACCCCCTGGCCGTGACCGGCATCGCCCAGGCCGTCTTCCCCGGCAAGGCGGGCGGCTCCCGGGTCGAGGCCGACGGCCGGGTCGTGGGCTCCGCTCTGATCGGCCAGACCTGGAACGGCAGGGACGGCAAGCCCGACCCCAAATGGTTCCAGCCCCGCCCCTCGGCCGGCCAGTACGACGCGCTCGCCTCCGGTGCGTCCAACCTCGCGGCCACCAGCCCGAAGCTGCTGGAGCAGATCAAGGAGCGCAAGGCGCGAATCGCGGCGTTCAACGGCGTTCCGCCCTCCGCCGTGCCTGCCGACGCGGTCACCGCCAGCGCCTCCGGCCTCGACCCGCACATCTCGCCCGCGTATGCCGACATCCAGGCCGACCGCGTAGCCAAGGCCCGCGGTCTCGACCCGTCCGCGGTCCACAAGCTGGTCAAGGACCAAACCCACTCCAGGCTCGCAGGATTCCTCGGCGAGCCCACCGTCAACGTCCTGGGGCTGAACATGGCCCTGCGCGACCTCAGCGGCTGACACCGCTCACGGCCGCCCGGACCACTCGGCCGCGAAGGCCGCACCCGTGCCCCTCGTCCCGGCGGTGTCAGGATCTCCCGATGGCGCAGCCCCAAGACCTGATCAACCAGAGGCAGAACCGTCCGATCTCCCGGAAGACAATGGAGCCATGGCCCGCGGCAAACTACGCATCTACCTCGGAGCCGCCCCCGGCGTCGGCAAGACCTACGACATGCTCTCCGAGGCGCACCGGCGCCTGGAGCGGGGCACCGACGTGGTGGTGGGCTTCGTCGAGTGCCACGGCCGTGCGCGCACCGAGGTCATGCTGCACGGCCTGGAGATCGTCCCGCGCCGGGAGATCACCTACCGCGGAGCGACGTTCAGCGAGATGGACGTGGACGCCGTCCTCGCCCGCCGCCCCTCGGTGGCCCTTGTCGACGAGCTGGCCCACACCAACATCCCCGGCTCGCGCAACGCCAAGCGGTGGCAGGACATCGAGGAGCTGCTCGACGCGGGCATCACCGTCGTCTCCACGGTCAACATCCAGCACCTCGAGTCCCTCGGCGACGTCGTGGAGGCGATCACCGGGGTACGCCAGCGTGAGACCGTTCCCGACGAGGTGGTGCGCCGCGCCGACCAGATCGAGCTGGTCGACATGTCCCCGCAGGCGCTGCGCCGCCGCCTCGCCCACGGCAACGTCTACGCCGCCGACAAGATCGACGCGGCGCTGTCGAACTACTTCCGGCCCGGCAACCTCACCGCCCTGCGCGAGCTGGCCCTGCTGTGGACCGCCGACCGGGTCGATGCCTACCTGCAGCAGTACCGGGCCGAGCACGACATCTCCACCGTGTGGCAGGCTCGCGAGCGCATCGTCGTCGGCCTGACCGGCGGCCCGGAGGGCCGCACCCTGATCCGCCGCGCCGCCCGGATCGCCGCCAAAGGCTCCGGCAGCGAAATCCTCGCCCTCTACATCGCCCGCAGCGACGGCCTCACCAGCGCGTCGCCCAAAGAACTCGCCGTCCAGCGCAACCTGGTCGAAGACCTCGGGGGCACCTTCCACTCCGTGATCGGCGACGACATCCCCACCGCACTCCTGGAATTCGCCCGCGGCGTCAACGCCACCCAGATCGTGCTCGGCACCAGCCGCCGCAAGGCGTGGCAGTACATCTTCGGACCCGGCGTCGGCGCCACCGTCGCCCGCGAATCCGGCCCGGACCTGGACGTGCACATCGTCACCCACGAGCACGCCGCCAAAGGCCGCGGCCTGCCCATCGCCCGCGCGGCGCGCCTGGGCCGCACCCGCACGGTCGCCGGATGGCTCACCGGCACCGCGGGACCCGCCCTGCTCACGGCCGTGCTCACCAGCATCGGATCCGGCCTGGGGTTCGCCAACCAAATGCTGCTGTTCCTCACGTGCACGGTGGCGGCGGCCCTGCTCGGCGGCCTGCTCCCCGCACTCGCCTCGGCCGTCGTCGGCTCCCTGCTGCTGAACTACTACTTCACCACCCCGACCCACACCTGGACGATCGCCGACCCCGAGAACATCCTGGCCATCGTGATCTTCGTGGTGGTGGGGATCTCTGTGGCGTCCGTGGTGGATCTGGCTGCCCGCCGCACCCACCAGGCCGCCCGGCTCCGCGCGGAGGCCGAGATACTGAGCCTCCTCGCAGGGAGCGTGCTGCGCGGCGAGACCGCCCTGCCGGCCCTCCTGGAACGGGTCCGCGAGACCTTCGCCATGGAATCCGTGGCCCTGCTCGAGCGCAGCGACGACCGTGGCCGGTGGACCTGCGCCGGCAGCGTCGGGCCGGAACCGGCGGCCTGCCCCGACGACGCGGACGTGGACGTCGCCGCCGGCGAACGCATGGCCCTCGCTCTGCGAGGCCGCGTGCTGCCTGCCGAGGACCGCCGCGTCCTGGGTGCCTTCGCCGCCCAGGCCGTCGTCGTCCTGGAGCGCCAGCGCCTGGTCGACGAAGCCGAACGGGCCCGCCGCCTGGAGGAGGCCAACCGCATCCGCACCGCGCTGCTCGCCGCGGTCTCCCACGACCTGCGCACCCCGCTCGCCGCCATCAAGGCCTCGGTGTCCTCCCTGCGCTCCGACGACGTCGCCTGGTCAGCACAGGACGAGGCCGAACTGCTCGCCGCCATCGAGGAGGGCGCCGACCGGCTCGACCACCTCGTCGGCAACCTCCTGGACATGAGCCGACTGCAGAGCGGCGCCGTCACCCCCCTCGTACGCGAAACCGACCTCGACGAGGTGGTGCCCCTGGCTCTCAAAGGCGTCCCCGAGGAAAGTGTGGCCCTGGACATCCCCGAGACGCTGCCCATGGTCGCCGCCGACAAGGGACTACTGGAGCGCATCGTCGCCAACGTCGTGGAGAACGCCGTCAAGTACAGCCCCGCCGGCAGCCGCGTCCTGCTGGCCGCCAGCGCCCTCGGCGACCGCGTCGAGCTGCGCACCATCGACCGGGGCCCCGGCGTACCCGACTCCGCCAAGGAAGAGATCTTCAAGCCGTTCCAGCGCCACGGCGACGTCCCCCGCGGCAACGGCGTCGGCCTCGGGCTCGCCGTCGCCCGCGGCTTCGCCGAAGCCATGGGCGGCACACTCACCGCCGAGGACACCCCCGGCGGCGGCCTGACCATGGTGCTCGCCCTCAAGAC
>NZ_JAAAXQ010000069.1 GCF_009916105.1 Streptomyces sp. GC420 | reverse complement strand
CTCCGTATCCGTTGGCCGCTCCGCCGCCTCCGTCCGCTCCGCCGCCCGGGTTCGGACAGCCGTCTCCGGCGGAGCCCTTGCGCGCCGTGGCCGTCGCGCTCCTCAACCTCAGCGGCCTGGGACTGGGTTACCTGCTGCTGCGCCGATGGATTCCGGCCGTTCTGTGCTGGATCGCGACGGCCGTCCTGCTGGTGATCGCCCTGCCCGCGGACCCGGACGGCGTACCCGGTGGCCTGCTCTTGGCCTACCTGCTGTTCCTGCTGCTTGCCGCCGCCGACGGGGCGCGCGGCGCTCTGCGCCGGCCCGCGGGAGCGCCGGACCCGGGGCCGGCCCGGCTGCGGCCGCCCCTGGCGGTCGCCCTCGCAGTCGCGCTGCTGGCCGTGCCCGCGGGCGGGGCTGTCGCGTACGACGCGGCGCGCGACGAGGCCGTGGAAAGGATGCTGCTCGACCGGCTGGCCGCCGTGGACGCACTGGTCGAGGACGCCTCGGCGACGCCCTTCCCGGCCTCGGCCGGCCAGTACCGGAAGGCCCTGGCCCGCTACCGCGAAATCGCCGCCGGGCATGAGGGATCAAGGGCGGCCAAGCTCGTCCCTGACCGGCTGCGGACCTACTACGCGACCGTCGCCGCCCCGTACGAGCAGGGCCGGCACTGCGACGCCGTACCGCCCCTTCAGTACCTGCGGACCCTGCCCGGCACGATGGGCCGGGAGTTGCTCGCCGACGGGCTGGCCGAGTGGCCGGACGAGCGGCTGGCCGCCTCGCTCTACGAGTGCGGGGTGAGCCGCCTCGGCCTGGAGCCGGCGAACGCGAGCGGCGGCGAACTCGGCGAGCTGATGCGCACCTTCCCGGGCTCCCCGCAGGCGGCCAAGGTGGAGCCCGCCTTCCGCGCCAGGATCCGGGAGCTGGACGGCCGACTGTCCGGCGACCACGATCCCTGCGACGTCACCGCGGACCTGGAGCGGCTCGGCGAGACGGCCTCCGGACTGCCGGGCGAGAGCGCGACCACGCTGGCCGGAGCGACCGACGGCCCCGTCGAGTCGGGCACCTACGCCTGCGGCGTGGAGCAGTTCAGGAACGGCGAGTTCACCGAGGCGCGCGAGACGCTGACCGGTTTCGCCGACACCTACCGGGACAGCGACCGCCGCGGCAGGGCCCGGAACATCGCCATAGCCGCCGAGATTGCGGAGGAGGAACCGGCGGCCGGCAAGCGCGTGCCCTCGGCGGCCGTGCCAGGCGGCTCCGGACTCGAACTCGTCATCCGCAATGACGCTCCCGACGCGGTCGAGATCCTCTTCACCGGCCCGGTCACCGGGAAGGTGGACCTCAAGGCGTGCGACGGCTGCGAGACGTACCCGACCGAGTCCAGCGGCAAGGGCTCGGCCTGCCAGGACAGCGGCCGGAACTACCCGCGGACCAGGCTGCTGCTGCCCGCCGGCGACTACCACTTCCTCTACAAGCGGTCCGACGAGACCGTGGCCAACGCCAAGCACACGTCCAGGACGACGATCGAGCCCGGCTACACCTACACGGACTGCACCTACATGGTCGACGACCCCTTCGGCCTGGATGTCCCGCTGCCCGACCTGCCCGGCCCGGAGTCGTGAGAGGCGGGTCCGCGGGCCCTTGACTGTCAGTGGCGGCTGCGAGGCTTGCCCCATGGACGACCTGATGGGGCACCGGGTCTACGGCGCCGACCATGACGATCCCGGCCCGCGGCCCGGCCGCACGTACCGCGAGCTGGTCGCCGGTCCTCTCGACGGCCTGCTTCTCGACGTGACCGGCTGGAACGAGCGGCAGTTGGGCGAGAGTGTCGCCCTCGACACGGAGATCGGCGCGCACGGTGCCGGCGGGCGCTCCGTGTACCGGCCCAGGGCCGGTTCCACCTGGTACTGGGACTGGTCGGGCGACACGCCCTGACGGCACGGCCGCCGCGGCGCGAACGGTCGATTCCGGTTCGTGCAAGGGGGTTTCTTTTCGGCCAGAGTGGCGCGTACCGTCCCAGGTCCCGGCACCCCGCCCGCCGGGACCGCGGTGCACCTCCCCTTGCGTGCGCACCGCCGCGAGCCCCGCTTTCCGCCGAGCGGGGCTCGCCACGCCGGGTTCCGCGCCCCCGCGCCCCCGCCCTCGTTGCCCCGGGGGCGCGGAACCCCCGGCGGAACCCCGGCCGGTCGCGACGAAATCGGGACACCGGCGGGGACGTGGAGAACGGCGGAGTCCTCCGGCTCGTACTTGAAGGTGGTGAAGAACAGCAGCTGTCCGTCCGGCGGCAGTTCGATGTCGAGGAAGTCGCGGGGCAGGGCCGCGCAGTCGACGGTCAGCACGAAGGGGACCGCCCCGCCGGGCCACTCGACGCCCTCAGGCAGCGAGGGCAGCCCACCCGTCCGCCCGGCCGGGAAGGCATCCGCCCGGCCATCCTCCGGCAGGTCCTCGTACTTCACCAGGAGGACGCAGGGCCGCAGCAGCCCTGCCAACCCTCGTGCCACGTTCCCGGGAACGCCGTGCTCCTGGGCCAGTTTCGCGATGGTGTGCTCGTTGATGAACGCCACGCCGGTGATCGTGCCACGGGCCGCTGACAGCCGACCGGGTCGTGACGGGCAGGCCCTCGTTGACGCCGTGAACAGGTCGTCGAGCTGCTCCTCCGGGATCGAGACCACGAACCTGTACGAGCTGCGTTCGGCTTCTGCTCCGGCGCGCCGTGGCATGTAGATGTCGCACATGCCCATACCCGGGTCAGAGCATCGATGTGCCGCGGGCCGGCCGCCGGGGCAGCGCACACAACTGCGGCGGCTCCTGGAACCCCGGTACGGCTCGTCGCGCTGCCGGAGAACTTGCGCTCAGTCACGCTTGGCCGCACGCCAGGTGGTGGCATCACGCTGCGTACTGATACGCGGGGTAGGTCAGGTATCCCGCGTCGCCACCCTGGTAGAAGGTGGCCTCGTCGACGGGGGCGATGGGGAGGCCGGTACGCAGTCGCTCAACCAGGTCGGGGTTGGCGATGAAGGCCCGGCCGAAGCTGATGAGTTCGGCACCCAGTCCGAGCCAGTGATCGGCGTCTTCCCGGCCAGTCTGCTTCGGGCCCATGGGGGCCACGGGGTTCATGATGAGGGTTCCTGGCCACGCACGACGCAGACCGAGCAACACCTCTTCGTCGATGGTGGCCTCAAGGTGGACGTAGGCCAGCTCCAGGCGGGCCAGTTCGGTCAGCAGGGCTGTGTAGAGGGCGGGGACGTCCGCCTCCTCAACCCCCCAGAGCGTCCCGCCCGGGGACAGGCGGATACCAGTTCTGCCTGCGCCGACGGCTTCGGCCGTCGCGGACGCGGCTTCGACCGCGAACCGGATCCGGTTGGCGACCGGGCCACCGTAGCGGTCCGCCCGCAGGTTGGCGTTCGATGAGAGGAACTGCGAGATCAGGTA
Source organism: Streptomyces sp. GC420 (assembly GCF_009916105.1). Classification (GTDB taxonomy): domain Bacteria; phylum Actinomycetota; class Actinomycetes; order Streptomycetales; family Streptomycetaceae; genus Streptomyces. Next base: position 23,137 of record NZ_JAAAXQ010000069.1, on the reverse strand, counting down.
GCCGTTGGCACCGTGCAGTTCCACGCCGTCGAAGCCGGCCTCGATGGCGCGTCGAGCTGCCTGGGCGTACGACTCGGCGTGTTCGGGCACTTCGGCAGTCTCCAGGGCCCGCGGTGTCGGTGCTGTCTGCGGCCCGGTCGGGGTGAACAGTTCGCCGACCGCAGGTACCGCGGAGGGGCCGACCGGCCGCATACCGGTGGTCGCTGGATGGGATACCCGACCACTGTGCATGATCTGGGCGAAGATCCGGCCACCGTTGGTGTGGACGGCGTCGGTCACCGGGCGCCAGGAGGCGACCTGCTCCTCGGTGTGGAGTCCTGGTGTTCCCGGATTGGACTGTCCGATCAAGCTGGGCTGAACGCCCTCGCTCACGATCAGGCCGGCCGTCGCCCGCTGCGCGTAGTACGCCGCCATCGACGGGGTTGCCGAACCGTCGGCGGCGGCCCGGACCCTCGTCATCGGGGCCATCACCACCCGATTGGGCAACTTCAGGTCTCCGAGCTGGTGGCTGTCGAAAAGGGTCGTCACGTCAGGACTCCATCGTGAGGCGAAGCGCCCGCCCTCCGGGCACGACAGGTAAGCTAAAGCCTCACATCGATGTCAGAGGCAAGTCCTGTGACGCAGGCCATGGCAGGAGGACGGTATGCGCATCGGGGAGCTCGCATCACGGACCAAGGCCAGCGTCCGTTCCCTGCGGTACTACGAGGAACAGGGGCTGCTCAACAGCACCCGAAGTGCCAGCGGACAGCGGCACTACACGGAGAATGAGGTCGAGCGGGTCATGTTCATCCAGAGGTTGTATGCCGCAGGCCTGTCCAGCAGCACCATCGCTGAGCTGTTGCCTTGCGTCGAGGCACCCAGCGAGGACAACTCCGAGGCCGCGCTGAAGCGGATGGAGCAGGAGCACCACCGGCTCTCTCAGCACATCACTGATCTCATACGTACTCGGGACGCACTCGACGGCCTGATGGCCGCAGCCCGAGCACACCGAGAGAGCCTGCGGACCGCGGTGGCCGGCTAGAGCGTGTCTCAAAGTCGGCTTCCCTACTGCATGGCCAACGGCCTTGCCCGGCTGCCCGGACAGGGTCGGCCCTGAAATCATCTCGCCCAGCGCGGCGGGACTGGCGCCCGCCACCGCCTTCGTCGCGCTCCTCACGCACGGGCAGATGCTCGCCGCCCCAGCGGCACGGGCAGCTCGGGACCGCTCGCCGACGAGCGGGTACGCCGGGCGGTGGCCCGGGCCATCGACCGCCACGCGCTCGCCGACTCCTGGCCGCCCGACCTCGCGGACACTCCCGGGCTCGGCCTGTACACGGGCGCCATGTCCTTGGTCCCGGGCCTGGTCGTCCTGGCCGGCAGTGGGCGACCGGCTCGCTGCTCGACGCGGGACCGCCGCCCCGGGTGTCCTTGGGTGGTACTCGACGCCGTCCCCGCCAGTGACGCGGCCGTCCTGCCGCGTTCCGGAGGGCCCCGGGCCGGGCACCCGGGCGGGTGAATATCTGTTCCCGCGAATGGAGAAATAAAGATGATGCGCGGTGAGGGTTTCTGACGGTCGGGCCGCATGATATTGGACACCACCCGCGGCCCCAGAAGTCGTGCTACTGTTGATCTCGGTTGCAGTTGTGGTTCCCAAGACTTCAAGTGCATTTGCCGGTCATCCTGGCCGGTGGATGCATTTTTGTATTTCCGGTGCTTCTTTCCGGACGGGGCAATCATCGCGGCGACTCGGAGTCCGCACAGTGCGGCCTCCTGGGTACTGCCCCGAAGGAGATATGACATGGCTACTGGCACCGTGAAGTGGTTCAACGCGGAAAAGGGCTTCGGCTTCATCGAGCAGGACGGCGGCGGCGCCGACGTCTTCGCCCACTACTCGAACATCGCCGCCCAGGGCTTCCGTGAGCTCCAGGAGGGCCAGAAGGTTTCCTTCGACGTCACTCAGGGCCAGAAGGGCCCGCAGGCCGAGAACATCGTTCCCGCCTGACGCTGAGGCTCACGCCGACGCGTAGCGATGTAGCCGGGGCCCGCACCTTGGGGTGCGGGCCCCGGCGCGTTGCACTGTTCCACGGCATGCGCACTGCCGCGTGCCGTTCCTGCGAGCGGCGCCCATGTGCCGGCACACCGCTTCCGTGCTCAGCGGTACGGCGCGCACGCTCGCATTTTCCTGACGTGAGACCCCGGGTACCGAAACCCAGGCCGCTCTCCGTCCGCATCATTCTCCGGCTCGTTCTCGCGATTCTCCGCGCTGCTCATTTCTGCGGGAATTCCTTGATACGTGCCCGCATCGAGGAAGGTTCCGTATGAACCGCACCACTCGTACGAACGACCGATACTCCCGCGCCCCCCGTTCCGGCCGTCCCGCCCCGCAGGGCCGCCGCGGTGCTCCTGCCCGCGGCGCCGGCTACGGCCGCCGCCCCGCCGCCGTACAGGGTGAGTTCGCACTGCCGAAGACGATCACTCCTGCGCTGCCCGCTGTGGAGGCGTTCGCCGATCTGGGCATGCCGGCGCCCCTGCTGGCGGCGCTGGGCAAGGCGGGGGTGACGGTGCCGTTCCCGATCCAGGCCGCGACCCTGCCCAACTCGCTCGCCGGACGGGACGTCCTGGGCCGGGGCCGCACCGGCTCGGGCAAGACACTCGCGTTCGGGCTGGCCATGCTGGCCCGCCTGGAGGGGCAGCGTGCCGAGCCCCGCCAGCCTCTGGCCCTGGTCCTGGTGCCCACCCGGGAACTGGCCCAGCAGGTCACCGACGCGCTCACCCCGTACGCCCGTCCGATGAAGCTGCGCATGGCCACCGTCGTGGGCGGGATGTCCATCGGCCGCCAGGCCGCCGCGCTGCGCGGCGGCGCCGAGGTCGTGGTGGCCACGCCCGGACGGCTCAAGGACCTGATCGAACGCGGCGAGTGCATCCTGGACCGGGTCGGCATCACCGTCCTGGACGAGGCCGACCAGATGGCCGACATGGGCTTCATGCCCCAGGTCACCGAACTCCTCAACCAGGTGCGGACGGAGGGCCAGCGGATGCTGTTCTCCGCCACCCTCGACCGCAACGTCGACCTGCTGGTCCGCCGCTACCTCCACGACCCGGTGGTCCACTCCGTCGATCCCTCGGCCGGTGCCGTCACCACCATGGACCACCACGTGCTGCACGTACACGGCGCCGACAAGTACGCCGTCACCACCGAGATCGCCGCCCGTGACGGACGGGTCATCATGTTCCTGGACACCAAGCACGCCGTGGACAAGCTCACCGAGCACCTGCTGAACAGCGGTGTCCGCGCCGCGGCCCTGCACGGCGGCAAGTCCCAGCCCCAGCGCACCCGTACGCTCACCCAGTTCAAGAACGGCCACGTCACCGTCCTGGTGGCCACCAACGTGGCGGCCCGCGGCATCCACGTCGACCAGCTCGACCTCGTCGTCAACGTCGACCCGCCCAGCGACCACAAGGACTACCTGCACCGCGGCGGCCGCACCGCACGCGCCGGCGAGTCCGGCAGCGTCGTCACCCTGGTCCTGCCGAACCAGCGCCGGGAGATGACGCGGCTCATGGCGGACGCGGGCATCACCCCCGAGGTGGCCCAGGTCCGTTCCGGCGAGGCGGAGCTGAGCCGGATCACGGGCGCCCAGGCACCCTCGGGCGTGCCGGTCGTCATCACCGCGCCCGTGGCGAAGCGCGCCGGCCGCGGCGCCTCCGGTTCCCGCGGACGGCGCGGCGGACCCGCCCAGGGCCGCCGGGACGGTTCCGGCAGCCGGTCGTCGTCCCGCGGTTCGTCGCAGCGGCAGGCCCCGTACGGCGCGGCCGCGTAACACCTCCGGGCAGACCACCGCGTACACCGCCGGGGGGACACCCGTTCCCCCGGCTCACGCCGGTCTCCGCCACGCGGCCACAGGCACGTCCCCGCGCGGACGTTCACCGAGTGGCCGCCGGCTACGACGAGGGCCCCGCCCGGGCTTCCGGACGCTGTTGGTGAATCCGGGGCCTGTGTGACGACGGCCTGTATGACCCCGTAGGGGTTGTGCAGGCCGTCGTCGTGTTTGTGGGGTGGGTCGTGTCGTTGCGCGGGGCGGATTTGGCGGAGTCCCGGAGGAGACCGCGCGTGTGGCGCCTGCGGTGTTCCCGAAGGGCGGCTGTCTGGCATGCGGGTGCGGGATGCGCTCGATCCGGTCTCCGCCGACGCCGACTTCGGGGAGCTGTTACGCCCTGTCGCTGGAGCTGACCGATACCGGCTTCGACTTCTCCGTGCTCAGTGAGTTCCGTGCCCGGCTGGCCGAGTCAGATGCAGGCCGGGCGGTGTTCGACGGGGTGCTGCGGGCGGCCGGGGAGGCCGGGCTGGTCACGGCGGGCAGGCGACAGCGCACGGACTCCACCCACGTGCCGGCCGCGACGCGGGACCTGAGCCGACTGGAGTTCGTGGTCGAGACGCTGCGGGCGGCGCTGAACCAGATTGCCGGGACGGCTGGGCAGTGGCTGGGGACGGTGGCGGCGCCGGAGTGGTACGACCGCTACGCGGCCCGGCCGGAGGACAGCCGTTTCCCGTCCCGGTGGCTCCAGCACCACGTCACCGGCGCCGTGATCAACCTGGCGCGCCTCGACGCCTGGCTCACCGGCCGTCCCCTCGCCCGCACACGCATCTTCCCCTTCGCAGCACTCCGCCCCGCTGGATGAGATCCAGCGGGGCGGATTCACCACCAGCGTCCGGGTTTCCGGGCGGGGCCTCGCGCGCGGCCGGCTCGCGGGTGCTCAGCCGGCCGGGTCGGTCGCGACCATCAGGATCGCCGCGTAGTGGGTGGCGAAGGCCGCCACGGTGAACGCGTGGAAGACCTCGTGGAATCCGAACCAGCGGGGTGACGGGTCGGGCCGCTTCAGCGCGTAGACCACCGCGCCGGCGCTGTACAGCAGGCCACCGGCGACGATCAGGGCCACCATGGCCGCCCCGCCGGCGCGCCAGAAGCCGGGCAGGTAGAACACCGCCGCCCAGCCCAGGGCGATGTAGCAGGGGGTGTAGAGCCAGCGCGGAGCATCCACCCACAGCACGCGGAAGGCGATCCCGGCCAGCGCGCCCGCCCATACGACCCACAGCAGCACGGTCCGCTGCCCGGACGGCAGCAGGAGCACGGTCAGCGGCGTGTATGTGCCCGCGATGATCAGGAAGATGTTCGCGTGGTCCAGGCGCCGCAGGACCGCTTCCCCGCGCGGCCCCCAAGTGCCGCGGTGGTACACGGCGCTGGTGCCGAAGAGCAGCCAGGCCGACACCGAGAAGACGGCGCAGGCGGCGGTGGCCCGCGGTGTGCGGGCGAGCGACATCAGGACGATGCAGGCGATCAGGGAGGCCGGTACCATCCCGGCGTGCAGCCAGCCGCGCAGTCTCGGCTTGAGCGGCTCCATCGCGTCGGCGACGGCCTCCGCGACCTGGTGGGCCGCCTCCCCGGCGCCGCGTCTGACGGCCTCGGCGGAGTGGGCACCCCGGTGATGGTGCCCGCCGTCCCCGGTGCCGGGGGAGTGGTGCCCGCCGTCCCCGGTGCCGGGGGTGGTGCCTCCGGCGGGTGTGGAACGGGGCACTTGGTCCCGTTCTCCGGTGGATCGCTGGACGTCATCGGCGTTCATGCACCCATGCTAGGAACCCGCGGCGGAGAAAACGCCTGCGCCGCCACCCGATTGGCCCAGCACGCGGGGACGGCCGCCCGCCGCACGGCCGGTTCGCGGCCCTCTCCCGCTTCCCGCCGGCACTCCTCCGGAGGACGCGCCTCCCCGCACTGCCCGCGCCCGGCGGGCTCCCGGAAGGCCGTACGGCCCGCCCGACCCGGGTACAGCACAGCCGGCCCAACACGGCCCGCCCCACTCCCGGGACAGCACAGCACGCCCAACACCCGCCGCACGGCGGTCGCCACGCCCCCGCCGGGCACCCCGGAACCGGGCCGCGAAGGCCCGTGCTCCCCGGCACCTGTCGGTGGCCGGGGAGCACGGGCGACGGGGCAGGGACGCGGTTGGCGGTGTCAATCGCGGCCCAGCACCTGCGCGACGACGTCGCGCAGCGTCGCCTCCGGATCCGGCGCCGGGCCGGAGGAGCGCCACGCCACGAATCCGTCGGGACGGACCAGTACCGCACCGTCGGCGGTGACACCGTGCATCCGCGCCCAGTCTGCGCCGTCCTCCGGCACCAGTTCCGCCTCGGGCTCGCCGCCGATGCGGTACGACTCGAGGCGTACGGGCATCCCGTCGGCGACCTTGTCCGCCGCGGCGTGCCAGCCGGCCGAGCTGCCCGCGCCGCACAGCAGCACCATGGACCGCTCGTACAGGTCGAGCGTGGACACCCGCTCGCCCGACCGGTTCAGCCACATGTGCGGTGCCCGGCTGCCCGGTTCACCCGTCAGCTGCATCCCTTCGGGCACGACCGGCGTCTGCGGATCGACGCCCGTGACCGCGCCCCTCGGGTAGCGGTACGCCAGCGCGACGTTGAGGATGCCGGCACCCGGTTTGCCCGCGCCGGCGAGGCCCGGCGGGGGAGCGAAGCCGGGGTGACTGTGCTCCGAGGACCGAGAGGAGGCACGCGCGCTCGTCGCCTCCGCCACCGGGCGGCGCTCCGCGTCGTACGTCTCCAGCAGCCGCGGACCGGCCCAGCCGCCGATCACGGCGGCCAGCTTCCAGGCCAGGTTGTGCGCGTCCTGGATACCGGTGTTGGAGCCGAACGCCCCGGTCGGCGACATCTCGTGCGCCGAGTCACCGGCGAGGAACACCCGGCCCTCGCCGTACCGCTGCGCCACCCGCTCGGCCGCATGCCACGGCGCCATGCCGGTGATCTCGACGTCGAGGTCCAAAACGCCCGTGGCGGTCCTGATGTGCTGGATGCACCGCTCGTCGGTGAACGCCTCCAGCGACTCACCGTGCTCCGGATGCCAGGGGGCGTGGAACACCCAGTTCTCGACGTTGTCGACGGGCAGCAGCGCCCCGTCGCCCTCCGGGTTGGTCAGGTAGCACACGATGAAGTGCCGGTCGCCGACGTACTCGGCGAGCCGCCGTGACCTGAAGGTGACGCTGACGTTGTGGAACAGGTCGCCGGGGCCGCTCTGCCCGATGCCGAGCCGCTCGCGCACCGGGCTGCGCGGGCCGTCCGCCGCGATCAGGTAGTCCGCCCGGATCGTGGTGTGCTCGCCGGTGTCCCGGCTCTTGACCCGTGCGGTCACGCCGTCCGCGTCCTGCTCGAACGACATCAGTTCGGTGGAGAAACGCAGATCGCCGGTGAGCGACCGCGCGCAGTCCAGCAGGACGGGCTCCAGGTCGTTCTGACTGCACAGGCACCAGCCACTCGGGCTGAACCGGGCCAGCCCGCCACCGGGGTCGATCTCCTTGAACAGCCACTCGCCGGCGTCACCGACGAGGGTCGGCGTCTGCAGGATGCCGTGGTTGCCCGCGAGGGTCTCCGCGGCCTTCCTGATGCCCTGCTCGGCACCGGCCACCCGGAACAGCTCCATCGTGCGGACATTGTTGCCACGGCCGCGGGGGTGGATGGAGGTGCCCGAGTGACGCTCGACGAGCATGTGCGGCACGCCGAGACGACCCAGGAACAGCGAGGCGGACAGACCCACCAGGGAACCGCCGACAATGAGCACCGGGGTGCGATGGTCGACCTGGTCGACTTCTGCAGCTTGTTTCATTGATTGCCTCCAACGGCAGCTGCGCGAAAGGGAAGGGGACGCAGTTTCAATGCCCCTCGGGGCCCCTTCCGCGCGCCTGAATACCCGGATGGCGCAGTTCACTCATTTGACGCTCGGGACTCGCGGTGCCCACGACGGCGACACACGATCGAGTCTCACGGCGGCTGTCGTCCGGATCCCCCGGACATCGTGTGCCGCCTTCACTCCCGTGAAGGAGAGGTGTGCCGGATGACCATCTCGGAGCGCATATCCCAATCGGCGTTCGACGGTTCCAGGCTTCGAGTGATCCTGATGCTCGATCTGTACGAAGGCGCCCAGCAGCGATTCCTCGACGCGTACGAGCACATGCGCAATCAGGTCGCATCGATTCCCGGTCACATCAGTGACCAGCTGTGCCAGTCGATCGAGAACCCGTCGCAGTGGCTCATCACAAGCGAGTGGGAAAGTGCCCCGCCGTTCCTCGCCTGGGTGAACAGCGAAGAGCACGTGGAGACGGTCAAGCCCATGCACGACTGTGTCCGCGACACCCGTTCGATGCGGTACAGCATTCTGCGGGAGACCACACGCGACCGTCCACGCAATCAGGGACCGGACGGCGGCAGGCTCCAGGCGGCCGCCCGGGTCGGTGACGGCGTGGCCCGGCACGCGCTGACCTTCACCGTCAAGCCGGGAGCGGAGTCGAAGGTCGCGGAGATCCTCGCCGGGTGCACCTCACCCATCCCGAAGGTCGACGACACCACCCGGCTGCGCCGCACCTCCCTCTTCATGCACGGCAACCGGGTGGTCCGTGCCATCGAGGTGGAGGGCGACCTGAACGCCGCGCTGCGCCACGTGGCGCGCCAGCCCGGCATCCAGGCCGTGGAGGAGGCCATCAACCCGTATCTGGAGCAGGACCGCGACCTCGCCGACCCGGGCTCGGCGCGGCTGTTCTTCACCCGGGCGGCGCTGCCGGCCGTGCACCACGTGATGGCCGGCAAGGTCGACCCCTCACAAGTGCGGCGGCACGCCCTCTACTACCCCGCCAAGGAGGGCTGCGGCATGGCGCTGGCCCGGCTGCTGTCCCAGCAGGACGCGACGGCGTCGGACGACACCAGGAGTCTGGTGCGCCGCAGCGTCGTCTACCAGCGCGACGACATCGTGGTCCGGCTGATCGACGTGTCGGGCAGCATCGACACCGATCCCGCCGCGGCCCTCGGTGTCACCGGCCCGCGCAAGGCCGCGGCGCTGACCCGGCTGCTGGACGGCGCCGAGCTCGGGGTGGAGGGACCTCTCAAGAGCGAACGGGATCTCAACCGCCTCCTCGCTCACGCCGAGATGTCGCTCATCCTCGACCGTCAGGCTTCCGAGTCCTGACCGTCACCAGCGCGTGCGCGGCCGCACCACGCCGGCGCCACTGCCACACCTGGAGGTAACGAACCATGCTCAAGCAGCGCCCACGCATCGTGGACCTGAGCGAGACCGAGCCCAATCGCAGGCGCGGAGGCGACCTGCGCGCCATGCTGACACCCGCCACGGTGGGTTCCACCAGCGGCTTCATGGGCCTGGCCCTCGTGCAGCCGGGCGACCGCATCGGCGAGCACTACCACCCGTACTCCGAGGAGTTCGTGTACGTCGTCAGCGGCGCACTGGAGGTGGACCTCGACGGAGAACCCCATCCGCTCAAGGTCGACCAGGGACTCCTGATCCCGCCCTACATGCGGCACCGGTTCCGCAACGTCGGCGACGTGGAGGCCCGTCTGGTGTTCCACCTCGGGCCGCTCGCCCCGCGGCCGGACCTCGGCCACGTCGACACGGAGGACACGAGCGGCACCGACGGCACCGGGGCGATCGCGGCACACGCCAAGGCGGCGGGCGCGAAAGCGCCGGACAACGGACAGCCGCCCGAACGAAGCGGGGCCATAACGTGACCCGGCGCGTGGCGGTCACCGGCATCGGCGTCGTCGCCCCGGGCGGCATCGGAGCGCCGGCGTTCTGGGACCTCCTGGTCAACGGCCGCACCGCGACCCGGGGCATCACCCTCTTCGACCCGGAGGGCCTGCGTTCGCGCATCGCCGCCGAGTGCGACTTCGACCCGCTGGCACACGGCATGGACGAGGAACTGGCCCGGCGCTCCGACCGGTACATCCAGTTCGCCGTGGTAGCCGCCGCGGAAGCCGTGCGGGACTCCGGCATCGAGACCGAGAAGGAGAACCCCTGGCGCCTGGGTGTCTCGCTGGGCAGCGCGGTCGGGGGCACCACCCGGCTCGAGAACGACTACGTGCTGGTCAGCGAGCGGGGCGAACGCTGGGACGTGGACCACCGGGCCGCAAAGCCGCAACTGCACCTGGCGTTCTCGCCCAGCACCCTCGCCTCGGTGGTGGCGGAGCAGTTCGGGGCCCAGGGCCCGGTGCAGACGGTCTCCACCGGCTGCACCTCCGGGCTCGACGCCGTCGGATACGCATTCCACACCATCGAGGAGGGCCGTGCCGACATCTGCATCGCCGGCGCCGCGGACTCGCCGATCTCACCGATCACCATGGCCTGCTTCGACGCCATCAAGGCGACCTCGCAGAACAACGACGATCCCGCGCACGCCTCGCGTCCCTTCGACGCACACCGCGACGGTTTCGTCATGGGCGAGGGCGCGGCGGTGCTCGTCATGGAGGACCTCGACCACGCGCGTGCCCGCGGCGCGCACGTGTACTGCGAGATCAGCGGCTACGCCACCTACGGCAACGCCTACCACATGACCGGCCTCACCTCCGAGGGGCTGGAGATGGCCCGGGCCATCGACACGGCCCTCGACCACGCCCGCACGGACCCGTCCGAGATCGACTACGTCAACGCGCACGGGTCGGGCACCCGGCAGAACGACCGCCACGAGACCGCAGCGGTGAAACGGTCCCTGGGCGCCCACGCCTACAAGACGCCGATGAGCTCCATCAAGTCCATGGTGGGCCACTCGCTCGGCGCGATCGGCGCGATCGAAGTCGTCGCCTGCGTCCTTGCCATCGCCCACCAGGCGGTGCCGCCGACGGCGAACTACGAGACCCCCGACCCCGAGTGCGACCTGGACTACGTACCGCGCACCGCACGCCCCCGGAAGCTCGCCAACGTGCTCTCCGTCGGCAGCGGATTCGGTGGCTTCCAGTCCGCGGTGCTCTTGACCGGAGCGGGTGGGAGGAAACCATGAACCCTGAGCGAACCGGACGCGTCGCAGTCACCGGGATCGGTGTGATCGCGCCCAACGGAATGCGTACGGACGCCTTCTGGAAAGCAGTCAAGGAAGGCGTCGTCGTCCTCGACCGGATCACCCGTGAAGGGTGCGGACACCTGCCGCTGCGCGTGGCGGGCGAGGTCCGGGGCTTCGATCCCGCCGCTCTCATCGAGGAGACCTTCCTCGTGCAGACCGACCGGTTCACGCACTTCGCCATGGCGGCGGCGACCCTCGCCCTCGACGACGCCGGCCTCGGCCGCGTGGACCCCGACGCACCGTATTCGGTCGGCGTCGTCACCGCGGCCGGATCCGGCGGCGGCGAGTTCGGGCAGCGGGAACTGCAGAAACTGTGGGGCCAGGGCTCGCGCTACGTCGGCCCCTATCAGTCCATCGCCTGGTTCTACGCCGCGAGCACCGGACAGATCTCCATCCGGAGCGGCTTCAAGGGCCCGTGCGGTGTGGTCGCCAGCGACGAGGCCGGCGGCCTCGACGCCGTCGCACACGCCGCACGGGCCGTGCGGCGCGGAACCCAGGCATTCGTGGTCGGCGCGGCGGAGGCCCCGCTCGCTCCCTACTCGATGGTGTGTCAGCTCGGCTACCCCGAACTCAGCACCGTCGAGGACCCGTCCCGCGCCTACCGTCCCTTCACCTCCGCGGCCTGTGGCTTCGTGCCCGCGGAGGGCGGCGCCGTACTCGTCGTGGAGGACGAGGAGCACGCCAGGGAGCGCGGAGCCGCAGTCCGCGCCCTCGTCGCCGGGCACGCCGCCACCTTCACCGGCGCCGGCCGCTGGGAACGCTCCCGGGAAGGACTCGCGCAGGCGATCCGCGGTGCGCTGGACGAGGCCGGCTGCGCCCCGGAGGACATCGACGTCGTCTTCGCCGATGCCCTGGGCATCCCGGAGGCGGACCGCGCCGAGGCACTGGCCATCGCCGACGCCCTCGGCCCGCACGGCACCCGGGTGCCCGTCACGGCGCCCAAGACCGGCACCGGGCGGGCCTACTGCGGGGCACCGATGCTGGACGCCGCGGCGGCCGTGCTCGCCATGGAGCACGGGCAGATCCCGCCCACGCCCAACGTATTCGACATCTGCCACGACCTCGACCTGGTGACGTCCCGTGCCCGTCCGGCGGAACTGCGCACGGCCCTGGTCCTGAGCCGCGGCCTGATGGGTTCCAACGCCGCACTGGTACTGCGCCGCGGTACCGGAGACGACCGGTAGCACCCCTGCTAGGAAAGGAGACACGCGCATGTCCGATGTGACCGTCGACGAACTGGCCGCGCTCATGAAGAAGGCCGCCGGTGTCACCGTCGACCCCAGGGACCTGGAAGCCAGGTCGGAGTCCCCCTTCGACACCTTCGGGCTCGACTCGCTCGGTCTTCTCGGCATCGTGGGGGAACTGGAGAACCGGTATGCCCGGCCCCTTCCCACCGACGCCGAGCGCTGCAAGACCCCCAGCGAATTCCTCAACCTCGTCAACAGCACTCTCACGGCTGGAGCCTGAAGTGGCAGGACACACCGAGAACGAGATCACCATCGCCGCCCCGCTCGACCTCGTCTGGGACATGACCAACGACATCGAGAACTGGCCGCGGCTGTTCAGCGAGTACGCGGCCGTGGAGGTGCTGTCCCGGGACGGCGACAGCACGACCTTCCGGCTGACCATGCATCCGGACGAGAACGGCAAGGTGTGGAGCTGGGTCTCGGAGCGGGTCGTGGACCGCGACAAGCTCACCGTCCGGGCCCGCCGCGTCGAGCCGGGCCCCTTCGAGTACATGAACATCTACTGGGAGTACGCGGAGACCCGCGACGGCACCAGGATGCAGTGGACGCAGGACTTCGCGATGAAGCCCGACGCGCCCGTCGACGACGCGTGGATGACGGACAACATCAACCGCAACTCGCGCGTGCAGATGGCCCTCATCAGGGACCGCGTCGAGAAAGTGGCCGCGGAACGCGGCGCCGCGCCCGTCACACGCGGCTGAGCGCCGGCCCTCCAGGAAGGACGACCCGATGCACCACACCCTCATCGTCGCCCGGATGGCGCCGGGCTCGGCGCCCTCCATCGCCGAGGTGTTCGCCGAATCCGACCGGGGCGAACTGCCCCACCTGATCGGAGTCAGCCGGCGCAGCCTCTTCCAGTTCAACGATGTGTACATGCACCTCATCGAGGCCGAGCGGGACCCTCAGCCCGCCATCGCCAGGGCGGCCGGCCACCCCGCGTTCCGGGACGTGAGCGAGCGGCTCGCGCCGTACGTCAGCGCGTACGACCCGGAGACCTGGCGCAGCCCGAAGGACGCCATGGCACAGTGCTTCTACCGCTGGGAGCGGGACACCGCGGCGGTCTGTGTCCGCCCGCTGTCGCGGCGTCCTCTTCACCGTCCCGCCGTTCCGTCGGCGTCGCTCAGCCGGGCACGGTGCATTCGAAGGCGTGCAGGTACGGGTTGACCGGCCGGATACCGCCGACGGCCAGCCCCGCGTCCGTCAGCCGGTCCACCATGCTTTGCCGGGTGTGCTTGGCACCACCGACGTTGAGGAGCAGCAGCAGGTCCATGGCCGTCGTGAACCTCATCGAAGGTGTGTCGTCGACGAGGTTCTCGATGACCACCACCCGCGCGCCCGGCCGTGCCGCCGCGACGACGTTCCCCAGCGTCCTGCGGGTGCTGTCGTCGTCCCACTCGAGGATGTTCTTGATGATGTACACATCGGCGCGGACCGGGATCTCCCGGCGGCAGTCGCCCGGCACGATGCGTACCCGGTCCGCCAGCGCGCCGCCCTCCCGCAACTGCGGAACGGCGTTCCCGACCACCCGCGGGAGATCCAGCAGCGTGCCGTGCAGCCCGGGGTGCTTCTCCAGCAGGCTGGCCAGCACATGCCCCTGACCGCCCCCGATGTCCGCGACCGACGACGCCTCCGACAGGTCGAGGAGTTCCGCGACGTCCCGCGCCGACTGCTCGCTCGACGTCGTCATGGCCCGGTTGAACACGTGTGCCGACTCCGGGGCGTCCTCGTGGAGGTACTCGAAGAACTCCTTGCCGTACACGTCCTGGAAGACGTTCCGTCCGGAGCGCACCGCCTCGTCGAGCCTCGGCCAGGCGTTCCAGGTCCACGGCTCGGTGCACCACAGCGCGATGTACCGCAGGCTGTGCGGCTCGTCCTCGCGCAGCAGCCGGGACATCTCCGTGTGCGCGAACGTACCGTCCGGGTTCTCGGTGAAGACCCCGTAGCAGGACAGGGCGCGCAGCAGCCGCCGCAGCTCCCGCGGCTGGGCCTTCACCGAGGCCGCCAGCTCGTCCACGCCCATCGGCGTGTCCTCCAGAGCGTCGGCGACACCGAGCCGTGCCGCCGCGCGCACGGCGGCGGCGCACGCCGCCCCGAACACGAGCTCCCTGAGCCGCATGGACGGCGGGGGAGCGTCTACGGTTGTCATGTGCTGCCTCGATTCTCGCGGGGGAGGTGGCCGGCCCGGTCAGCACATGCCGACGGGCTCGGAGACCGCGCACGTGTTGCCGCGGAAGGTGTTGCCCTGCCCGGTGTCCCGGTCGGCCAGGTCGGCGGTGCCGTTGCGGAGCACCACGTTGTTCCTGATCTCGTTGCGCTCGTTGACGGCGCCCACGAAGCTCTTGAAGAGCACGATGCCGCCCGACAGCGGTGAGGTGCCCGCGTTGTCCACGATCCGGTTGCGTGTCACCAGGGTCTGCTCGGCGCCGGTGAGGACGATGCCGGAACCCTGGAGGAACGGCAGCCGGGGGGTCTTCGGGCAGTACTTGTTGTTGTGGTGGATGTAGTTGCCGCGCACGGTCATCGCCCCGGCCCGCGGCAGGGACTCGTCGCCGACGACGAACAGCGCGGCGCAGTTCGTGGTCATGTCGTTGTGGGCGACCGTCAGATTCCTCAGACGCCGGACCGTGATCCCGATCCGGTTGCCCGTCACGAGGTTGTGGCGGATCACCGTGCCTCCGGAGTCCCTGGCGCCCTCCTCGGTGTCGATGGTGTTGGACACGAACATGCCCGCGTCGCCGTTGTTCCTGGCGATGTTGTTCCGGAACACGCCGCCCACGGACCTCTCCTGGGCGATGCCCCACTGGCCGTTCTCCTCGGAGGTCACGCCCCGGACCGTCAGCCCATCGGTCCGTGAGGCCCACAGGCCGTGCTTGGCGAAGCCCTTGAGGGTGAGGGAGCGGACCGTGACGTCCGTCACGGGACGGTCGTCCGTGCCGGCCACGCAGATGCCGTGCCCCGCCGTGGCGCAGGCGTTCGACGCCGACGCGGGGCCGGGCAGGAGCACGGTCGCCCCGCGGCCCGAGCCGCGCAGGGTCAGACCGGAGGTGGTGATGCGGACGCTCTCCCGGTAGGTGCCGGGGGACAGGACGACGGTGTCCCCGGAACGGGCGGCGTCAACGGCCTGCTGAATCGATTCCCCAGGGGTAACGCGGTGCGTCGTCCGGGCGGCGGCCGACGGTGCGGACGCCAGTCCCGACGCCACGACGACCGCGACGCACCCGAGGTAAGTGATCTGTCGTTTCGTCATAGGCCGAAGCTATGGGGGGCCATTCCGCCTCGCCACCGGTGATCACCCACATGCGGGCAGAGCCTCGCGCACCCGTGTCGGGGGTGCCCTCGGGGGAGTACGGACGGAGCCGGCCGGCCGTCACGCGGTCCTTCCGCACGGATGTCCCTGGCGATTGAACTGAAGGCGGTGCGGGGCCGTACAGACTACGGCGGGCCCGAACTCCAGGGACCGGCCGCCGATTCACCACCGCGCTCCGCACGGAAGGACCTTCGGGTTGTCGCTCTTCACGCGCTCTCAACAGCCGCCGACCACGGATCCGGCAACCGAGGAGGACGGCTTGACGCCGGGCGCCCCTCCGGAGCGCATACAGGACCCGACCGCCTCGGCTCCCGGCCACGGCGTCCCGGTCGGCGCGGACGACGCCGGCACCGGGGGAGCCGACGGTGCGGATGACGCCGGCGGCGCCGGTGCCGGGCCGACCGATGCCGCCGGGGCCGCCGGACGGGAGGGCGGCCCCGGCCGGGAAGAGGGACACGAGGCCACACCCCGTGGGAAGAACGCGGCGGCCGACGACACCGACGGTGCCGGCACCGGTGCCGTTGTCGGCCGGGACTCCGTGGCGGAGGGGCGTGACGCGGACGCTGCGGGCACGGGCCCGGTGGCGGCAGGTGACACCGGTGCCGGCGGGGGCGCCGTGGCCGCGGACGGGGTCGGTTCCGGGGAAGCCGCCGATGGTGATGACGCCGGGCCGGCCGGTGCCGTCGAGGGCTCCGGGCCGGAGAAGGACGGTGACGCGGAGACCGCCGCAGCGGACCCGGTCGGTGGCGACGCCACCGACCGGGAGACCGTGGCAGGCCCGGGCGCGGGCGGCCGGCGGCGGACCCTGGCACGGGTGACCACGGGCCTGGCCGCCCTGCTCGTTCTCGTCGCGCTGCTCCTGCCGAACAACCCCGCGCGCCTCTCACCCGGCGCGTTCCTCCGCATACCGGCCGAGGCGATCATCGGCGCCGTCGTGCTGCTCCACCTGCCCCCCAGGGCGATGCGGTGGGCGGCGGCCGCCGGGGGCCTGGCCCTGGGCCTCGTGACCATCATGACCTTCTTCGACATCGGCTTCTACGAGGTCCTGGACCGGCCGTTCGACCCGGTCATCGACTGGATCCTGCTCGACGACGCCCAGTCGTTCCTCACGGACTCGATCGGCTCGGCGGGCGCGACCGGCGTCCTGATCGGTGCCGTGCTCCTGGCCCTCGCACTGACGGTCCTGCTGGCGCTGGCGGCCGTACGGCTGAGCGGGCTCCTCGCGCGGCACAGGGCCCGGGCACCGCGCACCCTCATGATCGTCGCGACCGTCTGGATCACCTGCGCCGCGATCGGCGCCGAGATCGCGGGCACGCCGCTCGCCTCCAAGAACGCCGTCGGCCTGGTGCGCGCCCGTGCGCACCAGGTGAGCGCGGACATCGACGACCGGCGTGCCTTCGCCAAGGAGTCGGCCGTCGACGCCTTCCGCGGCACGCCGGCCGACCAGCTGGTGACCCGACTGCGCGGCAAGGACGTCATCTTCGCCTTCATCGAGAGCTACGGACGCAGCGCGATCGAGGACCCGAGGATGGCGAAGGAGGTCGGAGCGGTCCTCGAAGACGGCAACCGCCGGCTCCGCGAGGCCGGA
The DNA here is from genome assembly GCF_009916105.1 of Streptomyces sp. GC420. Classification (GTDB taxonomy): domain Bacteria; phylum Actinomycetota; class Actinomycetes; order Streptomycetales; family Streptomycetaceae; genus Streptomyces. The sequence goes on along the minus strand of NZ_JAAAXQ010000069.1, from coordinate 6,117 downwards.
TTCTCCTCCAAGAGCGGCTTCCTCACCTCACCGACGGTGGGCGCGGGCAGCTGGCTGGCGCACTCGACCTTCATGTCGGGCCTGTGGATCAAGAACCAGCAGCGCTACGACATCGTCACCAAGAGCGACCGCCTCTCCCTCACGGGAGCCTTCCGCCGTACCGAGGCGTGGCGCACGGCCGGTTTCATGCCGGGTGTCACCAAGGCCTGGCCGGAGAGCAAGTTCTACGGCCTCGACCATGTGTACGACTTCGACGACATGGGTTACGCGGGGCCGAAGTTCAGCTGGTCGCGCATGCCCGACCAGTACACCCTGTCCGCGTTCGAACGCCTGGAGAACAGCAGGCAGGGCCGCGAACCACTGATGACGGAGATCATCCTCACGTCCAGCCACAAGCCGTGGGCGCCCCTCCCCAGGATGATCGACTGGGACGAGGTCGGTGACGGCTCCGTCTACAACGACATCATGGAGAAGGGCAAGAACCCGACGGAGGTCTGGCAGGACTCCGACGACGTCCGCACGGAGTACCGGCGTTCCATCGAGTACTCGCTGACGAGCCTGATCGAGTACGTCGAGAAGTACGGCGACGAGAACACCGTGCTCGTCTTCCTCGGCGACCACCAGCCCGCGCCCGTCGTCACCGGCGAGAACGCGAGCCGGGACGTGCCGATCGCGATGGTCGCGAAGGACCCCGAGGTGCTGGACCGGATCTCCGACTGGGGCTGGCACGACGGCCTGAAGCCCGGCCCGGACGCCCCGGTGTGGCCCATGGACTCCTTCCGCGACCGCTTCCTGAGCGCGTACGGCCCGCAGCCGGACTCCGCGTCGTCCCCAGGGCCGTCCACGAGGTGACCCACCGGGTCAGCGGGGCCGGTCCGGCTCATCCAGTTCGATCCTGACGGTCATGAGTGCCGTTCCGAACCGGCGGACCATGCCGGCGTGACGCTGGTCGTCGAAGGAGGCGAGGCGGGCGTCCACGTCGTCCCCGGGGAGGACGTCCGCCCGGCCGTCCAGCCAGCGGCCCCGCGTGCGCACCCGCACGCGGGGCCGGTCGAGCAGGTTCCTGACATACCCGGCGTGGCGGCCCTGTTCGGCGACGATCCACAGTGTCGAGCCCTCGCGCTGGGCACCGACGACCGTGCGGCGCCGCTCTCCCGTCTTCCGGCCCACGGTCTCCAGGACGATGTGTCCCGGCAGCAGGCCCAGGAACGCCAGTGCCTTCGACGGTGGGTTGATCAGGTACTTCTGCATCAGACGGATACGCGCCCGCCGCCTGGCCGCCTCGTTCCGCGCCTGTGGACCGCTCATCACGCCACCCTCCCCGGGAACACGTCTTGCGCCGACAGCACAGGGACCCGTACCGGTCCCGGCCGCACCGGACCTGTGAGGGCCCGCCACGAGCCTATGCCTCCGTCGCGGCCGGGGCGGGCGTCCTGCCCCGGCCGTTCGCCCTCGCACGGTCGGCCCAACCGGCGGTCCGTGCCCCCGGAAGAGGGGTACCGGTCAGGGCATGAAAGCACTGGTGATCAACTGCACGCTCAAACCGTCGCCCGAGCCCTCCAACACGGATGCCCTGGCCCAGGTGGTCGCCGAGCAACTGGTGACGTACGGCGTGGAGGTGCAATTCGTACGCGCGGTCGATCTGGACATCAAGCCCGGTGTGACCAGCGACGCCGGGCCCGGTGACGAGTGGCCGCAGGTGCACCGCAAGCTGCGGGAGTCCCAGATCCTGGTCATGGCATCGCCGACATGGCTGGGTCGTCCCTCGTCCGTCGCCCAGCGCGTGCTGGAGCGCATGGACGCGATGCTCTCCGAGACGGACCACCAGGGCCGGCCGGTGGCGTACAACCGGGTGGCCGGCGTCGTGGTGACCGGCAACGAGGACGGCGCGCACCACGTCATCAGCGAGATCGGCGGCGCCCTCGGGGACATCGGGTACACCGTCCCGGGCCAGGCGTGGACGTACTGGCACCTGGGGCCCGGGCCGGGCCCCGACTACCTGGACGACGAACGCGGCCACGACTGGTCCCACAGAACCGCCCGGGCGATGGCCGCCAATCTGCACGGGACGGCCAGGGCCCTGTTGCTGAACCCCCTCGGCCCGCCGCCCGGCTGAGTGGCACGGGACCGGGACCGGGACCGGACCGGGCTCGGGACTGGCCGGGGCATGCTGCTCGCCGTCGACGGAGCGGAGAGCATCACCGTCGAGGGCCTTGCCGTGTGCGGTGCGGACTGCCGGGGAGCCGCCGGGCTCCGGCGGCTCCGGAGAGCCACCGGACGCCCCTCCCTCCCCAGCCCTCGCACGGGCGTCCGGGTCCTCACCATGCCTCTCCTGCGCGGTTCGTGCCTCTCCTGTGCCGTCCCGCCCACTTCCGCCCGGCCTGCTGCCGCGCCGTCGACGCCCCCGCCCCGCCGGCGCCTCCGGGGCGTTGCCCGTCGCCGTACCGGCGCTCGGCCCTTCGCCTGGGGCCGCTGTTCCTGGGCAAATCCTTCCCTGGCCGACTCCCGGCGGACCGGCGAGCATGAAAGCCGGCCCCGGGATTCGGCCGCACCGACGCACTGTTCCCGCGCAGGACGGGCCTGATTCCTCCCTCCCTCTTCCTGGAGCGAACATGACCACCTGGTTCATCACCGGCGCATCCCGCGGCTTCGGACTGGAGATCGCCCGCCAGGCGCTGGAGCGCGGCGACGACGTCGTGGCGACGGCCCGTGACCCCCGGGCCGTCGAGAAGGCTCTGCCGGGGCACGCGGAGCGGCTGCTCGCGGTCGCGCTCGACGTCACGGACGAGGCGCAGACCCACGCCGCGGTCGACGCCGCCGTCGAGGCGTTCGGGAGCATCGACGTCCTGGTCAACAACGCCGGGCGCGGGGTGCTCGGCGCCGTGGAGGAGATCTCGGACGCGGCGGCCCGCGCGGTCTACGACACCAATGTGTTCGGAACCCTCAGTGTCACCCGCGCCGTCCTGCCGGTGATGCGCCGACAGCGGTCGGGCCACGTGATCAACCTGAGTTCCGTCGGAGGGTTCACGGCCGGCCCCGGCTGGGGCGTCTACTGCTCCACCAAGTTCGCCGTGGAGGGCCTCTCGGAGGCGCTGCGGCTGGAACTGGCCCCGCTGGGCATCCATGTCACCGTCGTCGAGCCCGGATACTTCCGTACGGACTTCCTCGACCCCAGGAGCCTGCACACCGAGGACCGCGTGATCGCCGACTACGCGGCGACGGCCGGAGCGACGCGCGGCGCGGTGCCCGGAATCAGCCACGCCCAGCCCGGCGACCCCGTCAAGGGCGCCACGGCCGTCCTGGCGCTCGCCGACGCGGAGACGCCGCCGCTGCGTGCCCAGCTCGGCAGCGACTGCGTGGCCGCACTGGAGCTCAAGATCGCACAGCTCCAGGAGGAGTCGGCCGCCTGGCGGCAGCTCGCCCTTTCCACCGACCACGACGACACCGGGAGCCGGGTGTGAGCCGACCGGCCGTGCCCGTCCGCCGACGGCGGGGGGAGCGGATCGTACCGCGGTGTGCCGGCCGGGGGTCGTAACCTCGTGGGAGGGGTGATGGCATTGCCGAGCGAACTGGGCGAGTACCTCCGCGCCTGCCGGGCGCGCGTGACCGCCGAGCAGGCGGGGCTTCCCGTGACCGGGCACCGCCGCGTCCCGGGACTGCGCCGGGAGGAACTCGCCATGCTGGCCGGAGTCAGCGTGGACTACGTAATCAGGCTGGAGCAGGGCAGACTGAGGTCCGCGTCGCCGGCGGTGCTCGGCGCGCTCGCCCGGGCCCTCCGACTCCGCCCCGACGAGGAGGAGTACCTGATGCGCTGTGCCGCGGACGCGGGCTCCGCCGCGGCGCGGGCGCGCTCCGCGGCCCCGCGCAGGCAGCGTGTGTCCGCCGCGACCCAGCTGCTGCTGGACAGCATGACGGGCGTTCCGGCGCTCGTCATGGGGCGGCGCATGGACGTCCTGGCGTGGAACGCCCTCGCCGCGGCGCTGATCACCGACTTCGGCGCCGTGCCGGCGGAACGGCGCAACCACATCCGGCTCACCTTCCTCGACCCCGGCGTCCGCGGGATGTACACGGACTGGGAAAGGGTGGCCCGGGAGTGCGTCGCCTATCTGAGGATGGACGCGGGCCGTTACCCGGACGATCCCGAACTCGCCCGGCTGATCGGCGAACTGTCCATGAAGGACGCCGACTTCGGCCGCTGGTGGTCCGACCACCGCGTGCGCGCACCGCGCTCCGGCCGCAAGGGGTTCGTCCACGCGGTCGCCGGGGAGCTCAGCCTGGACTTCCAGGTGCTGGACGTGCGCGGCGCCGCCGACCAGATGATGCTCGTCTACACCGCCGAACCCGGCTCCCGCTCGGCCGAGGCCCTCGCGTTCCTGGCCGGCTGGGCCGATACGCCCCGGCCGGCCCGGCAGCGGTGAGCCGGAATGGACCGGGCGAGCGGGACGCCGCCTTCCGGGGAGCCGTCGTTCCCCGAGGAACCGGCGCGCTATCTGGCGGAGCTGGCGCGCCGGGTCGAGGCGGTGTGCGGCGCCGGCCTGGTGACCGTGTCCGCCGTCGGTTCTGTGGCCCTGGGTGACTACCGGCCCGGGCGCAGCGACCTCGACGTGCTCGTCGTGGTGGACGAGCGCGTCCCGGGCAGCCGTGTGCGGGAACTGCCCGGGGAACTGCGCCACCCGGGCCTGTTCTGTCCCGCGGCGGGACTGGAACTGGTCGTGTACTCCTCGGAGTTCGCGGCCGTCCCCTCGGCGCGCGCCGGATACCTCCTGGACCTGAACACCGGGAGCATGCTGCCGGAGAGGACGAGCTTCGACCCCGCGGGCTCGGCGGCCTTCTGGTACGTCATCGACCGTTCCGTAGCCCACCAGTCGGGGCTGCGCCTGCTGGGACGCGACCCGCGCGAGGTCGTCGCGGCTCCGTCGCGGCAGGACCTGCTCGACGCGGTGGCGGCATCGCTGGAAGAGCATGCCGCCGGCGCCGGGCACCTGCAGGACAACCGCGTCCTCAACGCGTGCCGCTCGCTGACATACCTCCGGACACGCCGCTGGGTGTCCAAGCCTGCGGCCGCCGCGGCAGTCCTGCCGTCGGCCGGCGCCTTCGCCCCGCTCGTCTCCGCCGCCGTGCGCAGCCACGCCGGGCCGAGACGATCGGCCGCCGAACTGCCCGCCGCGGAGGTCCGTGCGTTCCTGAACGGGGTGCGTGAACAGGTCGAGGGAGAGCAGGGGGAGCGGTGAGCCCGGTACCCGGGGCCGCAGATCTCGGTATCGGCAACCGGCATCGGGCGTCGGCAACGGATGGCAGGACCGGCACCTTGTTGACAGGGCAAAGTGTGAGTGGTTAATTAGTCTCATGCAGACAGAACGACGGCGCCGACTGTCCACGGCGGACGAACGCCGCGAGACGGTACTGCGCACCGCCATCGGTGCCTTCGCCTCGCGGGGGTATTTCGGCACGACGACCTCGGACGTGGCGAAGGCGGCCGGCATCTCGCAGGCGTACGTCTACCGGCTCTTCCCCAACAAGGAGGCTCTGTTCGTCGCAGTGGTCGAACACTGCTTCGTGCGGGTCAGGAAGAGTCTGGAGGACGGCGCCGCCGAGGCCGGCGGCAGTTCCCCCGAGGTGGTGCTGTCCTCCATGGGTGACGCCTACGCGCGGCTGATCGTGGACAGGGAACTGCTGCTCGTCCAGTTGCACGCCCAGGCGGCCGCGGTCTCCGAGTCCGCGGTCAGGGAGGCGGTGCGGGCCGGTTACGCCCGTCTGGTGGAGTACGTGCGCGGCGCCTCGGGCGGCAGTGACAGGCAGGTCCAGGAGTTCTTCGCGGTCGGCACGCTCTGTCATCTGCTCGTCGCGATGGACGCGCAGTCGGCCGACGCCCCCTGGGCGCGCACCCTGGCCGCAGGCGTCCGGCACTACTGACGGCGCGACGTGCGCCGGTGCGACGGCGGGAGGCGGCGGCGAGGCGCCGCCGCGGCAGCGCCCCGTGAGGCGCCGGTTCGATCCCGTTCCGGCGCCTCTTCTCCGGGGCCAGAATGTGAGTGTTCAACCACACACAGAAAGGTCAGGCGATGAACGGTCCCCAGGGCGGGCCGGCCGGGAACCCCGGCCCCCTCGGCGCGGCCC
>NZ_JAAAXQ010000699.1 GCF_009916105.1 Streptomyces sp. GC420 | reverse complement strand
GAGTGGTCGAGGGCTGGCTCTGGCTCATGCGGCCGACGCTAGCGGCAGGTGGAGCGGTCGGCGAGCATGTTTCCACGGACACGGAAACGGACACGGATGCCGGCACAGGCTCGGAAAACCGGAACAGGCCCGGGCCCGGACTCGACACCGGCACGGCACAGGCTCCGGCACAGTCACGGGCACGGAGACCGGCACGGGCACGGACACCGGCATGTGCGGCCGGGCCCCGACGCGACGCCGGCCGGGGTACGCCCCGCGCGGCGTCAGTCCGCGTTCAGCACCGCCGCCACCACCGGGCCCGCCGCGTCTCCGCCGTGGCCGCCCTGCTGGACCACCGCGGCGGCGGCCAGGTCGTCGCTGAAGCCGGTGAACCAGCTGTTGGAGGTCGACTGGCCGTCGACCTCGGCCGAGCCGGTCTTGGCGCCCTTGTCCCCGCCGACCGGGGCCATCGCCTTCGTGCCCGTGCCCGAGGTGGCCGTGAGCCGCATCATGTCGCGCAGCTGCTGGGCCGTCGACGCGGACAGCGGCCGGGCGGCCTGCGCCAGCTCGCGGTCGTCCAGCGACGGGGGGACGATGACGGGCTGCTTGAAGACACCCTGCTTGGCGGTCGCCGTCACGGAGGCCATGGTCAGCGGGTTCATCTGGACCTGCCCCTGGCCGATCAGCGCGGCCGCCGTCGACGGCCCCGACGACTCCGGCACGCTGCCGTCGACGCTCGCTATGCCGGTCTTCCAGTCCAGGCCTATGCCGAAGACGTCCCGCGCCTCCCGCGCCAGCGAGTCGTCCTCGACGTCGTCCACCAGCTTGATGAAGGCCGTGTTGCAGGACCTCGCGAAGGCCTGCGCGAAGGTCTCGCCCTTCGTCGAGAAGTCGTCCAGGTTGGTGAAGGTGCGGCCCTGCCAGGTGGCCTCCTTCGGGCACTCGGCCGGCCCGTTGGCCGTGAGGAGGCCCTTGTCCAGCAGCATCGCCGCCGAGACGATCTTCATCGTCGAGCCCGGTGCCAGCGCGCCCTGCATCGCCGCGTTGAACCCGTCCTTCCGGTTGTTGGCGACGGCTCTGATCTCGCCCGTGCTGGGGCGTATCGCGACCACCGAGGACTCGCCGTACTTCTTCACGGCCTTCTCGGCCGCGGCCTGAACCCCCGCGTCCAGCGTCGTCGGAAGCTTCCCCGGCTTCCCCTCCGACAGGACGTGCAGCGTCCGGTTCGCCGTACCCTCCGTCGCGTCCGTCGCGGACTCGGCCCACACCTCGATGCCGGGAGTGCCGCCCGCCTTGTCGCCGTACCGCTCGCGCAGGGTGTCGAGGATCGGACCCAGCGAGGGGTACTTCTCCTTCGTCAGCTCCTTGCCGTTGCGGTCCACGGCCTGGATCGGAGGGCTCTCGGCCTCGCCCGCAGCGAGCTTCTCGCCCTCCTTGAGCTCCGGGTGGATCACCGAGGGCAGCCAGTCGACCAGCGGCCGGCCGGTCGTCTTGCCCCGCACCACCGTCAGCTCGGACTCGTAGGACCATTCGGAGGTCTTGTCCCCGTACGAGACGGTCGCCGTCACGGAGTAGGGGACCTTCGCGCCCGTCGCCGGACCCGGGTCCAGCCGCACCTTCTCGATGTGCGCGTCCCCGGCGTATCCCGCGAGGGCCGACTGGGCCGCCTCCGCGTTGTTGGTGAGGTCGGCGGCCTCCCGGGCGTCACCCGCGGCCCAGGCCTCCAGGAACTCCCGGGAGGTCTCCTCGACCTCCCCGGCGCTCGGCGGGCCCGTCTTCACCGCCCCCGGTCCGCCCGCGGAGGTGATCCCCACGTCGTCGAGCATGTTGTAGGCGCCGTAGCCCGCGCCTCCCAGCACGACGACGAACGCTCCGCCGACGATCGCTGCCTTCGTCCCACCCCGCATCGCAAGGCC
>NZ_JAAAXQ010000698.1 GCF_009916105.1 Streptomyces sp. GC420 | reverse complement strand
CTTCCCCGCCGTCCCGGGGAAGGGGGACCGCACGGCTCGTTCGTACCGCTTCCTGTCCCCCTTCTCGAATGGCCTGCCCATGACTGAGACCGTCCCCCCGGGACCACCACCCGCCGACGCCGCCGCCACCGCGATCGCCGCCCCGTCCCAGATCGCGTACCCCGACGGACGCGTCGAGCTCACCGCCGACGCCTTCCCCGCCGACAGCCCCTTCGCCAATGAGGACCTGCGGCCCGTTCCGCTCGCCGAACGCAGGTGGACGACGTACAACTTCGCGGCCCTCTGGATCTCCATGGCCCACTGCATCCCCAGCTGGACCCTGGCCTCCGGCCTGGTCGCGCTCGGGATGGACTGGAAACAGGCGGTCTTCACGATCGCCCTCGCCAACGTCGTCGTGCTCCTGCCGATGCTGGCCACCGGCCACGCCGGCCCGAAGTACGGCATCCCGTTCCCGGTGCTCGCCCGCGCCTCCTTCGGTGTGCGCGGCGCGAACATCCCGGCGCTGATACGTGCCGCGGTGGCCTGCGGCTGGTTCGGCATCCAGACCTGGATCGGCGGCAGCGGCCTCTTCGCCATCGGCAACAAGCTGTTCGGCGGCTCCTGGGCCGAGGCCGGACAGCTCGCCGGCAACCCCTGGCCGCTGTGGTTCTGCTTCGTGCTGTTCTGGGCGCTCCAGATCGGCATCATCTACCGCGGCATGGACTTCCTGCGCCGCTTCGAGAACTGGGCCGCGCCCTTCGTCATCGTCGGCGCGTTCGTGCTGCTCATCTGGATCGCGGTCAAGGCGGACGGCTTCGGCAACCTGCTGTCCGAGCCGTCGGCACTGGGCTGGGGCGCGGACTTCTGGCCGGTCTTCTTCCCGTCCCTGATGGGCATGATCGGCTTCTGGTCCACCCTGTCGCTGAACATCCCCGACTTCACCCGCTTCGGATCCAGCCAGAAGGCGCAGACCTGGGGCCAGTCACTGGGCCTGCCCACCACGATGACACTGTTCGCGATCCTCGCCGTGCTGGTCACCTCGGGCTCGGCGGTCGTCTACGGCGAGGCGATCTGGGACCCGGTGGCACTCGCCGCCAAGGCTGACAACGTCTTCGGCCTGCTGTTCGCGGCGATCACGGTGATCGTGGCCACGGTCTCGGTCAACATCGCGGCGAACGTGGTCTCCCCGGCGTACGACCTCGCCAACCTCGCCCCGAAACTCATCAACTTCCGTACGGGTGCGCTGATCACCGGTGTCATCGGTGTCCTGATCTTCCCGTGGAAGCTGATCTCCACCCCCGAGTTCTACATCTTCACCTGGCTCGGCGTGGTCGGCGGCCTCCTCGGCACCGTCGCCGGCATCCTGATCGCCGACTACTGGGTCATCCGCCGCACCTCGCTCGAACTCGCCGACCTCTACAAGACCGAGGGCCGCTACTGGTACTCCTCGGGCTTCAACCGGAAGGCCATCCTCACCTTCCTGGTGGGCGGCGTCCTGGCCGTCGGCGGCTCCTACTCGACCCTCGACGCGGAGGGCAACAAGGCCGGGCCGTTCCCGGTCGACGGTCTCATCCCGTTCCTGAAACCGCTCGCCGACTACGGATGGGCGGTCGGCCTGGCGTCCTCGCTGCTGCTGTACACCGCCCTGATGTGGAAGGAACGGCAGCAGCCGGTGGCACCGGTCACGTCCGCCCCGCGGGCCGCCGCGCCGACGGGCACGACCGACCCGACCGCCTGATCCCGACGCCGGCGAGGCCGCGAGCCCGGGCCGCGCACCCCACCGCGGGGTGCGCGGCCCGGGCCGTGCCCGGCGACGGCACGTCCCCGGAGGCGCCGGACCGGTGCGGCCGCCCAAGGGAAAAGGCCCGCCCACACCGGCCCGCGGGGAGGAGCGGGACGTCGTGGGCGGGCCTCGGCG
>NZ_JAAAXQ010000697.1 GCF_009916105.1 Streptomyces sp. GC420 | reverse complement strand
GGTGTGTATAAGAGAAAGCGCCCCACCCGTCCCCGTACTGCCGCCGTTCGCCGCGGACTTCCCTCTCCACGCCACCCGCCCCGCGGCCAACCCGGTCACGCACACGTCCCACGCCGCTGCCCCAGCCTGAAGACCATCCTGTCCCGCGCGGGCGGTTACCTCCCGTCCGCCGCCCACCGGGTCACCGCCGCCCCGGTCGCCGAGACCGGCCGCGGCCACGAAGAGAGAACCTCGAGGACCTGCGCAGCTTCTGGTCCGGCACCGCCCTGTCCGGCAGCCCCTCGGCACTGCCCGGCCTGCCGGCCTTCGCCCGCCCCGACCGGGTGCTCTTCGCAACCGACGGGCCCTTCACACCCGAAGTCGCCGTCGCGCACTTCACCGGCGAATACGGCCGCCACCCCGGCTTCGACACCGCCGGCCACCACGTCATCGACCGGGACAACGCCCTCGCGCTGTTTGCCCGCCCGACCCGAGCCGTCCCCTGCCCCCTGGCCCCGAGCCGCGACACCCCACGGAGTACCCATGTACGACATCGAAATCCCTGTCCTCATCGTCGGCGGCGGCGGTGCGGGACTGACCGCCTCCATGCTGCTCAGCCGCATCGGCGTCGAGTCCCTGCTCGTCACCGCCTGGCCGCAGACCTCGATCCTGCCCAAGGCCCATGTCCTGAACCAGCGCGCGATGGAGGTCATGCGCGACGCCGGCGTGGCCGACACCATCTACGCCGCCTCCACCCCGGCCGAGCAGATGTCCCACAGCGCCTGGTACGTCGGCCTGGCCGGCGAGGGCGAGGACTACGGCCGCCGCGTCGCCAAGATGGAGGCCTGGGGAGCCGGCGGCGACTCCCCGGAGTGGCTCGCGGCCAGCCCCGAGCGGCAGGCCAACCTGCCCCAGATCCGCCTGGAGCCGGTCCTGCGCGCCGGCGCCGAGGAACTCGCGCCCGGCCGGGTCCGGTTCCACCACGAGGTGACCGAACTCGCCCAGGACGACGAGGGCGTCACCGCCACCGTCACCGACCTCGACACCGGCGAGACCTACCGGGTGCGGGCCCGTTACCTGCTGGGCTGCGACGGCGGCCGCACCGTCGGACCCGCCGTGGGCATCGTCCAGGAGGGCGTGCGCAACCTCGCCCGCGTGGTCTCCTTCCACATCTCCGCCGACCTGTCCCAGGTGGCGACCGACCCCGACGTGCTGATCCGCTGGCTGTGGCTGCCCGACCTCGGCATCCCCGGCGTCCTCGTGCCCATGGGCCCCGACCACTGGGGCCCCGAGTCCGAGGAGTGGGTCTTCCACATCAACTACGGCTCCGAGGACGGCCGCGCCCTGGACGACGAGTCCGTCCTGTCCGACATGCGCACGGCGCTGGGGCTGACCGAGGACCAGCTGACGGTCCACATGATCTCCCGCTGGTCCCTGGAGGGCGTGGTCGCCGACCGCTACCGCGCCGGCCGCGTCCTGATCGCCGGCGATGCCGCCCACCGCCACCCGCCCACCGGCGGCCTCGGCCTGACCTCCGCCATGCACGACGTCCAGAACCTCACCTGGAAGATCGCCGCCGTCCTCAACGGCCATGCCGGCGACGCCCTGCTGGACACCTACGAGCCCGAGCGGCGCCCGTCGGACGCCACCAACGTCCAGCGCTCGCTGGAAAACGCCATGAACCACATCGCCATCAACGCCCTCTTCGGCGGCGGGCCGCAGGCCGACACCGAGGAGAACTGGCGGCAGGCCCGCCGCCTGTGGAGCGAGGACCCCGCCGACACCGACTTCCGCCGCACCTTCCTGGCCACCGTGGCCGCCCAGTCCGCGGAGTTCAACGAACTGGCCGTCGAGTTCGGCTACACCTACGACTCCGCCGCCGTCGTCCCCGACGGCACCGACGCACCCGAGAACCCCGACCCCGTCCGCATCTACAAGCCC
>NZ_JAAAXQ010000696.1 GCF_009916105.1 Streptomyces sp. GC420 | reverse complement strand
CCTCCACTCCCGGTCTTCCGCCCCGGCGCCGGGGCAGTCGGCCACCATGCACCACTCGAAGGCGCCCGTACTCGACGCCTTGGCCGCCTACCACGCCACCGGCCAGACCCCTTTCACCCCGCCCGGCCACAAGCAGGGCCGCGGCGCCGACCCGCGCGCACGGGCAGCCCTCGGTGACGCGGTCTTCCGCTCCGACATGCTCGCCACCAGCGGGCTCCGGGTGTCCTGGGAGCGGGCGGTGGACCGGATCAGCGCCGACATGCTCACCCCCTACCCCCCGGGCATCCCCGCCGTGGTGCCGGGCGAGCGCATGAAGCACGCAAGCACCGTGCCGCCGGCACGGCCCAGCGCGGCGCGCACGGCCGGCGCCGCGCCCAGACCGGCCGCGGCGATCAGGTTGTGCCCGCAGGCGTGCCCCAGGCCGGCAGCGCGTCGAACTCCATCAGCAGTGCCACGCGGGGACCGGCGCCGCCGTCCGTGCGCCCGACGAACGCGGTCGGCACCCCGGCCACCCCGTGTGCACGACCAGGAACCCCTCCCGTTCCAGCTCCGCCGTCAGCAGCTATGTGCGGAACGCCGTCTCCGGGTCCGCGCGCAGGGCCAGGGCCAGGTCCCACAACCGGTCCGCGCGGGCGGCGATCTCCTTGCCGACACGACCGTAGACGGCACCCGGACTGTCAGGCACGCCGACCGACCTCCCCCGTACGCAGCGCCTCCGCACCGCGAGACCCCGGAGGCCACGGCGGCCTTCCGCACCCGGCGCCACCGCCTCACCGGGGCGAGTTCCACCGATCGGGACATGAATGCCCGCGGCGCGGGCAGCGGCGTGTTGCGGATCCGCTGCGGCGCTGGGACACACCCGATTCCCGCGCGGGTGAGAATGGGGGGCCGAAGGGCACCCGTTCGGGTGCCGGGAGGTGGCGCGCCGCCCGATCGGGACCGGGTACGCGCGAGGCGGAGAGCAGGTTGGCGAGTGGAGGACGGGGCGGCGGCGTACGGAGCCGCGGTGGAGCCGCTGCGAGCGGTCGCGGCCTATGCGGGCAGCGCCGGGGCGATCGCGTCGGCACGCGATTTCACGGGCACGTTCCTGGACCGGGCCCGGAACCTCGGCCCGGTGGCCGTGACCGGGCGGCAGGCCGACGCCGCCCGCCTGGTGGTCAGCGAGCTGGTCACCAACGCCGTCAAGTACGCGCCGGGGCCGTGCTGGGTCGAGCTGGAGATGACGGAGGGCGCGCTGGCCATCTCCGTCTGCGACACCGCGGCGCTGGTGCCGGTGGCGCGGGCCCCGGACGCCGCCCGGATCGGGCAGCACGGGCTGGAGATCGTCCTCGCGGTCTGCGACGGTCTCGACGTCGAACACCGGGCCGACGGCAAGCGGGTCAGGGCGCGGATAGCGCTGAAGTGACGGCCCGGCCGTCGGGGGTCGTCCCCGCGGGCCCTGAGCCCTGGCGGTCCGTGGCAGTGCGAGTGCCGGCGCGACCCTCCACCGTGCTGCCCCCGACCATCGACACACCGTTTTTCCGGCACGTCGCGAACCGTACGGGCCGCGAGGTGCGGGCCATGCCGCCCGTGTACACACCGGAGCTGGTCGCACGCGCGATCCGCAGACTCGTCCGCAGGCCCCGCCGGGAGAAGGCGGTCGGCGCGCTCGGGCGCGGGCTGGTGCTCCAGGCGAGGCTCGCCCCCGGGCTGACGGAGAAGCTCCTCGCCCTGAAGGTCGACCGGACGCACTTCACCGGCGAGCCGGCCTCGGACAGCGACGGAACCCTGTACGCGCCGCCGTCCGAGGCCGACGGCACGCACGGAGGCTGGCACGGCACCGGCCGCAGCGCGGGCCGCCGGCTGACGGCCCTGGCCCTCGCCGGCACGGCCGCGGCGGGCACCGCGGGCCGCCTCCGCAACGGCACCCCCACCCGCGCCCACGC
>NZ_JAAAXQ010000695.1 GCF_009916105.1 Streptomyces sp. GC420 | reverse complement strand
CAGGAGACACGCCCCTGCGCCCCGCGTCCCGCGCGCGGAGCGGCCTACAGTGGAAGGCGGTGTCATCGTCTTGTGGGGGTGCGGACGTGGCGAGCGGCGGCGGTGCGGGAGGAGACGGCGCGGTCCTGCACGGCTTCCCGCACCTGGACACGGTCCGGTCGGCAATGACCGCGCTCTACAAGCGCCTCTCCATCGACACCGTCCGGTCCTTCCCGCTCAGCGTCGCCCCCGCCGACGTGGCCTTCTCCGACGCCGACGACCTCTACCTCGGCGTCCAGCGCGTCGCCCGCGTCATGGTCCAGCACTTCCGGCTGCCCGACGCCCGCATGATCGTGAGTTTCCGCGACATGCGGCACGCCGCGAACATCGAACTCACCGCCGGTCCCGAGTACTTCATCGAGCTCAACGACCGGTTCCGGCGCCACCGCCAGGACATCGGGGCCGCACTCTCCCACGAGGTGATGCACGTCTTTCTGCACCGCCTCGGCCTGTCCTTCCCCGGCACCCCGGCCAACGAGATCCTCACCGACACGGCCACCACCTATCTCGGCGCGGGCTGGCTGCTGCTCGACGCGTACCGCGAGGACACCCACACCAGCCAGAAACTCGGCTACCTCACCCCGGAGGAGTTCGGCTACGTCCTGGCCAAGCGCGCCCTCCTGTTCGGCGAGGACCCCGCGACCTGGTTCACCAGCCCGCAGGGCTATACCGCGTACGCCAAGGGCCTCGCCCGGGCGCGGCACGACGAACGGCAGCCGCCGCTGACCGCGGCCGGCTGGGCGGGCCGCCACCGGTACGCCAAGGACCGCCGCCACGCGCAGGACCACGGCGCGCCCCCGGCGACCGGCGCCCCGTACTCCTTCGAGGGCGGCCCCCTGGGCCGCTCCCCGCTCCGGGTGTCCTTCCCCTGCCCCACCTGCAACCAGCGGATCCGGGTCCCGGTGCGCGGCCGGCTGCGGGCCCGCTGCGGTCTGTGCGGCACGGTCCACGAGTGCGACACCTGAGAAGGCCGCCCGCCGGATCCCGCCGCCACGCCCGTCATCCGCCCGCCGGATCCCGCCCGCGACAGGCGCCCCGGACGGGCGCCGCCCGGAACGCCCAACTCCCTGACGGAACAGGCGTTCGTGCGGCAGATTGGGAACCATGACGAATGATCAGCCCGCGCCGCCCGGGATCGACACCAGCCTCCCCCACTCCGCCCGCATGTACGACTACTGGCTCGGCGGCAGCAGCAACTTCGCGGCCGACCGCGCCCTGGGCCAGGCCTTCGAGCAGGCGATCCCCAGCATCCGCACGATGGCCAAGGAGAACCGCAAGTTCCTCGGCCGCGCCGTGCGGCACATGGTGCGGGAGGGCGGCATACGGCAGTTCCTCGACATCGGCACCGGTGTGCCCGCCGAGGGTGACACACACTCCGTGACCCGGATCGTCGCACCGGACTCCCGCATCGTGTGCGTGGACAACGACCCGATCGTCCAGGCCCACGCGCGCCATCTGATGGCGGAGAGCCCCGAGTACCAGGGCTCGCAGGGGCTGACCGTCTACCTCGACGGCGACTTCGGCGCGCCCGAGGAGCTGCTGGCCAGGCCCGAGATCACCGGGACCCTGGACCTCGACAGGCCGGTCGGGCTGCTGCTGGTGGCGATGCTGATGCTGATCGGCGACGAGAAGGACCCCTGGGCGAGCACCAAGGTCCTGCTCGACGCCCTCGCCCCCGGCAGCATGGTCGCCGTCACCCACCCCAGCCAGGACTTCAACCCCACCGCCATGGCCGAGGTCGTCACGGCCGCCGCGCAGGGCCGGATGACGCTGGTGCCGCGCGACCGGGCCGCGGTCGAACGGTTCTTCGACGGCTGGGAGCTGGTCGAACCCGGCCTGGTGCCGGTCATGACATGGCAGCCGGACGGCGAGCTCCCCGAGGACCCGGGCGCGGCGTACTAC
>NZ_JAAAXQ010000694.1 GCF_009916105.1 Streptomyces sp. GC420 | reverse complement strand
TCCGTCCTCTGTCCTCCGCCCTCCGCCCTCCGTCCGTCACCGTCCGCCGAAGGAGACCGAGATGCTGGACATCGCCGAACAGCTCAACCGGTGGGCCGAGCAGGGGCGTGACTTCGCCGTCGCCACCGTCGTGGCCGTCGGCGGCAGCGCTCCCCGCCAGCCCGGCGCCGCCCTCGCCGTGGACGGCGAGGGCACGGCGATCGGCTCGGTCTCCGGCGGCTGCGTGGAGGGCGCGGTCTACGAGCTGTGCCGGCAGGCGCTCGAGGACGGGGAGTCGGTCCTCGAGCGCTTCGGATACAGCGACGAGGACGCGTTCTCCGTCGGCCTCACCTGCGGCGGCATCATCGACATCCTCGTCACCCCCGTCCGGGCGGGCGACCCCGGCCGCGAGATGTTCGCGGCCGCGCTGTCCGCCGCCGCCGCGGGCGACGCGGCGGCTGTCGCGCGGATCACGGACGGGCCGGCCGGCCTGATGGGCCGCCCGCTTCTCGTGCGGCCCGACGGCACGGTGCGGGGATCCCTCGGCGGGCATCCCGAGCTGGACCGCACGGCGGGCGCCGAGGCCCGCGCCATGCTGGACGCGGGCCGCACCGGCACCGTCGTGATCGGAGAGGAGGGCTCCCGCTGCGGGCAGCCGCTGACCCTGCTGGTCGAGTCCACCGTCCCCGCTCCGCGCATGATCGTCTTCGGCGCGGTCGATTTCGCCTCCGCCCTGGTCCGTATCGGCAAGTTCCTCGGCTACCACGTGACGGTCTGCGACGCCCGGCCCGTCTTCGCCACCGCGGCCCGGTTCCCCGAGGCGGACGAGGTCGTCGTCGAGTGGCCGCACCGCTATCTGGAGTCGACACGGGTCGACGGGCGTACGGTGCTGTGCGTGCTGACGCACGACGCCAAGTTCGACGTGCCGCTGCTCAGGCTGGCCCTGCGGCTGCCGGTCGGCTACATCGGCGCCATGGGTTCGCGCCGTACCCACGAGGACCGCAACCGGCGGCTGCGCGAGGCGGGCGTGACCGAGCTGGAACTCGCCCGCCTGCGCTCACCCATCGGGCTCGACCTGGGCGCCCGGTCGCCCGAGGAGACGGCCCTGTCGATCGCCGCGGAGATCGTGGCGAGCCGACGAGGCGGGACCGGGGTGTCGCTGACCGGAGCCCACACGCCGATCCACCACGACGGGCCGGTCGCACCGGTGGGCCCGGCGGGCCGGCGCATCGGCTCCGTGGCCTGAGCACCGCACGGCACACGCCGCGGGCGCGCACGCCGCACGGCACACGCCGCGGGCGGCACGGGCGCGGCGGTGTCAGCCGTCGGCAGCCGCGGTCCGGGCGGTCACGGCCTCCACCAGTGCGTCCCGGTCGGTCGCCGACGTGGCGGCGAACGACCCCGCGCGGCCCTCGAACTCCCAGTGGACGGCGGGCGCCCCGGACCGCTGCATGGAGGCGATCAGCACATTGCCCAGCGCCTTCGCCGCGGCGGAGGAGAACGCGCCGGTGAGAACGAGGGCACCCGCCCCGGCCCCGGTGTCCGTGACCGGTGCCGTGCCCGTCGCCGGGGACGCCTGCCTGAGCTGCACCCGCAGCAGACCGAGTGTCCTCAGGTCCTGGTAGAGGCCGTGGGTCTGGCGCTCCAGCTGTTCGGGGGCCGCGTCGGGACCGGCGTCCACCCGGAGTACCAATTCGTGCTGCACTTACGTCCTCCAGCCTGCCCTGCTGCCGACAGCTGATCGTATAGGCAGGAATCAGCCGCCCGGCACAACACCCGGGAGTACCCGTGCAGTTGGCCCATGCACGAATTTCGCCCCGTGGGCCGGGCGGATCGGGGCCGGCCCCGCGCTCGGGCTCGGCCCCGACGGGTCTCGGTCGGGGCGGCCTCGGTCGGGCGGGCCGGGTCAGGCCGGGCGCGGGGCGGTCAAGCGGTGTTCGATGCGGTGGCGGACCTCGTCGGTCAGGGCACGCA
>NZ_JAAAXQ010000693.1 GCF_009916105.1 Streptomyces sp. GC420 | reverse complement strand
GATCAGGACCGTCCTCGACGACAGCGGGGCCGCACTCGTCCTCGTCCGCGGCGACCGGGCCGCCGTACCGCACACGACACCAGTGCTCGACCTCGACGCGGAGCGCGCCCGCACCGCGGCCCTGCCCGACGACGACCTGGGGCTGCCCACCGGACCCGACGACCTCGCCTACGTCATCTACACCTCCGGCTCCACCGGCCGGCCCAAGGGCGTGGCCGTCCGGCACGGCGGGATCACCGGCTACCTGGCCGCCCTCACCGGCACCTTCGCCCTGGACGAGCGGGACGTGGTGCTTGCCCGAACCGCGCTCACCTTCGACCCCTCCGTCCGCGATCTGTTCGCCCCCCTGAGCACCGGCGGACGCGTGATCGTCGCCTCCGACGACCAGGCCCGGGACCCTGGGGCGCTGCTCACCCTCATGGAGGAACATCACGTCACCGCGGTCCTTTCCGTGGTGCCCTCGATGCTCGGTGAACTCGCCGCCGCCGCGACGCGGCCGCTGCGCGCGCCGCTGCGGCTGGTCATGACCACCGGCGAGGCGCTCACCGCGGGCTGTGCCCGCGAGGTCCGCCGCCTCGGCGACGGCATCCGGCTGGTCAACCAGTACGGGCCCACAGAGTGCACCAACACCTCCACCTACCATGTCGTCACCGACGAGGACATCGACAGCGGCCGCATCCCCATCGGGCGTCCGCTGCCCGGCGTGCGCTGCCTGGTCCTCGGCGAGCACCTGGAACCGCTGCCCACCGGGGCGGTCGGCGAACTCTTCGTCGCCGGACCGGGAGTGGCCCGCGGCTACCTCGGCGACCCGGGCCGCACCGCCGCCGCCTGCCTGCCCGATCCCTACGGCCCCGGCGGCGGGCGCATGTACCGTACGGGCGACCTGGTGCGCCGCAGTGCGGACGGCACCCTGGAGTTCCACGGCCGGCGCGACAACCAGGTGAAGGTCCGCGGCCACCGCATCGAACTCGGCGAGGTCGAGGCGGCCCTCCTGCGCCACCCCCAGGTGGCGCGGGCCGTCGCGGCGGCCCACGGACAGGGAGCCGACCGGGAACTCGTCGGCTACGTCGTGTGGCGCGCCGAGGGCGACCGCGCCGGGCTGCGCGACTTCCTGCGCACCTCCCTGCCCGAGGCCATGGTGCCCGCCGTCCTCGTCGAACTCGACGCCCTGCCGCAGCTGCCCAACGGCAAGGTGGACCGGGCGGCTCTGCCCGCCCCCGACGGGGAGCGCGGGCACCGCGCGTACACCGCGCCGCGCACCGGACTCGAGCGCGCCGTGGCCGCCGTGTGGGCCGAGGTCCTCGGCCGCGGCCCGATCGGGGCGCACGACCACTTCTTCGAGCTCGGCGGCCACTCCCTGCGCGCCGCGCGCATGGTCTCCCGGCTGCGGGAGGTACTGGGGCGCGAGGTCCCCCTGCACCTGCTGTTCCAGCACCCGGTGCTGGCGGACTTCGCCCGCTTCCTGGACGGCGCCGACCGGGCCGCGGCCGGGATCCCGCCCCTGCCCGAGGGCCCGGCGCCCCTGTCGTTCGGGCAGCAGCGGCTCTGGCTGCTGGACCAGCTCCAGCCGGGGCGGCCCGACTACAACATGCCGACCGCGGTGCGGTTCACCGGCCCCCTCGACCACGACGCGGCGCTGGCCGCTCTGCGTACGGTGGTCGAACGGCACACCGTGCTGCGGTCCCGGATCGCCGTCGGCCCCGACGGCCCCCGCCAGCAGGCCGAGCCGGCCGCGGTGTTCGTACCCGAGACGACCGACCTGTCGGACCTGGGCCCCGAGCGGGCCGAGGCCCGCGCCCGGGAGCTGGCAGAGGCCGACGCCGCCCGCCCGTTCGACCTCGCCCGGGCACCCCTGCTGCGCGCCCGCCTGGTCCGGCTCGCGGCCGAGGAGCACCTGCTCGTCGTGGTCGTCCACCACATCGCCTTCGACGGCTGGTCGGTCGGAGTGTTCTGGGCCGAGT
>NZ_JAAAXQ010000692.1 GCF_009916105.1 Streptomyces sp. GC420 | reverse complement strand
CCCGCACACCCCGCCCCACACCCCCACACTCCGTCTCGCACCTACCATGGGAGCGCTTCCATGTCCGACAGCCAGTCCGACGCCGCGTCCGGCGCCTTTCCCCCCGGGTTCTTGTGGGGGGCCGCCACCGCCTCGTACCAGATCGAGGGTGCGGCGCGGGAAGACGGCCGTACCCCATCGATCTGGGACACCTTCTCCCATACGCCGGGCAAGGTGCTCGGCGGCGACACCGGCGACGTGGCCGTGGACCACTACCACCGGTGGCGCGAGGACGTCGGGCTGATGAAGCAGCTGGGCCTCGGGGCGTACCGGTTCTCCGTCTCCTGGCCCCGCGTCCAGCCGACCGGCCGGGGCCCCGCCGTCCAGCGCGGCCTCGACTTCTACCGCAGGCTCGTCGACGAGCTCCTCGCCTCCGGCATCCAGCCCGCGCTGACCCTCTACCACTGGGACCTCCCCCAGGAACTGGAGGACGCGGGCGGCTGGCCCGAGCGGGACACCGCCCTGCGCTTCGCCGACTACGCCGCCATCGTCGCGGACGCCCTCGGCGACCGCGTCGAGAACTGGATCACGCTCAACGAACCCTGGTGCAGCTCCTTCCTCGGCTACGGCTCGGGAGTGCACGCACCGGGCCGCACCGACCACCTCGCGACGCTGCGCGCCGCCCACCACCTGAACCTCGCGCACGGGCTCGGCGCCCAGCGGCTGCGCGCCGCCATGCCGGCCCGCAACCGCATCGCGATCAGCCTCAACACCGCCGTCGTCAGGCCGCTCACACAGTCGCCCGAGGACCAGGACGCCGCGCGGCGCATCGACGCCCTCGCCAACGGGATCTTCGACGGGCCGCTGCTGGACGGGGCCTACCCCGAGGACCTGATCGCGGACACGGCGCGGCTGACGGACTGGTCGTTCGTGCGCGACGGCGACCTGGCCGCCATCAACCACCCGCTGGACGCGCTGGGCCTCAACTACTACACGCCGTCCCTGGTCTCGCGGGCCGATGACAACGCTGCCGCGCCACGCGCCGACGGCCACGGCACCACCGAGCACTCCCCGTGGCCCTGCGCCGACGACATCGCCTTCCACCAGACGCCCGGGGAACGCACCGCGATGGGCTGGACCGTCGACCCGACCGGCCTCTACGACCTGCTGATGCGCTACACCCGCAAGGCCCCGGACCTCCCCCTCTACATCACCGAGAACGGCGCCGCCTACGACGACAAGCCCGACCCCGACGGCCAGGTCCGGGACCCCGAGCGCCTCGCGTACCTCCGCGCGCACCTCGGCACGGTGCGGCGCGCCATCCAGGACGGCGCGGACGTCCGCGGCTACTACCTGTGGTCCCTGCTGGACAACTTCGAGTGGTCCTACGGCTACAGCAAGCGCTTCGGGGCGGTGTACGTGGACTACGCGACCCAGGCCCGGACGATCAAGGCCAGCGGCCACTGGTACGCGGAGCTCGCGAAGACCGGCCGCCTGCCGAAGGAGCCGGCCGACTCGATGACCTGACCCACGCCTTTCGCCCCAGGGGCGCCGGCCGATCCCCGCATTGTCCGGCGCCCCGCCGCGCAACGGAGGTGCTCACGTGGCGCACGCGCAGCCGAACACGGAACCCCATCCGCACCCGAACCCGCACCCCATTCCCTTCGCGGACCCCTGGGAGTACGAGCTGCGGTTCCCCGGGGACCCGCGCGGCCCCGCCATCGTGCGCGCCACCCTGAAGGCGGTCCTCGCGGCCCACGGCCTGCACGACCTGGCGGACCGGGGCGAGCTGCTCGTCTCCGAGCTGGCCACCAACGCGGTCCGCCACGCGCGGGGGTACGCGGCGGTCCACCTGCGCTGGACCCGGCCCGTACTGCGCGTCAGCGTCACCGACGCGAGCCCCGAGCTCCCCTCGCGGCCCGCCGCCGCGGGCTGTCCTGACGCGGAAGGGGGCCGGGGGCTGCTGATCCTCGACCTGCTCGCGGACGACTGGGG
>NZ_JAAAXQ010000691.1 GCF_009916105.1 Streptomyces sp. GC420 | reverse complement strand
CTTTCGATCGCACTCTGGGCGTCGCCGAGGGTGAGGAGTGCTTCCATCGGGACTTCCTTCCACCGCTGCCCCTCTTGCCCACCGAACTGCTGGAATTCGTGGCACAGTTCGCGCCAGGCGGCCGCCGTGTGCCGACCGAGGGCCGGCTCAGCCCTCGTTGTCGTAGAGGAGCTCCAGCTCGGACGCGTACTTCTCCTTGATGACGCGCCGCCGCATCTTCAGCGACGGGGTCAGTTCACCGGTCGCCGGGCCCCACTCACGGGCCAGCAGCTCGTACCGCTTGACCTGCTCCGTCCTGTTCAGCCGGGAGTTGGCGGCGGCGACCGCCCGGTCCACCTCGGCGCGTACGGCGGGGTGCGCGGCCAGCTCCTCGAGGCCGCCCGGCGTACCGATACCGTTGGCCGCCGCCCATGCGGGCCCCGCTTCGGGGTCCAGTACCAGCAGGGCGACGAGGTAGGAACGGTTGTCGCCGTGGACGAGCGCCTGCCCGATCAGCGGGTGTTCCTTGAGGGCGTTCTCGACCAGGGCCGGGGACACGTTCTTCCCCGTCGAGGTGATGATCATCTCCTTCTTGCGGTCGGTGATCCAGACGTAGCCGTCCTCGTCGATCCGGCCGATGTCACCGGTACGGAGCCAGCCGTCCTCGTCCAGTGCGGACCTGACCGAGCCGTCCGGCTGCAGGTAGCCGGAGAAGACGGACTCCCCGCGCACCTCGATCTCGCCGTCCTCCACGGTCCTGACCTCCACCGACGAGACGGCACGCCCGACGGATCCCAGCCGGAACCCGGTGCGGGGGCTGTTCGTCGTCGCCACGCCGGTGGTCTCGGTGAGCCCCCAGGCGTCCATGATGACGATGCCGAAGCCCGCCCAGAAACGCACCACGTCGATCGGCATGGGCGCGGAGGCACTGGCCGCCCAGGTGATCCGGTCGAGCCCGCCGGCGGCCAGCAGCGGCAGCAGGACCGCCTCCCGGTACCGGGCGTGGGCCGCTTCGAGTTCCGCGGGCGGCTCCTCTCCCCGTTCCCGGAATCCGACGTGCTCCCGCGCCGCCCGCGCGGCCTCCTCGATGACCGCCCGCTGCTCCCGCGGCAGCACGGCCAGCTTGGTCCGCAGGCCGGCAGCCAGCTTCTCCCAGATCCTCGGTACGCCGAAGAACTGCGCGGGCCGCACCTTCCGCACGGTGTCGGGCACGGTCTGCGGGGCGCCGCACAGGTAGACGTGCGAGGCGCGGTGACAGGGCAGGTAGATGCCCAGCATCCGCTCCGCGATGTGCGCGAACGGCAGGTAGCAGATGTGCTCGACGTGCGGCGGCAGTTCGACTACCGCGTCGAGTGCGACGGCGTTCGCGAGCACCTGGCGGTGGCTGAGCACCACACCCTTGGGTTCGCCCGTGGTGCCGGAGGTGTAGACGACGGTCAGCGGGTCGTCGGGCCGCGCGGTGTCCAGCGACTTCCCGAACTGCTCCGGCACCGGCTCCCTGACCAGCGCGGCGTACGGGAAGTGGCCGCCCTCCGCGCCGGGCTCGACCACGACGAGCCGGTCGAGCGGTGTGCCGGGATCGTCCAGCAGCGGCGCCCACAGTTCCACCTGCTCGGCGCCCTCGACGACGGCGATTCTCGCCCGGCAGTTGCGGGCGACGTGCGCCACCTGCGGCGGGGCGGAGGTGCCGTAGACGCTGACCGGTACGGCGCCGAGGCGAACCAGCGCGAGGTCGGACAGCCAGTGCTCCTGCCGGTTGGCCATCATGAGCAGCACATGGTCACCGCGGCCGACGCCCAGCGCCGCGTAGCCCGCCGCGAGGCGGGTGGTGTGCTCCCTGACCCCGGCCCAGCTCAGCGTGGTCCATCCGTCGTCCCGGCCGCCCGGCTCCTGCCAGGACAGGGCCGGCAGGCCGGGGTAGAGGCGGGCGTTCCGCTCCACGAGCAGGGGCAGGGTCTGCGGCTGCGCTGATGGTTCCCCTGGGGTGCGCGGGGCTGGTGTCATGGCG
>NZ_JAAAXQ010000690.1 GCF_009916105.1 Streptomyces sp. GC420 | reverse complement strand
GCCTCCGGCTGCCCGGGCGGCGGGCGCGGATCCTTCTGCCGCTGGCCGGAGTTCTGCTGACCGGCCCGGTCCTCTGGCTGCTGTACGGTTCGAGCTGGCTGCGCGTCGAGAGGGTCTCCGTCTCGGGCACGGAGGTTCTGACCGCCGCGCAGGTGCGTGAAGCCGCAGGAGTGCCGATGGGCGAGCAGTTGATTTCCGTCGACCTCGAAGCCGTCGAGACGCGACTGCGGGGGAAATTGCGCCGAATCGACTCGGTCGAGGCCGAACGCTCCTGGCCGCGTGGAATCATTCTGGAAGTGACCGAGCGAAAGCCGGAACTGCTCATCGAAAAGGGCGGAAAGTTCATCGAAGTGGACGCGGAAGGAGTCCGGTTCGCCACCGTGGCGACCGCTCCCCGGGGCGTTCCCCTTCTGGTGATGGCCGCCTCCCGCTCACCGAGTCTGCGCCGCTTCGGCACCGAGCGGCTGACCCGCGAAGCGGTGCGTGTCGCGAGCGCGCTTCCCGACCGGATCGCCCGCAGTACGCGTACTGTCAAGATCTCTTCGTACGACGCCGTCTCGCTGGACCTGACCGGCGGCCGGACGGTCGTCTGGGGCAGCCCGGAGAGCGGCGCGGCGAAGGCCCGCGTCCTGCTCGCGCTGATGAAGGCCGAGCCGGAGGCGGGGTACTTCGACGTCAGCGCGCCCACCGCCCCCGCTGTCGCGGGGAGTTGACGCGCGCCACGTCGTGCAAGCACCCTGGTTGGCCAGCCACTTGAGTGATCACATAGGGTGAAAAGAAAAACGGGAGGTTCGGCGTGTTCGTTGAACGCGCACCACTTGTCGACTTAGTGTCCTGTTCAGAAGACTCCAGGGAACGGACATACTGGTAACCCTAAACTTCAACGTTAGGGTTCGGGTCGGCGATTCGGACCGCCCCATTCGGCATCAGTCGGCGCCCCGCACGGCGGTGTGAGGCGACGACACGTAACTCGAGGCGAGAGGCCTTCGACGTGGCAGCACCGCAGAACTACCTCGCAGTCATCAAGGTCATCGGTGTCGGCGGCGGTGGTGTCAATGCCATCAACCGGATGATCGAGGTCGGTCTCAAGGGCGTCGAGTTCATCGCGATCAACACCGACGCCCAGGCGCTGTTGATGAGCGACGCCGACGTCAAGCTGGACGTCGGCCGTGAACTCACCCGGGGGCTGGGCGCAGGCGCCAACCCCGACGTCGGCCGCAAGGCCGCCGAGGACCACCGCGAGGAGATCGAGGAGGTCCTCAAGGGGGCCGACATGGTCTTCGTCACCGCCGGTGAGGGCGGCGGGACCGGCACCGGCGGTGCCCCGGTCGTCGCCAACATCGCGCGTTCGCTCGGGGCCCTCACCATCGGTGTGGTCACCCGGCCGTTCACCTTCGAGGGCCGGCGCCGGGCCAACCAGGCCGAGGACGGCATCGCCGCCCTGCGCGAAGAGGTCGACACCCTCATCGTCATCCCCAACGACCGGCTGCTGTCCATCTCGGACCGCCAGGTCAGCGTGCTCGACGCCTTCAAGTCCGCGGACCAGGTGCTGCTCTCCGGCGTCCAGGGCATCACCGACCTCATCACCACCCCCGGCCTCATCAACCTCGACTTCGCCGACGTCAAGTCCGTGATGTCCGAGGCCGGCTCCGCACTCATGGGCATCGGCTCCGCGCGAGGCGACGACCGCGCCGTGGCCGCGGCCGAGATGGCCATCTCCTCGCCACTGCTGGAGGCGTCCATCGACGGCGCGCGCGGGGTGCTGCTGTCCATCTCCGGCGGTTCCGACCTCGGCCTGTTCGAGATCAACGAGGCGGCCCAGCTGGTCAGCGAGGCCGCCCACCCCGAGGCCAACATCATCTTCGGCGCGGTCATCGACGACGCGCTCGGCGACGAGGTGCGTGTCACCGTCATCGCCGCCGGCTTCGACGGGGGCCAGCCCCCGACCCGCCGCGACAACGTCCTCGGCGCCTCCTCCAGCAAGCGCGAGG
>NZ_JAAAXQ010000068.1 GCF_009916105.1 Streptomyces sp. GC420 | reverse complement strand
TCCACCCTCCCCGTCCTGCGCGAGGCACTCGGCGTCCTCGTCGGCGGGCCCGGACCGCTCACCCGCCACCTGGAGGTCGAGACCTACACCTGGCAGGCCCTGCCGGCCGAACTGCGCCCCCGTACCCGCACCCAGCTCACCGAGGGCATCGCGGCCGAACTCGCCCTCGCACGCGACCTGCTGACCGACCTCGGTCTCAAGGAACTGCCATGACCACCACCCCCGCACCGGACCGGGCCCGGCGGCCCACTCCGCTTCTCGTCCTCGACGTCGTCGGCCTCACCCCCGGCCTCCTCACCCACATGCCGCACCTGACGGCCCTCGCCGCCTCCGGCTCACAAGCCGCCCTCGGCACCGTCCTGCCCGCCGTCACCTGCGCCGCCCAGTCGACCTTCCTGACCGGCACCCTGCCCGCGGAGCACGGCATCGTCGGCAACGGCTGGTACTTCCGCGACCTCGGCGAGGTCCTGCTGTGGCGCCAGAACAACGCCCTTGTCGGCGGAGAGAGGCTCTGGGACGCCGCCCGCCGCGCCCACCCCGGCTACACGGTCGCGAACATCTGCTGGTGGTACGCGATGGGCGCCGACACCGACATCACCGTCACCCCCCGCCCCGTCTACTACGCCGACGGCCGGAAGGAACCCGACTGCTACACCAGGCCCCCGCAGCTCCACGACGAACTCACCGGGAAATTCGGAACCTTCCCCCTCTTCCACTTCTGGGGCCCGGGCGCCGACCTGGTTTCCTCACAGTGGATCATCGACGCCTCCCGGCACATCATGCGCACCCGCCGCCCCGACCTCACCCTGTGCTACCTCCCTCATCTCGACTACGACCTCCAGCGCTTCGGCCCCGACGACCCGCGCTCACACCGGGCCGCCGCCGACTTCGACGCCGCACTCGCACCCCTCCTCGACGATGCCGCCCGGGAGGGCCGCACCGTCGTCGCGCTCTCCGAGTACGGCATCACCCGGGTCGGCCGGCCCGTCGACATCAACCGCGCCCTGCGCCGCGCCGGGCTCCTCGAGGTCCACACGCAGGACGGCATGGAGTACCTCGACCCGGCCGCCTCGCGGGCCTTCGCCGTCGCCGACCACCAACTCGCCCACATCTACGTCCGCCGGGAAGAGGACCTGGCGGAGGCCCGTACGGCCCTCGAAGGCCTGGCCGGCATCGACGAGATCCTGGACGACCGGGGCAAGAAGCGGCACGGCCTGGACCACCCCCGCTCCGGGGAACTGGTCGCCCTCGCCGAGCCCGACGCCTGGTTCACGTACTACTACTGGCTCGACGACGACCGCGCCCCCGACTTCGCGCGCCTCGTCGAGATCCACCGCAAACCCGGCTACGACCCCGCCGAACTCTTCATGGACCCGCTCGATCCCTATGTGAAGGTCAAGGCGGCCAAGGCGCTCGCGCGCAAGAAACTCGGCATGCGCTACCGCATGGCGGTCGTACCGCTCGACCCCTCGCCTATTCGGGGCAGCCACGGGCGCCTTCCCGAGAAGGAGACCGAAGGACCGGTCCTCATCTGCTCCACCCCCCATGCCGTGAACGGCCGCGTCGCCGCGACCGAAGTGAAAGCCCTGCTGCTTCACCTCGCCGGTATCGCCGAGACCAAGTGAATCAGCGGTAGGTCACCTCAGCATCGGGGATCACCCGGACTCCCACCCGGAACCGGCTCGAACAGATCCCTGACCGCACGACCCCCGCCCAGTCGACGCAAGGACCAGGAGACACCGCCATGAGCCGCAAACACACCCCGGCCGACGAGGAACTCGCACGCAGACTCAGCAGACGCGGCATGCTCGGTGTGGCCGCGGGCGCCACCGCCGCCACGCTCCTCGGCGCGGCCGCCGTCCCCGCCGCCGCGGCCACCACAACAGGCCCGGCGGGTTCGCCCGGCACCGCCGACCGGAGCACCGCCGACCGGAGCAGGGGCACCGGCCGGGGCCGTCCCGTGCTGCCCCCCGGCCGCCTCGGAATCCAGCTCTACAGCCTCCGCGACAAGGTCTCCACACTCGGCTTCGCCCCCGTCTTCGCCGAGCTGGAGCGCTACGGCTACGACGAGATCGAGTTCGCCGGCTACACCCAGGGCTCCGCGGGCGCCATCTCCCTCGCCCGGCTCAGACGCCTCGCCCGCGACCACGGGCTGAACCCCATCGGCAGCCACGTCGGCTACTACGCCGACGACCCCGCCGCCTACACCTTCGCGCAGAACCTCAGCAAGGTCCTCGACGACGCCGAAGCCCTCGGCCTCAAGCACATCGGCACCGCCTCCGGCCCCTGGCGCTACGGCGACACCGTCGACGGCTGGAAGCGCTGCGCCGAGGAGTTCAACCAGTACGGCGCCGAGGCGAAGAAGCGCGGCATGAAGTTCTACCAGCACAACCACGCCGAGGAGTTCTCGTTCGCGAGCGACCGCCCCGACGTGCGCCTCTACGACGTACTGCTCGCGGAGACCGACCCGGGTCTGGTCTACCTGGAGATGGACGTCTACTGGGCCTACGCGGGACAGTTCCGCTTCGGCAGGCGCGCCGACGGAACCCCCGCGCCCTTCGAACCCCTCGACTACGTACTGCGGCAGCCGCACCGCTACCCGCTGTTCCACGTCAAGGACGGCGAACGCGACGACTCCGTCCGCGACGGCTACCGCATGGTGGATGTGGGGGACGGCGACATCGACTACCGGAGGTTCATGTCCGCGGTCACCAGGCCTCACGGCGGCCGTCGCTACCACCACTGGCAGGCGGAGCACGACAACCCGGCGGACTCCTTCCTCTTCGCGCGGAAGTCCAGTGACCACCTGCACTCCCTGCGCGACGGGGGCTGCTGACCGGACCGGCCGCGGGTGCCCGGCGGCCGATGGGCCGCAGGTCCGGTTCGCCGTCCCGGACCCGCGGCCTGCGGCCTTCCCGCGGCGGCCCTCGGAGCCCCCACCGGGTCCCCGGCGCTCAGGCATAAGCTCAGCTTATGCCCCGCGTCGATACGCAGGTGAAAGGCACTCTCATTCCTTGGTATTGTTGTGTCTGTCGCCGCGGCCAACACCGCGGAGCAACCTTGTCCGGGTGGCGGAATGGCAGACGCGCTAGCTTGAGGTGCTAGTGCCCTTTATCGGGCGTGGGGGTTCAAGTCCCCCCTCGGACACAGAGGGAAGACCCCTGGCGAGCCAGGGGTCTTCCGCGTTTCCCCGGAACAAGCAGTGCCCTCCCCCGGGCGGACCGGGCGCGGCGCCGGAGCGGACCCGCGGCGCGGGACGCTGCCGCTGCGCCCGTGCCGGGACGCCGGGCACCAGGCGGGCGCCGGACGCCGGGCACCCGGCCCGCATCACGCCGATGCGGCCGTCTCCGGTTCCGCGCGCCGGACGGGGGGTGCGCCGAGATCCTCACCGGGCAGCACCTGCCGCAGGACCGTCTCCCCCAGGGCGGGCTCCCGCAGCGCCCGCTCGCGCAGGGTCTCCTGTTTCCACAGCCACCGCACGTCCCGCCCGAACGACCAGACGAGCAGGCCGAGCGCCAGCAGGACCGCCGCGAACGCCGGCGGACGCGGCAGGACCCCGGGGGCCGCCGCCAGCAGCGCGATCCCCTGGAGGGCCGCGACGGTCTTGCGGGCGTGGCTCGGCGGCAGCGGCGCGCGCAGCCACGGCAGCACCCGCGCCGCCGCGACGAAGGCGTAGCGCATGACGCCGATGCACAGCACCCAGGGCCCCAGCGAGGTGGCGACATGGACGCTGAGCACCAGGATGAGGAAGGCGTCGACCTCCATGTCGAAGCGGGCTCCCAGGGCCGAGGAGGTCCCGGTGCGGCGCGCGACCCGGCCGTCCACCGCGTCGAGGACGAGCGCCACCGCGGTGAGCGCGACCAGGACCGTGACCGGCGGAGGGCTCTCGAAGGAGTCGGCGACCAGCGCGGTCACACCCCCGACGAGCGTGGCCCTGGCGAGGGTGACGCGGTTGGCCGGGCCGAAGGAACTCAGCCAGCAGCGGCTCAGTGCGCGGTCCAGCACCGCCCAGGTCGCCGCGGTGAAAGCGACACCGGTCAGCCATCCCGCGGGTCCGAGGCCGATGGCCGCGCCGAGCACGGCCAGCAGGAGCAGCTGCGCACCCGCGCCGAAGACTGTCTCCTGCCGGAACAGCCTCGTGTCGTACGTGTTGTTCAGGGCCACCGTGAACCCTCCGGCTGTGTGGCAGATTCGATCAACGCCGCGTAGCGTGTTCGCGGCTTCGTGTCGATCAGTACGTGAAGCGTCGCCCGATCGTTCAGGAGAATGCCGATGCGCCACGCGGCCCGTGCCTTCTGGCTCAGCTCACCGGGCCGGGGCGAGATACGCGAGGTGGTCCTGCCCGAGCCCGGTGACGGCGACGTCGTGGTGCGCACCCTGTGTTCCGGGGTGAGCCGCGGCACGGAGTCGCTGGTGTTCCGCGGCGGGGTGCCGGAGAGTCAGTACGCCGAGATGCGGGCCCCGTTCCAGGAGGGCGAGTTCCCCGCACCCGTCAAGTACGGCTACCTCAACGTGGGCGTCGTCGAGGAGGGGCCCGGGGGGCTGGCCGGCCGTACGGTCTTCTGCCTCTTCCCGCACCAGACGCGGTACGTCGTCCCGGCGAGCGCCGTGACCCCGGTGCCGGACGGCGTGCCCGCCGGAAGGGCCGTGCTGGCGGGGACGGTGGAGACCGCCGTGAACGCGCTGTGGGACGCCGCGCCGCTGATCGGCGACCGGATCGCCGTGGTCGGCGCGGGCATGGTCGGCTCCTGCGTCGCCGCGCTGCTGGCCCGGTACCCGGCCGTGCGCGTGCAGTTGGTCGACGCGGACCCGGCGCGCGAGGCGACCGCGCGGGCGCTCGGCGTCGACTTCGCGCTGCCCGGCGAGGCCGAGGGCGACTGCGACCTCGTCGTGCACGCCAGCGCCACCGAGGAGGGACTCACGCGTTCGCTGGAACTCCTCCGCCCCGAGGGCACGGTCGTCGAACTGAGCTGGTACGGCGACCGGCGGGTCGCACTGCCGCTGGGCGAGGCCTTCCACTCACGCCGACTGGTGGTGCGCAGCAGCCAGGTGGGGGCCGTCTCCCCCGCCCGGCGTGCGAGCAGGACCTACGCCGACCGGCTTGCGCTCGCCCTCACGCTGCTGGCCGACCCCGCGTTCGACGCGCTCATCACCGGTGAGTGCGCGTTCGGGGAACTGCCGCAGGTGATGCCGCGGATCGCCGCCGGAGAGGTCCCCGGTCTGCTCTGCCACCGCGTTCTGTACGACCCGGCCGGTGATTCGGCGACGCACCCCTGAACACGGGTGACGGACCGGCCGTACTACACGACATGCCCCGTCAGGGGCCCGACGTGCCGCACCTGGAGGGTCGCCCGTTGTTCAGCATCACCGTCCGCGATCACCTCATGATCGCCCACAGTTTCCGCGGGGAGGTCTTCGGTCCGGCGCAGCGCCTGCACGGAGCGACGTTCCTCGTGGATGCCACCTTCCGCCGTCCGGAGCTGGACGACGACAACATCGTCGTCGACATCGGACTGGCGACCCGAGAGCTCGGCGCGATCGTCGGCGAGCTGAACTACCGCAATCTGGACGACGAGGAGGATTTCGCCGGTATCAACACCTCCACCGAGTTCCTCGCCAAGGTGGTCGCCGACCGCCTCGCCGACCGGGTGCACGCCGGCAAGCTGGGCGAGGGCGCCCGGGGGCTGGCCGGGATCACGGTCACCCTGCACGAGTCGCATGTCGCCTGGGCGAGTTATGAGCGTGCGCTGTGACCATGCAGACGGTGGACAGGCCCGACATCATCCCGACCTCCCTGCGCTCGATGCACTTCGTGATGCCGGGGGGCGTCGACGATCCCGCCGCGCCCAGCGGCGGCAACACCTACGATCGCAGGGTCTGCCTGGACCTGCCCGGCTTCGGCTGGCAGGTGCACCGGCACGCCGTGCCCGGCGCCTGGCCGCGGCCGGGCGCCGCCGCACGCCGGGAACTGGCCCGCACCCTGGCGCAGTTGCCCGACGGCACCGTCGTCCTGCTCGACGGGCTCGTCGCCTGCGGCGTACCGGAGATCGTCGTGCCGGAGGCGGCACGGCTGCGCCTGGCGGTGCTCGTGCACCTGCCGCTGGGAGACGAGACGGGGCTGGCGCCCGCCCTGGCGGCGGAGCTCGACGCCCGGGAGCGCAGCGTCCTGCGGGCCGTGTCCGCGGTCGTGGCGACCAGCGCCTGGGCCGCCCGCCGGCTGGTCGCCCACCACGGGCTGGCACCCGGCCGGGTCCGTGTCGCGGCCCCCGGCGCGGACATCGCGCCCCTGGCCTCGGGCACCAACGGGGTCTCCCGGCTGCTGTGCGTCGCCTCGGTCACCCCGCGCAAGGGCCAGCACCTGCTGGTGGAGGCCCTTGCCGGGATCGCCGACCAGCCCTGCGACTGCGTGTGCGTCGGCGGGCTCGGCCAGGACCCCGCGTATGTGGCCCGGCTGCGCGAGCTGATCGGGAAGCGGGGGCTCGGTGACCGGCTGACGCTGACGGGTCCGCGGGCCGGCGCCGAACTCGACGCCAGTTACGCCGCCGCCGATCTGCTGGTGCTCCCCTCCTCCGCGGAGACGTACGGCATGGCCGTCACCGAGGCCCTGGCGCGCGGCGTTCCGGTGCTGGCGACGGAGGTCGGCGGGCTCCCCGAGGCCCTCGGTCACGCGCCCGACGGCACCGTGCCCGGCCTGCTCGTACCGCCGGAGGATCCGGTGGCGCTGGCGGCGGCGCTGCGCCGCTGGTTCGGCGATCCGGGGCTGCGCAACCGGCTGAAGGCGGCCGCGCGCGGGCGCCGTGCCTCGCTGGACGGCTGGGCGACGACGGCGCGCAGCGTCGGCGGGGTGCTCGAGGACCTCCGGCGGGCACCCCGGAGGCCGCTGTGAGCACGACCGGCACCGGCACGGGCGAGGACACCGGCACCGTGACCACCAGCACCAGCACCGGTACCGGCACCACCGGCACCGAGACCACCGGCGCACCGCAGTACGCCCCCGAGTGGCTGGAGCTGCGCGAGGGCGCCGACGCCGCGGCGCGGGCCACCGAACTCCTGGGCCCGCTGAGCGAGTTCCTCGGGCGGCACGCCGATCGGCCGCACGTCGTCCACGACCTGGGGTGCGGCACGGGCTCCATGGGACGCTGGCTGGCGCCGCGGCTGGACGGACCACAGCACTGGGTGCTGCACGACCACGACCCGCGGCTGCTCGGCCTGGCCGCGGCGCAGACACCGCGCACCGCCGCCGACGGCAGCGCCGTCACTGTCGCCGTGGAGCACGGCGAGCTGTCCGCGCTGGGCGCGGCGGACCTCGCCGGTGCCTCACTGGTGACGGCGTCCGCGCTGCTGGACGTGCTCACCGCCGAGGAGGTCGAGGGGCTGGCCGCCGCCTGCGCCGGTGCCGGGTGCCCCGCGCTGCTGGCGCTGTCGGTGGCCGGCCGGGTCGACCTCATGCCCGGCGACCCGATGGACGCCGCGATCGCCGACGCCTTCAACGCCCACCAGCGGCGCGGCGCGCTGCTGGGTCCCGACGCCGTCACGGTGGCGGCGGAGGTCTTCGCGCGGCACGGTGCGACGGTACGGCTGCACGCCAGCCCGTGGCGGCTCGGCGCCGAGGCGTCGGCGCTGACCGCGCAGTGGCTGCGCGGCTGGGTCGGTGCCGCCGTGGAGCAGTGTCCGGAGCTGGCGCCGGACGCCGGGGAGTACCTGGACCGCAGGCTCGCGCAGTGCGCGGCGGGCGGGCTGCGCGTGGTCGTGCACCACAGCGATCTGCTGGCGCTGCCCCGGCCGGCGGAAGGGGCGGCGTGATGGCCCGGGCGATCAGGTCGCGGCTGGGCATGCTGGCCGGAGCGGCCATCCTCACCGCGCTGGTGTGGCGCCTCGGTACCGGGGCGTTCCTGGACGGTCTGCGCAGGATCGACGGCGCGACGCTGCTCGCGGCCCTCGGCATCGGCCTGCTGACCACGGTGTTCAGCGCCTGGCGCTGGTGCCTGGTGGCGGGCGGGCTGCGCATCCGGCTGCCGCTGGGCCGGGCCGTCGCCGACTATTACCGGGCGCTGTTCCTGAACGCGGCGCTGCCCGGCGGTGTGCTCGGCGACGTGCACCGCGCCGTGCGGCACGGGCAGGGCGCGGGCGATCTCGGCCGGGGGGTGCGCGCCGTCGTCCTGGAGCGCACAGCGGGACAGGTGGTGCTGATCGTGGCCGGCGCCGCGGTGCTGCTGGCCGACCCGCCGGTGTCCCTGGCGCCGGTGCACTCCCTGGCAGGCCCCGCCCCGGCCGCCGTGCTGCTGCTCGCCGTGCCGGCCGCCCTGGCCATCGCCCTCGCGATCGCCGTGGCGGTGCGGTCGGCCCGGCGGCCCGCCGCGCGCCGGCCCGGGACGGCCCGGTGGCGGCGCGCGGTCCGCGCGATGTCGGCCGAGGCCCGGGCCGGGCTCCTGACGCGCCGGGCCCTGCCCGGGGTGCTCCTGTCCTCCGTGGTGGTGCTGGCGGGCCATCTCGGCATGTTCCTGGTCGCCGCGCGCGCGGCCGGATCAACCGCGCCGGCCGCCCAGTTGCTGCCCCTGATGGTGCTGGCCCTGCTCGCGATGGCGCTGCCGCTGAACATCGGCGGCTGGGGTCCCCGGGAGGGCGTCACCGCATGGGCCTTCGGCGCCGCGGGCCTCGGCGCGGCACAGGGGCTGACCGTGGCGGTGGTCTACGGAGTGCTCGCCTTCGCCGCGGCCCTGCCCGGCGCGCTGGTCCTGGCGGGCCAGTGGGCCGCCGGACTCCGGCGCCCGCAGGTCGAGTTCGAACAGGGTGTCCTCGCCGAGGACGGCGCGCCGCGTCGGCGGACGCAGCGCCTCCCGCATCACCGGCGTACCGGCGAAGCGCAGGCCGGGGACGCCGTCACCGAGAAGGACCGGTGCCACGGTGACGTAGAGGCGGTGCAGCGCCTGCTCGTGGAGGAAACGCGACACCGTGACGCCGCCTCCCTCGACGAGTACCCGGCCGAGGCCCCGGCGCGCCAGCGTGCGCACCAGGCTGCGGGGCGCGAACGAGGAGCGGTCCGGCAGGACGATTACGTCGACGCCGTCCGGAGGGTCCGGCACGTGGTCGCCGTCGGCGCCCACGATCCACAGGGTGGGTGCTGACCGGTCGGTGAACACCCGCCGGTGGGCGGGGACCCGGCCCCGCGGGTCGAGGACCACGCGCACCGGGTTGGCCCCGGTGCAGGCGCGCACGGTCAGCTGGGGGTCGTCGGCGACGGCGGTGCCGGCGCCGACGAGCACCGCGTCGGCGAGGGCGCGCAGCCGGTGGAGATGACGGCGGTCCTCCTCGCCGGTGACGTAGTCGGCGTCGCCGGTGCGGGTGGCGATGAACCCGTCCAGGCTCTGACCGAGCTGGGCGAAGGCGAGGCGCGGTCCGGCGAGGCACAGCGGAAGGTAGCGGTCGGCGAGGGCCTGCGCGCCGGGCGACGCGGGCCGTCTCCAGCGGTGGCAGCCGTCCGCGTCGCGGGTGAGGCCGGCGGCTTCGGCGTCGTCGTCGGTGCGGACGCCGCGCAGCCGCTCCCAGGCTTCTTCGGTGTGCAGTACGCCGGTCACGGGGCCTCCTGGGCCGTCGGGTCGAGCAGTGCGAGGTACTCGCCGAAGGAATCGACGAGTGAGGCGAGGAGTTTCTTTCCCTTCTCCGCGGAGGCTTCGGAAGGACGGCCGATGACGCCGGACTCCGTGTACGCGGACATACCGAGAGTGAGGAGGTGTTTCCTGTCATCGGCAAGGAAATCGGAGGTCTCATAACCGGCGCGGACCAGTTCGGGATGCGCGTGCAGGAGGATGGACGTCTCCAACTCGCCTGCGTGCATATCGCTGTGGGACGGCGTCAGCACTCCCGCTTCGGTTCGTGCGGTGTCCCAGTCGGCCGGGCCGGGGAACAGCGCCATGCGGGTGCCGCCGCCGGCGGATTCCTGAACCACGTTGCGCAGTACGTAATTTCCGCCGTGCCCGTTCACCAGAATGAGGGACTTGATGCCGGATCGGTGGAGGGATCCGGCGATGTCGCGCACGATCGCGTGCAGGGTGGTGGCGGAAATACTGACGGTTCCGGGCCAGTCGGCGTGCTCGTGGGAACAGGAGACCGTCAACGGCGGGAGGTGCAGCACGGGATGGGCCGCGGCGACCTCCCGGGCGATGACGCAGGCGACGACGGTGTCGGTCACCAGCGGAAGGTACGCTCCGTGCTGCTCGAAGCTTCCGACGGGGAGGACGGCGACGCGGGCCCCCGCGGCCCCGACGTCCGCCGTCGTGTCCGGCGGCAGCAGGCCGGGCAGGGCCGTGCGCCGGCCTCCAGAAGTACTCATGCTTTTCCCGGCCTTTCGAACGTGGTGAACTGGTCGGCGAGTTGTTGCTCCTTCTCATTTTCGCGCACGTTGCCGCGACGTACCAGATAGGGTCGGGACATGACAGAAAGTGACGGGATGTTCGACGGCGGGGCTCGCACTTCGGGTGCTCTCGCTTCAGGTGTCGAACGCGTGGTGAATGTCCGGCTGTCCACTGTGCACGGCGATTTCCTCGCTTTCGGATACCTGGACCGAAACAGCGGGGAAGAACAAATAGCTCTCGTCCACGGCGATGTGGAGCGTGAGGGCGTGCTGGTCCGTGTGCATTCGGAGTGTCTGACGGGGGACGCCTTCGGATCGCGGCATTGCGAGTGCGGTGAGCAACTGTCCGCCGCGCTGCGGGCCATCGTGGCGGAGGGGAACGGGATTCTCGTCTACCTCCAGGGCCACGAGGGGCGCGGCATCGGCCTGCTGGCCAAACTGCGGGCCATGAAGCTTCAGGCGGAGGGTCTGGACACGGTCGAGGCGAACCTCGCCCTCGGGCTGCCGGTGGACGCGCGTGACTACCGGGTCGCGGCTGAGATGCTGCACGACCTCGGGGTGCGCTCGGTGCGGCTGATGTCGAACAACCCCCTCAAGCACGAGGCGTTGCTGCGGCACGGAGTCAAGATCGCCGAGCAGGTGCCGCTGCTGATCCCGCCCTGCGAGGAGAACCTGCCCTATCTGCGCACGAAGAAGGACCGTCTGGACCACTACCTGCCGCACCTCAACGGTGCTGCGGCGGAGCGTTCCTGACATAACGCCGGGTCACGGCGGGCGCACTGCACGGTTCCGCCCGCCGCCCCCGCCGCCCCTGGCACAGCCCGGCCGAGCCCGGGCCGTCTGCGATCGGCGCAACTGACGGCACACCGGCTCGTGCGGTCGGCCGCCGGTCTCGGCGAGCAGGTCCGCGCGGCGGCCTCCCACACCTCCTGGATGAACGCCACCGCGCCGCGGACCCAGTGGAGGACGGACCCGGTCGGCGGATGGGCGTTCTGCAGGAGGACCACTCCGCACTGGCGGCGCACCGCGGACCGGTCGAGAGCCGCGAGGTCCTTCCCGTCGTGGAGCACGCTCCCGGACAGCGGCCGTTCGAAGCCGTTCAGCAGCCGCAGCAGCGTGAACTTGCCGCAGACGCGGCACGAGGACGTGGTGGGGGGGTGAAGACGGGCGCCCCCGTACCGCCTGTGCGCCCCGGGCGGTGTCTCCCCAGGGGGCGGGACGCAGCGTCTCAGAGGCCGGCGACCCGATTCGCGGCCCAGGCGGTGTCGACGCCGGTGGCGGACCCGACGATGCCGGTGACCTCGCCGACGACCGGGGAGACACGGCACCCGGCCCGGCGCCGCGCGGGGCCGGGTGCCGTGCGCCGGCCTCGCATCGTGTGCAGATTCGCCGGGGGTAACGTTTCGACCATGCCATCTCGCAGGCCCTCACGGCCCCGGCCCTCGTCCGCCGCCGTCTCCGCCACCTCGCCCTGCCCCTGCGGGCGGACCGCCCCGTACGGCGAGTGCTGCCGGCGCTTCCACACCGGACAGGCCCCGGCGCCGACCGCCGAGGCGCTGATGCGTTCCCGCTACAGCGCCTACGCCGTGCGCGACGCGGCCTACCTGCTGCGCACCTGGCACCCGGACACCCGGCCGCCCGGGATCGGCTTCGAGGGCGCACCCCGCTGGACCGGCCTCGACATCCTGGAGACGACCGGCGGCAGCGCCTTCCACACCGAGGGCACCGTCACCTTCCGCGCCCGCTTCACCGACCGGGGACGTCCCGGCTCGATGCACGAGCGCAGCCGGTTCACGCGCCACGAGGGCGCCTGGGTGTATGTCGACGGGGACGTCACGCCGTGAGCCCCGGCCGCGGCCGCCCCGCGGCGGCTACTGTCGGCTGAGGGAGCGGGAGATGCCCGCCACGACCGTGGTGGCGAGGATCCAGCCCATGACCACCAGGAGGTACGACAGCCACTGCTGCGCGCCCTCGGGCGCGAAGGCGCGTTCCTGCCCGAAGTCGATGATCGGCAGCAGCAGGTCGAGGGTGTAGAAGACCGGGTTGAAGTCGGGGGCCTCACCGGCCTTCAGCGGCTGCGGCCGCTCGAGCGCGAAGGCGACCGTCCCGGTGAGCAGCAGGGCCGACAGCCAGCCGGTGGCGCGCATCGGGCGGAAGCCGTAGCCGACGGCCGCGTCCTGGAGGTAGCCCCATGCCCTGGCGTACCAGGGCAGCGTGCCGCGGTGGCGGCGCAGCTTCTCGAGCTGCACGGTGCGAGCGGCGGCCTCGTCGCCGATCGCCCGGTATGCCCCGGCCAGTTGCTCGTAGGAGTGCGGCACATAGCCGGCGTCGTCGCGGCCGAGCACCGGGAGGCGTTCCGCGGCCGGCAGATGCGGCACGAGACTGCGGTAGGTCAGGCCGTCCAGCTTCACGGTCCGGGGCCAGGCCCCCGGCGGGACGTGCAGGACGTCGAACTGGGCGCGCCGCAGGTTGACGGCGCCCTCGACGGGCTCCGCCTCGCGCAGCCACAGTTCGCCCGCCACGCAGCTGCTCGCGCGCAGCGCGTCGCCGCCCGGGTTGGACAGCGTGGCGCGGCTCAGGTTGAGCTGGCCGCCTATCCTGGCGCCCCGCAGATTGACCCTCCCGCGTGCGCACAGCCGGTACGCGCGCAGGTCGGTGCCGACAGTGAGGGTCTCGGCGTGCAGGGCGGTGCCGCCGGGGAGGCTCAGCCGGGCGTGGTCGAGGTTCACCTCGCCGGCGACGGTGGCGCCGTTCATCCGGACCTGGCCGTGGGCGACCAGGTCGGGGGCCCACACGTCGGTCCCTATGTCGGCGTGGTTGAGCTGCAGGACGGGTTCCCCGTGCGCCGAACCGTCCGCCCCGCCGTCGCCCGCGCCGTCGCCCGCGAGGGCCGGGTCGCCCAGTTCGGTGCCGTTGGCGAAGAAGGCCCCGGCGATCCTCGATCCGGCCAGGCGCACGGGGCCCGTTATTCGCGAGCACGTCAGGCGCAGGACGCCCTCGAAGCGGGCCGAGCCCGCGTTCAGCCCCGGTAGTTCGGAGTCCTGCAGGACCACTTGGCGCAGCTGCGCCCCGTACAGGTTCGGAGCCTGCTCGAAGTGGCACTCCCGCAGCCGCACAGGATGTTCGACGGTGGCGTACATCAGGTCCAGTTCGCCGGTGATCCGGGCGCCCCAGACCTTCAGCCCGGCGATCTCGCCGTCCGCCGGGGCGACGCCGAGCAGCAGTGCCCGCAGCACTTCGGCGCGTATCGTCCGGTCACCGCCCTCGGGATCCTGGCGGAAGTCGACACCCTCGCCCCGCGGGAACGCCAGCCGCACTCGGCGCTCCGCGGGTGTCAGGTCGGCGATCTCCATCGCCCGGACTGTGCCGCGAGTGGGCTCAGACTGTCAACTCCGGCTCTGCCTGCGCCTTCTCCAGCGCGCCGAGCGGCGCGGGGGCGGGACCGGTGCCGCGCACGGGTCCCGCGGCAAGGACCGGAGCCGCACCGTGCGCGGAAGCCGGGGCGTGCGCGGTGACGGAGGTGTGCGCGGTGATGGAGGTGTGTGCGGTGACCGGGGTGTGCGCGGGAGCCGCGCCGTGGACCGGTCCGGGGCAGGAACCCTGTGCGGGAGCCGCACCGGTGGCCGAGGCGTGCCGTCGGCGCGCCGCGCCCACGGGGCGCACCGGGCACGGA
Source organism: Streptomyces sp. GC420 (assembly GCF_009916105.1). Lineage (GTDB taxonomy): Bacteria > Actinomycetota > Actinomycetes > Streptomycetales > Streptomycetaceae > Streptomyces. The sequence continues at coordinate 12,530 of NZ_JAAAXQ010000068.1, read as the reverse complement.
CTCGCCACGACGGCGTAGTCGGGCCCGAGGAAGTCCGGGGTGAGGTCGCCGGTCTCCTCGCCGAGGGCGAGCCGCAGCGCTGCCCAGGGCGCGTTGACCCCGCACAGCGAGAGCTGGTGCAGTCCCCCGGCGGCCCGGGTGTTGATGTCCAGGAGGACCGGCCGCTCACCCAGCATCCGGAACTGAATGTTCGTCAGGTAGTGCAGTCCGAAGTGCTCGGCGACCCCCCGGGCGGGCTCCAGCCACGCCGGGTCGAGCGAGAATCCGCGCCTCCGCCCGTTCTTGGTGCGCGCCACGGCGAGCCTGACCCGCCCGTCGGGACCGGTGAGACAGTCCACCGACACCTCCGGCGAGGAGAGGTACGGCATGACGATCCACTGGACGGGTTCCCGGGCGCCGCGCAGTGCCTGGAGGACCAGGTCGAGCGGGACGTACGGCGAGACGTACCCGGTCAGGTGGAGCATGGAGAACGGCTGGCGCGTGATGATCCGGAAGCCCTCACCGCCCGCTCCCGACGCGGGCTTCAGGCAGGCCTTCCCGCCTTCGCTCTCGATCTCCCCGACCGCGGCGAGCAGTTCCTCCTCGGTGCTCACCCGCCACCACCGCGGCACCGGGAATCCGGCCGCGGCGAGGGCCTCGTAGGCCGGGATCTTGTCCTCGAAGACGGAGATGGCCCCGGCCGGCGGCGAGAGCACCGTCGTGCCGGTCTCGGCGAAATCGGCCCGGTGTGCGGCGACGGCGGCCTGGTTCAGCCGCGGTACGAAGACGTCGATGCCGTGCCGGGCACAGTGGTCGAGGGCGTATTCGACGTAGGCGGACGGGGTGAGGCCCTCGGGTTCGAGGGTGGCCTCGTCCGCGGCCATCAGCACCGGCGAGTCGGGATCCGTGTGGCTGGCATGGACGTGCACCGCTCTGCGCTGCGGATTATGGCGCAGCTGCTCGATGAAGAACACGTTCTCCGCGTACGTTCGATTGAGCCAGACGCGTACGCGGTTGTCCATGCGTGGTGCCTTTCGTTCCGGGCGCGGGATGCGCGGAGGTGCCGGCGTGCGGCGGTGTGCGGGTACGACTGTGGTGCGGGTACGGCTTTGGGTACGGCTGGGCCGGGAGAGGTCGGCCCGGCCGGGCCGCGTTGTGGAGTGAGGGCGCGCCGCGTCGGCGTGCGGACGGGGGCGTTGGAGACCGATCCGGGCCGGAAGCGCTAGGAGCGATCATAGAGGCCTCGCGGGGGCTTCTTGATACGAGTGTGTTAATGATTGGGCAATCCTGGGGAGGAACTCGTGCCGTATCCCTCGCGGTCGGTCGCGGACGTGGAGGTCGTTCCGCTGTGCGACGCCGTAGGACCCATGGGCGAGGCGCTCGCCCGGCCGCTCGGCGAACTCTTCGGCGGGCCCGGTCATCCGGTGTGGAGCGGCCCCTGCGGCCATGCCCCGCAGGACGGCTGGGTGCTGCACTTCCACTGCTTCCTGCTGCGGGACCCCGCCGGGCGCACGGTCCTGGTGGACACCGGGGTCGGGCCCCTGGACTCCCCCGCCGCGAGCTGGGCGCCGGTGCCGGGGCGGCTCGCCGCAGAGCTGGCGGCGGCCGGCACGGAGCCGGACGAGGTGGACGCCGTGGTGCTCACCCATCTGCACAGCGACCACGTCTCGGGCAGTCTGGCCGCCGACGGTGTCTCCCCCGCCTTCCCCAACGCCCGGTACGTCGTGCAGCGGGCCGAGCTGGACTGGGTGGCGCGCGCCGGATCACCGCTGGCCGAGGCGGTCGTCGAACCGCTGCGGAAGGCGGGCTGCCTGGACGTGGTGGACGGTGTGCGGGCGCTGGCCGCCGGGGTGGAGACGGTGCACACCCCGGGCCACACTCCCGGTCACCAGTCGGTGCGGGTCGGGGACGGCGCGCTGCTGGTCGCGGGTGACGTGCTGCACCACCCGGTGCAGCTCGCCGACCCGACGGCGGCCTATCTCTACGACGAGGACCGGGAGCGGGCCACGGCGACCCGGCAGGCGGTGCTGGAGGCGCTGGCGGCGAGCGGCGGGGTCCTGGCCACCGCGCACTTCCCCGAGCCGTTCACGGCGCTGCCCGGGAGCCGCTGAGGGGCCCGGGGAGGGGTCCCGGGAGCCCCCGGGACCGGCTCACTGCGCGTACAGCCTGGCTATGTCCTGGGCGTACGCGCTGACGATGGCGCCGCGTCTGAGCTTCATCGAGGGCGTCATGTGCCCGTGCGCCATGCTGAACTCGTGCGGCAGGATGCGGAACGCGCGGATCGACTCGGCGCGTGACACCTTGGTGTTGGCCCGGTTGACCGCGCGCCGTATCTGGGCGCGCAGGTCCTCGTCGTCGGCCAGCGCCTCGGGCGCGGCCGGTGTCCGGCCCTGGAGCTGCTGCCAGTGGTGCAGGGCCTCCGGGTCCAGGGTGATCAGGGCCGCGACGTAGGGCCGGTCGTCGCCGACGACCAGGCACTGCGAGATCAGCGGGTGCTGGCGGAGCTGTTCCTCCAGGGTGAGCGGGGACAGGCTCTTGCCGCCGCTGGTGATGATGATGTCCTTCTTGCGGCCGGTGATGACGAGATACCCGTCGTCGTCGAGGTGGCCGAGGTCGCCGGTGGCGAACCAGCCGTCGTGCAGGACCGCCTCGGTGGCCTTGGGGTTGTTGAGGTAGCCGGCGAAGACGACGTCGCCGCGGACCCACACCTCGCCGTCCCTGGCGATGTGCACGGTGCATCCGGGCAGCGGTCTGCCGACCGTGCCGAAGCGGGGTGCGTCGACGGGCTGGGCGGTGACGGCGGCGGTGGTCTCGGTGAGGCCGTAGCCGTTGTAGAGGGTGATGCCCGCCCCGGCGAAGAACAGCCCGAGCTGCCGGGAGAGTGTGGAGCCGCCGGAGACGGCGTTGCGGACGCGGCCGCCGAGCACGTCGCGGATCTTGCCGTAGACGAGCCGGTCGTAGACCTTGTGCTTCATGCGCAGGGCCGGTCCGGGGCCGGGACCGGTCCCGCTGGTGCGGGCCTCCAGCGCCTCGGCGTAGCGCATGGCCGTCTGCGCCGCCCGGTCGAAGAGCCGGACGTGGCCGTCGGCCTCGGCCGCCCGGCGGGCCTTGTCGTAGATCTTCTCGAAGATGTACGGCACGGCGTACACGGACGTCGGCCGGAAGGAGGCGAGGGCCGGCAGCAGCGCGTGCGGGGACAGGTCGGGCTGGTGGCCGAGAATGACGCCGCCGCGCACACAGCCGACGACGACCATGATGCCGTAGCAGTGGGCGACGGGCAGGAAGGCGAGCACGGAGGGCTGTTCGCCGGGCGCGGCAAGGATGTGGCCCCAGTCGGCGAGCAGGGAGTCGCACTCGTACATCAGATTGCCGTGGGTGATCAGGCAGCCCTTGGGGCGTCCCGTCGTTCCGGAGGTGTAGCAGATCGCCGCCGTCTGGTCGGGCTGGACGGCCATGCGGTGCTGGCGGACGGCGTCGTCCTCGACGCCGTACCCCTGGGCGGCGAGCTGGTCCAGGCAGCCGTTGTCCATCTGCCATATGCGCACCAGGCCGGCCGTGGGGTCGCCGGCGGCACCCACGGTCATGACCTGTTCCTCGTTCTCGACGACGATGGCCGTGACCTCGGCGTCGTGCAGGATCCAGGAGAGCTGGTCGGTGGAGGCGGTCGGGTAGACGGGAACGACCTGGGCGCCGAGGGACCACAGGGCGTACGCGAGCACCGTCCACTCCTCGCGGGTGCGGGACATCAGCGCGACCCGGTCGCCGAAGCGGATGCCGTGGGCCAGCAGTCCCTTGGCCACGGCCAGGACCCGGTCGCGGAACTCGGCCGCGGTGACGGGCACCCATTCGTTCGGGTCGTGCCCCGGGCGACGGGCCATCTGCACGAGGTCGGGCGTACGCTCGGCCGTCTCGTAGACGGAGTCGGCAAGCCCTCCCCACTGAGGCGGTTCCACCACCCGTGGAAGGCTCATCTCCCGCATGACGGCCCCCTTCTGACGTCTCTGCGCGCCCCATGGTCGCTGGGCGACTGCCAGCGAAAACTACCTGCCGTGGAGGAGGACTGCACAGCTATCCGCCAGAAGCGACCGTTCTGTTACCACGGGGGGTTTCAGAGGTCCTCGGTACGGGGCCGCTCCTCAAACTCCCGTTCCCATAGCGGATGTTCGCGCTCCGCCCAGGACCGCTCGACGCTGCCGGTCCGCATGCCGCGCCGCGCCGCCGGGTCGGCGAGGGCCATTCCGATGTGCCCGGCGAGGACGATGCCGATGGCGAGGGCGAGCCAGTCGTGCACGAAGGTGGCGCCGGTACGCCACACCAGCGGTGTGAGACCGGTGAACCACATCAGCAGGCCGGTGCCGAGCATCACCAGGGCCGCGCCCGCGATCCAGGAGGCGTACAGCTTCTGCCCGGCGTTGAACTTCCCGGCGGGGCGGGCCTCCTGACGCCGGTCGCGGTGCACCGCGGCGCGCAGCCACCGCCGGTCGTGCGGCCCGAACCGGCCCAGGCGGCGCAGGTCGGCGCGCAGCGCGCGGGAGGCCAGGCCGAGCAGCAGCGGTACGGGGAGCAGCAGCCCGGACCACTCGTGGAGGGTGACGACGAGGTGGCGGCGGCCGACGAGTTCGGCGAACTGCGGGACGTACAGGCACGCGGCGGTGGCGACGCACAGTCCGGTCAGTGCGGCGCTGGTCCGGTGCACCCACCGTTCCGCGCGGGTGAAGCGGCGCAGGAGGGCGCCGCGCGCGCCGGGCCGAGCCGTCGCGGGCGTCGCGGGCGTCGCGGGCGTCGCGGGCGTCGCGGGCGTCGCGGGCGTCGCGGGCGTCGCGGGCGTCGCGGGCGTCGCGGGCGTCGCGGGCGTCGCGGGCGTCGCGGGCGTCGCGGGGTCAGACGGTGGGCGCATCGTCACGTCCGTTCGACCGTCCCACCCACGCGTCGGTGTCGTAGCCGCGTTCCTCCCAGTAGCCGGGGTCGACCTCGCGGGTCAGGGTGATTCCGGAGAGCCACTTCGCGGACTTGTAGAAGTACATCGGCGCGACATAGAGGCGCACCGGCCCGCCGTGGGCATGGGCGATGTCCTTGTCCCGCATGCGCAGGGCCACGAGGACGTCGTCCCGGCGGGCCTGGGAGAGAGTGAGGCTCTCGCTGTACGTGCCGTCGAAGCAGGTGAAGCGGATGGCACGGGCCTCGGGCCGGACGCCCGCCGCGTCGAGGAGGTCGGAGAGCACCACTCCCTCGAAGGGCGTTTCGGGGACCCGCCAGCCGGTGACGCACTGCACGTCGCGCACGATCCGCCGCTGCGGCAGGGCGCGCAGCCGGTCGAGGGTGTAAGTGGCGGGCCGGTCGACGAGTCCGTCGATCCTGAGCCGGTAGGAGCCCGCGTCGCGGTGCGGCACCGAGGCGGCGACCGAGTAGTAGCGGAAGCCGCCGCCGTTCGGCAGCAGTCCGGTGAGCCCGGTGGGGTCCTTCTGCGAGGCCGCGCCCAGGGCGCTCTCCAGGCCGCGCTGGAGGTACGGCGCCGTGGCGACCCCCGCGGCGCCGAGGCCGAGCATGCCGAGGATCACGCGGCGGCCGACCGGCGTGCCCCGCCCGCCGGGCGCGCCGTGCGCCGGGTCCGTGTCTGGCTTCTGGTTCACCCTTCGATCGAAACACCCCGGCCGCCGTGGAGCGAGCGACCGGGGGTTTCCGTCAGACTTTCTTCAGATTCGGGGGTCGGGCGCGCGCTTCAGACTCGGGGGTCGGGCGCGGCCGCCCGCCCCGTCAGAGGGCGCCGCCCTCCGCGGCCTTCTCCAGCTGGAACGCCTCGTTGCCCAGGCCGATGCGGGCGTGCGCCTCGGGCCTGGTGCGGCGCAGCACCACCCCGTAGACGAGGCCGGCGACGAGGGCGAGACCGATGACGCCGGGCAGCACCCAGTTCAGCGCGGAGCCGGGTCCCGAGCCGACCAGGACGTCGAAGTCCTTGACGGTGTAGCCGGCGATCACCAGGAGGGCGAGGGCGGCGAGGCCGGAGGCGGTGATCCGCCAGATCTGGGCGGTGGCGGCCCCCCGGCGCACGAAGAAGGCGATGATCGCGACGGAGGCGCCGGCCATCAGCAGGATGATGCCGAGCGCGCCGACGTTGCCCATCCAGGTGAACAGGTGCAGGACGGGCGCGGTGGGGTCGCCGGCGGGCTTGTCGTCGGTGATCGCGAAGGCGAGGACGACGACGGTGGCGATGGCGGTCTGGAGCAGCGAGCCGGTGGCGGGGGCGCCGGTGGCTCTGTTCGTACGGCCGAAGGCGGCGGGCAGCAGGCCCTCGCGGCCCATGGCGAAGGCGTAGCGGGCGACGACGTTGTGGAAGCTGATCATCGCGGCGAACATGCCGGTGACGAAGAGGATGTGCAGCACGTCGGTGAAGGTGGCGCCCAGCCGGCTCTCGGTGAGGGAGAACAGCAGGCCGGGTCCCTGTTCCGCGGACTGCCCGACGATCGAGGAGGGGCCCGCGGCGACGGTCAGCGCCCAGGAGCTGAGCGCGAAGAAGAAGGCGACGAAGCCGACGGCGAGGAACATCACCCGGGAGACGACCAGGTGCGGGCGGCTGGTCTCCTCGGCGTAGACGGGGGCCTGCTCGAAGCCGACGAAGGCTGCGATGGAGAAGCAGAGCGCGGTGCCGAGGCCGGCGCCGGTCAGGGTGCCCGGGTCGAAGGCGTGCAGCGACAGGCCCTCCTTCGCGGGGTCGGCGACGGCGGCGACGTCGAAGATGACGACGAGCACGCACTCGATGAGCAGCAGTACACCGAGGACCCTGGCGTTGAGGTCGATCTTGAGCCAGCCCAGCACGCCGGTGACGGCGACGCCCGTCAGGGCGGGTATCCACCAGGCGACGGTCGTGTCGAGGTAGGTGGCGAGGAGGCCGGACACCTCGAAGCCGAGGATGCCGTAGATGCCGACCTGCATGGCGCTGTACGCGACCATGGCGACGAAGGAGGCGCCGGCGCCCGCGGTGCCGCCGAGGCCGCGCGCGATGTACGCGTAGAAGGCGCCGGCGTTGTGGACGTGCCGGCTCATCTCGGCGTAGCCGACGCTGAACAGCGTCAGGACGGCGCCGAGGATGATGAAGAGCAGCGGCAGCCCCTCCATCCCCATGACACCGAATGTGGTGGGCATGACACCCGCCACGACCATGAGCGGGGCGGTCGCGGCGAGCACCGAGAGCAGGAGGCCCGCCGTGCCGATGCGGTCGGCCCGCAGGGCCCTGTCCTGGCCCTTGAAGGTGTTGATCGTGCCGGTCGCGCCGGCTGGGCCGGCGCTCGCGTTCGTGCTGGTCTCGCTCGAACTTCCCGTCTTCATGGCCGGGTTGGTCCTTCCGGATGGGGGTGTGGGTGTACCGGGCGTCTACACCGAACCGAGCGCGGCGCTGCGCGCGGCACGGAAAGCCTTGAGGGGGTCGCGGTCCGGGTAGGACCAGGGCGCGCGGGTCGCGTGCGGGCCGATGCGGTGGAAAAGGGCGGCGGCCTCCGCGGGGCGGTCCGCGCAGAACTTGGCATGCGCGAGGAAGTTGAGGTCGATGCGGTTGCGCGGATGGTCCTCGCGCTCCCACTCGAGCCACCAGTCGAAGGCGCGCCGCATCACCTGGCGGGCCCTGCGGCCCGTCCAGTGGGCGGAGGCCGCGGGGTTCTTCGGTTCCAGGCCTGCCGCGGCCAGCACCCGGTAGCGCTCGGCGTGGGCGATCACCGGCAGGACGGCCAGCGGCGAGTCGGCGGGCGCCTGCTCGGCCGCCCAGGCCGCGAAGTCGTACACCTCGTGCATCGGGTCCTGCCCCGCGTCGGGCCGGCGCTCGGCGAGCCTGGCCGCGATCAGGTGGTGCGCGTGGTGGTGCTCGGGATGGCGGATGCGGACCTCGTCGAAGAGCTGGGTGACCTCTTCCTCGGTGCCCAGAGTCCGGGCGAGCAGCAGCAGTCCGAGCCAGGGGCTGGGGTCGTCGGGGACCAGCTTGGCGACGGTCCGGCAGGCGTCCTGGGCCCGCTCGACCGGCGCCTTGCCCCGGATCGCGCGGAAGACCGTGGCGAAGGCGTGCAGCGACGCCGCGTCCACGCTCTCGGGCTCGGCGATCTGCCAGTCCTGGGCCCAGGCGGCGGTGGTGCCGGGTTCCGCCAGGACCACGAGCCGGTGTCCCCGGCGGTCCCAGTCGTCACCGGTCTCCGCGAGGAGGGTGCGTGCCTTCGTCCAGCGTCCCTGGGCCAGAGCCTCGCGCACGGAGGCGAGTTCGGCGTCGTCGAGAGCCGGGTCGAATGACAGGGCGTCCCTGTTGCGGGAGCGTCCGAGGGGAGGCGGAGGTGGGGGCATCCGCGGGACATCCTCCACGGCGCGAAACGGAAAGGTACGGAATGATCACGCACAGCAAAGCGGTAGGCACGGCTCCGAGTCAAGGCCGAACACCCGGTGCCGGCACACACAAGCGCTTGCCCGGGGTGGGGAGTTGAGGCTGGCACGAGTAAGCACGGGGTGCCCCCCGGCAGCCCGTCCGCGGGCCCGTGCGGCGCGGCGCGCGCGCCCGGCGTGCGCCGGGATCCCGGTGACCGGGCCGCTCACCCGGCCGACCGCCCGGAAAGCCGTCCGGAGAGCCGGTCCGGAGAGCCGTCCGCGCCGCCGGACCGTACGCCGTCACCGGCACCCGCGACGGCCGGAGACGACTGTGACCGAGTCAACAGCCTCGCCGGACGGTCGCCGACCGCGCGGCCGAGGCCCCGGCCCGCGCCGCCGGACAGCCCTTCCCCACCCGGCTCCGAGCACACCCACACCGCCGCCCGGCACTCGGCCGGTCCGACAGCGGTACCGACCACGCCCGGCACGGCGGCCCGGCCCTCGGCTCGGAGCGCCGCGCTCGGTGTGGTCGTGGAACCGCAGCTCGTCGAGGCGCTCCAGGTCGAAGGCGAGCGAGCCGCGCTCCCCGTACCGCTGTCCGAGATGGGCGCCACTTCTGACGCTGACCGTCACAGCACCTTCGCCGGCTGTCACGGCGTTCCGCACCCGGCGGTCCCAGTGCGGCGGCCAGGACCAGCTCGATCTCCGCCGGGTCAAGCCCGGCCGCTCGCCGGCTCACTCCTGATGCGGCGCGTCAGGCTGCCCAGCCGCCGGGCGGCGCCACCGAGGCAAAGCACGCGGGTTCGGTTGCCGCCCCCGCGTCTCGGGGGACAGCGCCATGACCGGCCCTCCCTCGCGCGAACGCTCCGGACGGGCCGGCCGCGGGGCAAAGCGGCGCACGGGCCGGGGCGGGACAGCACGCGGGCCGCGCCGGGGCGGCACCGGGTCCGACGGCGCCTGCGCGGGGCGCCGCGTGCGCGGGCCGGGCTCGGCCGGGCGGCAGGACCGGGTCGGGCGGTCAGGAGACCGCGGCCGCGGCGGCGCGGCCCGCCGCGCGGCCCGAGAAGAGGCAGCCGCCGAGGAAGGTGCCTTCGAGGGAGCGGTAGCCGTGGACGCCTCCGCCGCCGAAGCCCGCCGCCTCGCCCGCCGCGTACACACCGGGCAGCGGGTCCCCGCTCTCCGTGAGGACGCGGGAGGACAGGTCGGTCTCCAGGCCGCCGAGCGTCTTGCGGGTCAGGATGTTGAGGCGTACGGCGATCAGCGGACCGGCCTTCGGGTCGAGGATGCGGTGCGGCGCGGCCGTGCGGATGAGCCGGTCGCCGAGGAACCTGCGGGCCCCGCGCATCGCCGTCACCTGGAGGTCCTTGGTGAAGGGGTTGGCGATCTCCCGGTCCCTGGCGGTGATCTCGCGGCGCAGTTCCGCCTCGTCGATGAGCGCCTCCTTCGTGACGGCGTTCATGCCCCGCACCAGCGCGCCCAGGTCCTTCTCCACGACGAAGTCGGCGCCGTGGTCCATGAACGCCTTGACGGGCACCGGGACTTCGGCGCGGGCGCGCCCGATGACGTCACGGACGGACCTGCCCGTGAGGTCCGGGTTCTGCTCGGAGCCGGAGAGCGCGAACTCCTTGCCGATGATCTTCTGGTCGAGGACGAACCACGTGTGGTCGTAGCCGGTCCTCATGATGTGTTCCAGCGTCCCGAGCGTGTCGAACCCGGGGAAGAGCGGCACCGGCAGGCGCCTGCCTCGGGCGTCGAGCCAGAGGGAGGAGGGGCCGGGCAGGATGCGGATGCCGTGCTTGTCCCAGATGGGGTTCCAGTTCTCGATGCCCTCGGTGTAGTGCCACATCCGGTCGCGGTTGACGAGGTGCCCGCCGGCCGCCTCCGCGATGCCGAGCATCAGCCCGTCGACGTGCGCGGGCACACCGGAGAGCATCCGCTCCGGGGGCGTTCCGAGCCGCTCGGGCCAGTTGGCCCGCACCAGTTCGTGGTTGCCGCCGATGCCGCCGGAGGTGACCAGGACCGCCTGGGCACGGTACTCGAAGTGCCCGGTGACGGTGCGACTGCTGGCGGTGCCCCGTTCGGCCTCGGAGGGTTCCAGGATCTCGCCGCTGACGGTGTCGACGGCGCCCGCGCTGCGCGCGAGCCCGGTGACCCGGTGCCGGAACCGGAGCTGCACGAGGCCCCTGGCGGCCCCGGCCCGCACGCGCCGCTCGAAGGGCTCGACCAGTCCGGGTCCCGTCCCCCAGGTGATGTGGAACCGGGGCACGGAGTTGCCGTGCCCGTTGGCGTCGTAGCCGCCGCGTTCGGCCCAGCCGACCACGGGGAAGAAGCGCACGCCCAGGGCGTGGAGCCAGGCCCGCTTCTCGCCGCACGCGAAGTCGACGTACGCCTCGGCCCACTTGCGCGGCCAGTGGTCCTCGGGGCGGTCGAAGGCGGCCGTGCCCATCCAGTCCTGGAGGGCGAGTTCCCTGCTGTCCTTGATACGCAACCGCCGCTGCTCGGGCGAGTCGACGAAGAACAGCCCGCCGAACGACCAGTGCGCCTGGCCGCCGATCGACGCCTCGGGCTCCTGGTCGAGCAGGATCACCCTTCTCCCCGCGTCGACGAGTTCGGCGGTGGCGGCAAGACCCGCGAGGCCCGCGCCGATCACTATCACGTCTGCGTCGTAGGCCATGGTGTCCGTCCTTCGTGCGGCCGCCCGGTTACCGGTGAGTGAGATCTTGGAGGCTGACGCCCCCACCGTCAACGAGTCTCGCCGACGGGCTTCAGGGCCTGGTTGGATGGCCGCCATGGGCTCCGCTGACGAACTTCTGGACATCGTCGACGAACAGGACCGGGTCGTCGGGCAGGCCCGGCGCGCCGACAGCTACGCGCGCCGGCTGCGCCACCGCTGCGTCTTCGTCCTGGCGCGCGACGCCGAGGACCGGATCTTCGTGCACCGCAGGACGGCGGCCAAGCTGGTCTTCCCCTCGCTGTACGACATGTTCGTGGGCGGTGTCGTCGGGGCCGGCGAGTCCTACGAGGCGGCGGCGCTGCGCGAGGCGGAGGAGGAACTGGGCGTGCGGGGGCTGCCGGCGCCCGTGCCGCTGTTCAAGTTCCTCTACGAGACCGGGGAGCACAGCTGGTGGTCGGCGGTCCACGAGGTGCGCTGCGAGCCGCCCGTGGACCCGCAGGCCGAGGAGATCGCCTGGCACGCGTTCCTGACCGAGGAGGAGCTGGCGGCGCGGCTCGGCGAGTGGGAGTGGGTGCCGGACGGCCTGGAGGCGTACCGGCGGCTGCGGGAGTGGCGGGCCGGACGCGGCTGACACCCGCCGGAAGGCAAGCCCCGGCACAAACGCCCCGGTCCGCCCGGAGAGCCCGCCGGCGGCGGGCCCGGGCATCCCGGCGGGCCCGGTGCCGCCCCTTCCCGCCCGGGACCGGCCGGGCGGGCCTCCCGCGGGGGCGCGTCCCGGGCCCGCCCCCGGCGGGCGAGTAAGGTGCGGTCGTGACCAACCTGCGGCGGACCCTGGGGCTGTGGCTGGCCCCTGAGCGCATCCGTGAGGAGGGGGAGACACCGGACTACCGTTTCTCGCTCGCCAACGAGCGCACCTTCCTGGCCTGGCTCCGCACCGCCCTCGCCCTCGTCGGCGGCGGCTTCGCGGTGGACCAGTTCCTGCCGGACCTGTGGGGTCCCGCCCGGATCGGCACGGCGGTCGCCCTGCTCGTGGCGGGCGCCCTCGGCGCGCTGCGGGCCGTCAACCACTGGGTGCGCACCGAGCTGGCCATGCGGCACGGCGAGGACCTGCCGGTGTCCCGCTTCCCGGTGCTGCTGAGCCTCGTGGTGAGCCTGGTCGCGGCGCTGATGGTGGTCGTCGTGCTGTTCGGCTGGGGCGGTGCGGGGTGAAGCCGGTCCGGGATCCCGCGCTGCAGCCGGAGCGCACCCGCCTCGCCTGGCGCCGTACGACGCTGACGGTCACGGTCGTCGCCGTTCTCGCGGTCCGGCAGGCGGCCCACCAGGGGCTCACCCCACCGCGGGTCCTGGGCGTGGCACTCGGCGCGCTGCTGTGGCTGGCCTTCCTCCTGGTGGCCCACCGCCGTATCGAGGGCCTGGACAGCCCCAGGCCCGGGGCCCTGACCCCGCGCGCCGCGCTCGCGGCCGCGGTCTGCACGGTGGCGTTCGCGGCCCTCGCGGCCGCGGTCCTCTGACGGTGCGGCCACGGTCCGCGGGCGGGCAC
>NZ_JAAAXQ010000689.1 GCF_009916105.1 Streptomyces sp. GC420 | reverse complement strand
CGGCGGCGCGGTGCGGTGGTGCGCGCGTCGCGGGCCCCCGACCACGGCGAGGCCCCGGTCCCGGCGAGCCGTGCCCGCCGGGCCGGGTTGGGTGGAGTGCCCGCGGCTCAGCCGGCGAAGGGTGTGGCGGGCAGGCCCGCGCCCGCGTCGGGGACGACGAGGAGGGACCCGGAGAGCGGGTGGGGGGCGGCGAGGCCGACGCGGGCCGTGGAGACGTACAGGTCGCGCAGACCCGCACCGCCGAAGGCGCAGGCCGTGGGGCGGCGGACCGGCAGGGCCAGCGCGCGGTCGAGCGCACCGTCCGGGGTGTAGCGGCGTATCGCCGAGCCGTCCCACAGGGCCACCCACACGCAGCCGTCCGCGTCGACCGTCAGTCCGTCGGGGAACCCGGCCCCCCGCTCGACCTCGGCGAACGGCCGGCGCCCCGAGACCTTCTCGCCGTCGAAGTCGAAGACGTCGATCCTGCGGGTGGGGCTGTCGATGTAGTACATCAGCCGGCCGTCGGGACTCCAGCCCGTGCCGTTGCTGACCGCGACCCCCGGCACCGCCTCGGTCGCGGAGCCGTCGGGCGCCACCCGGGCCAGCGCCCCGCCGCCCGCCGCCTCGTCGTAGCGCATGGTGCCCGCCCACAGCGCCCCGTCGGGCGCGACGGCCGCGTCGTTGCCGCGCCGTCCGGACACCGGCTCGCGGCGCAGCCAGGAGAACGCACCGTCCGCGTCGTACAGCCCGATGCCGTCCCGCAGATTGACCACCAGGCCGCCGCCGGCGCGCGGCTTCGCCGCCCCGACATGCTGCTCGGTGGCCAGTACGGTGCGCCGGCCGCTCGCCGGATCGTAGGTGTGCACGCGGAAGGAGAGGATGTCGACCCAGATCAGCAGCTCGCGCGCCGTGTCCCAGGTGGGCCCCTCGCCGAGCGCCGCCCGCTCGCGGACGGCCACGTCGATGCGTGTCACTGCTGCCCCCGGTGCCCCAGGCGGGTGGACAGGTCGGCCGCGCCCTTGACCGCGAGCTGTTCCAGCTCTGCCTGCCGTTCCTCGCTCCACCTGATCATCGGTACGGAGATGCTCAGCGCGGCGACGACCCTCCCCGCGCTGTCGCGCACCGGGGCCGCCACACAGCTGACGTCCGGGTTGGACTCGCGGTTCTCCACCGCGAGCCCGCGCTGCCCGATCCCGGCGAGGGCGCGCTTCAGCTCCTCGTGGTCGGTGATGCTGTTCGGGGTCATCGCGGCCAGCTCCCGGCCCTCGATGCGTGCGGCCAGCTCCGCCTCGGGCAGTGAGGCGAGCAGCATCTTGCCCACGGAGGTGCAGTGCGCGGGGAGGCGGCGGCCGGCGGCGGAGACCATGCGCACCGCGTGGGTGGAGTCCACCTTCGCGATGTAGATGACGTCCAGGTCCTCGAGGATCGCGACGTGCACCGTCTCGTCGCAGGTCTCCGCGATGTCCTGGGCGACCTGCCGGCCCTCGGCGGCCAGGTCGAGCTGCTCGGCGTAGCGGCTGCCGAGCTGGTAGGTGCGCACGCCCAGCCGGTAGCGGCCGGGCTGCTCGGGCACCGGCACCAGGTAGGAGCGGGCGGAGAGCGTGGTCAGCAGCTCGTGCACCGTGGTGCGCGGCAGCTGGAGTCTGCGGGTGACCTCCGGCGCCGACAGCGTTCCGTCGCCCTCGAGAAAGAGTTCGAGAATGTCGAGTGCCCGGGTCACCGCGGGGACCAGTCGCCCCATGATCGTCCTCCACCCTTTCGTTCGAAACCCCGGCCAACGGCCGGGATCGCGAACACAGGCTAACCACTGGGGCTACCCCGGGCAACGGGCGGAGCAGACCGGTCCTGTGTGATCCGGGCCGCCCGCGGCGCCTGCTACGGCGTGTCGGCGCAGGCGCTCAGGCGCACCACCACAGGATGCGCTCGCAGGTCTCGGAGGGGGAAGGCTCGGGCGAGGGGTCCGGCTCCGGGACCGGGTCCGCCGTGCTGGGGCCGGGGGCCGGCTGCTGGGTGGCGGG
>NZ_JAAAXQ010000688.1 GCF_009916105.1 Streptomyces sp. GC420 | reverse complement strand
GAGTCCGACGGTCCGTGCCGGGGCTCCGGGGCGGCGGGCACGGCTCGCGAGGGGTCAGTGCGTGGCGTCCCGCCGCTTGCGGGCGATCGCGACGAGCCCGGCACCCGCGAGCACCGTCACGGCGGCGGCGACGCCGAGTCCCGTGAGGACGCGGGTGTCGGTTCCGGTGGCGGCAAGGGACGCCTTCCCGTCCGACGCCCTGCCCGCCGCCGCGTCGCGGATCAGCTGGGCGACGGCGTCCGGGTGGGACAGCATGGCCATGTGGGAGGAGGGGATCTCGACCGTGTGGGAGCGCGCGCGCTTGGCCGCGAAGCGCTCGTAGTCGGGAGCCAGGGCCTTGTCGTTCTTCGCGACCAGGGCCCAGGAGGGGATCTTCTTCCATGCGGCCTTCGTGGCCCGCTCGCTGAACGCGGAGGCCACGATCGGTCGTTGGGCCGCGGCCATCGCCGCGGCGGCGGCTGCGGGCAGGTCCCCGGCGAGTACGCCGGCGAACTTCTCGGGGTCGACGTAGAGGTCGGTACCCCGGCCGTCCGCGTCCTGGAACGGCATGTTCCTGAGTGCGTCGTTGAGCCGGCCGCCCACGAACTTCTCAGCGATCCGGCCCAGTATCTCGCCCTTTTCGGGCATGAGCGCGGATATGTAGACGAGTGACTTCACCCGCGAGTTGCCTGCCGCGGCATGGCTGATCACCGCGCCGCCGTAGGAGTGGCCGACCATCACGATCGGCCCCTTGATGGTCTCCAGGAGGCTGGCTATGTAGGCCGAGTCGTTGGCCAGTCCGCGGAGCGGATTGGAGGCGGAGACGACCGGGAAGCCGTCGCTCTGCAGCCGCTCGACGACACTCGCCCAGCTCAACGCGTCGGCGAACGCGCCGTGCACCATCACCACGGTGGGCTTGGCTCCGGCACCGCCCTCGGGGGCCGTGGGCATGCCGTCCGCGGCGGCCGGGCCCGCCGCGGCGAACATCGTCACCGTGAGCGCCGCCGCGATGGCGCCCACCCGACGGGCCCCACTGCGCGGACCGAGGGCTGACGAATCAGTCATGGCGTTCTCTTTTCTCCGGAGGGGATCTGTCGGACCTCAGAATTTCCGAGCCCGGCCGACGAAGCGCGTCCGGAGAAGCAGGCGGGTGAAGGCGACCGGCCATCCAGGTGAAAGCGGACACCGTTGTGTGACGCCGCGTCGGACGCCGCGCGGGACCGCGTGGGAGGGGCGCCACGGCCGAGGCCGCGGTGCGGGGCGGCACCGGCGCGCCCCGCCACGGCCACCGCCGCCCCGCGTCAGGCGGCGGTTCCGGTGGCGACGGGCAGTCCGGCCAGCCGCCACTCCAGCATGCCGTCCGACAGCCGTACGGCGCTGCGGCCGTGGGCGCCGAGCACGCGCACGGCCTCGTGGGCCATGACGCAGTACTCACCCCTGCAGTAGACGACGACCTCGACCTCCGCGGGCAAGTCGGCGATCCGGTCGGCCAGGTCACCGACCGGGACCGAGACGGCGCCGGGAATGTGTCCCGCGGCGTACTCCTCGACGGGGCGCACGTCCAGGACGAGGACCCTGCCCGCCTCGGTGCGCCGCAGCAGCTGCTCACGGTCGATCCGGTCCGGCGGATCCTCCCCGAGGTAGGCGGTACGGGCGGCCTCGACGCCGGCCTGGTGCGCCTGGGCGACCCGGCGGAGCAGGGCGTAGAGCGCGGCGACGTCCTCCCCGGCAAGGCGGTAGTGGATACGCACGCCGTCGCGGCGGGTGACGACGAGACCGGCCTGCTTGAGGGCCTGGAGATGGGCCGACGCGGTGGTCAGGTTGAGACCGGCCGCCTTCGCCAGGGCGTCGACCGTGCGCTCGCCCTGCGCCAGCAGGTCGAGCAGCTCCAGGCGCTTGCCGCTCCCCAGGGCCTTCCCGGTGTGGGCGAAGGCGTCGTACAGCGCCGATTTCCGCGCGGCGTCCCCCATAACACTCCTCCATAAATCCATGGAATATTGTAATGGTACTCCCCGGTGGCGTGCCCGCCCCACCGC
>NZ_JAAAXQ010000687.1 GCF_009916105.1 Streptomyces sp. GC420 | reverse complement strand
CCCCGTACCGCCGCCCCGCCCCGCCCCGGGCGGCGGACGGGCCGAGGCGCGCCGCGCCGCCCGCAGGCGGGCCACCCGGCGCCCCGAGGCCGTGCGCCGCCTCCTCCCGTTCCTCCCGCGGGCCCTCGTCGTCGCCCTCCTCGCGGGCGGCACCTCCGCCTTCGTCGCCGAGGACAAGGCCGTCGAGCTGAGCGTCGACGGACGGCCGCGCACCCTGCACACCTTCGCCGACGACGTGGCGGAGCTGCTGGCGGCCGAGGGCATCGAGACCGGCTCCCACGATCTGGTGACCCCGGCCCCCGGCACCGCGCTGGACAGCGGCACCGAGGTCGTCGTGCGCTACGGGCGGCCACTGGTGCTGACCGTCGACGACGGGGAGCGCCGCCGGCTGTGGACCACCGCGCGGACGGTGGAGGGGGCGCTGCGGCAGCTCGGGGTGCGCGCGGAGGGCGCGTACGTCTCCCTCCCGCGCTCGTCACGCATCGGCCGCGCCGGGGCCACCCTCGACGTACGGACCGCCCGGACCGTGACGTTCGTCGCGGACGGCCGCGCGCACACCGTCCGCACCAGCGCGGCGACCGTGCGGGAGGCCGTCGAGCAGGCGGGCATCGAACTGCGCGGCCGGGACACCACGTCCGTGCCGCCCGGCAGCTTTCCGCGCGACGGGCAGACCATCACCGTCCTGCGGATCGCCGACGTCCGGGAGATCCGCGAGGAACTCATCCCCTTCGCCGTGCGCAGGATCCCCGATCCGGGGCTGTTCCGCGGCGTGGAGATCCTCGACCGGGCCGGGCAGCAGGGCGCGCGACGCGTCACCTACGCCGTCCTGACCGTCAACGGGGTCAGGCAGCGGCCGAGGCGGCTCGGCTCGGAGGTGGTGCGGCAGCCCGTCGAGCAGCTCGTCAGGTTCGGCACCCGGCCGCTGCCGGTCCCGGCGGCGGGTGGCGGCGGCGGGCTCGACTGGCGCGGCCTCGCCCTGTGCGGACCGGGCGGCGGGCGGGTCCAGGACCTGACGGCCGCCGGGCAGACCCTGGGCGAGAAGAGGCTGTACGTCCTGCGGGGAGCCCTGCCCTGGCCGCACTGCGGCCGGGCGCACGGGCGGTGACCTTTAGGCTTGAGAGGTGAGCGACACCTCTGAGGCCCTGCTGGGCCCCGCCGACGTACGTGAGCTGGCCGCCGCCCTCGGCGTACGCCCGACCAAGCAGCGCGGCCAGAACTTCGTCATCGACGCCAACACCGTCCGCCGGATCGTGCGGACCGCGGCGGTCCGGCCGGAGGACGTGGTCGTCGAGGTCGGCCCGGGGCTGGGCTCCCTGACGCTCGCGCTGCTCGAGGCGGCCGACCGGGTCGTCGCCGTCGAGATCGACGACGTGCTCGCGGCAGCCCTCCCGGCCACCATCGGGGCCCGGCTGCCCGAACGGGCCTCCCGGTTCGAACTGGTCCACTCCGACGCGATGCTGGTCGAGGAACTGCCCGGCCCGCCGCCGACGGCACTGGTCGCCAACCTCCCGTACAACGTGGCAGTCCCGGTACTGCTGCACATGCTGGACCGCTTCCCGACGATCGAACGGACCCTGGTGATGGTCCAGTCCGAGGTGGCGGACCGGCTCGCCGCCCCGCCCGGCAGCAAGGTGTACGGCGTGCCGTCGGTCAAGGCCAACTGGTACGCCGAGGTGAAGCGGGCCGGTGCGATCGGCCGGAACGTCTTCTGGCCCGCGCCCAACGTCGACTCGGGGCTGGTCTCGCTGGTGCGCCGTGCGGAGCCGGTGAAGACGACGGCGGCGAAGGCGGAGGTGTTCGCCGCCGTCGACGCGGCGTTCGCCCAGCGCCGCAAGACCCTGCGGGCCGCGCTGGCCGGCTGGGCGGGCTCCCCGGCGGCCGCCGAGGCCGCCCTGGTCGCGGCCGGCGTCTCCCCCCAGGCCCGGGGCGAGTCCCTGACGGTCGAGGAGTTCGCCCGCATCGCCGAACACAGGCCCCGCTGACCCCACCCGCACGGCGGCCCCCTCGCCGCCCCACGCGGCCCACTCCC
>NZ_JAAAXQ010000686.1 GCF_009916105.1 Streptomyces sp. GC420 | reverse complement strand
CCGTCCCATGCGCCTCCACCACATCCACATCCGCCGCCGCCAACCGCGCATCGGCCAGCGCCTGCCGGATCACCCGCTCCTGCGAAGGACCGTTCGGCGCCGTCAGACCATTGCTCGCACCGTCCTGGTTCACCGCACTGCCCCGCAGCACCGCCAGCACCCGGTGACCATTGCGCCGCGCGTCCGACAACCGCTCGACGACGAGGAGGCCGACGCCCTCGGACCAGGAGGTGCCGTCCGCGGCCGCCGCGAAGGACTTGATACGCCCGTCCGGCGCCAGCCCCCGCTGCCGGGAGAAGTCGACGAAGCCGCCGGGCGTCGCCGTGATCGTGGCGCCGCCCGCCAGGGCGAGCGTGGACTCTCCGCTGCGGACCGACTCGGCGGCGAGGTGGAGGGCCACCAGGGAGGAGGAGCAGGCGGTGTCCACGGACAGCGCGGGGCCTTCGAGGCCGAGGGTGTAGGCGATCCGGCCGGAGGCGACGCTGCTGAGCTTGCCGGTCATCAGGTAGCCCTCGAGTTCCCCGGGGCCCTCCAGGGGGAGGTAGCTCTGCTCGACCACGCCCGCGAACACTCCCGTACGGGAGCCGCGGAGCGAGGCCGGGTCGATGCCGGCGTCCTCCAGCGCCTCCCAGGCCGTCTCCAGCAGCACTCGCTGCTGCGGGTCCATGGCCAGGGCCTCGCGGGGCGAGATGCCGAAGAAGTCGGCGTCGAACAGCGCCGCTCCCTCCAGGAATCCGGCCTCACGGGTGTAGGAGGTTCCGGTGCGCTCGGGGTCCGGGTCGTACAGCGCGTCCAGATCCCAGCCGCGGTCCGCGGGGAACGCGCCGATCGCGTCCGTTCCGTCGGCGACCAGCCGCCACAGGTCCTCGGGCGAGCGGACCCCGCCGGGGAACCGGCAGGCCATGCCCACGATCGCGACGGGTTCCCGTGCGGCGGACTCCAGTTCGGTGATCCGCTCGCGTGCCTTCTTCAGGTCGGCGGTCACCCACTTCAGGTAGTCGACCAGCTTCTGTTCCTTGGACTGGTCCGGCTTCTGATCACCGGGCGTGGCAGCGGACATGCGAAATCAGCCTCTCCTTGGAATGCCGGGCGGCTCGGAAGGGTGCAGGGGATGGGGGGACGTGCGCGGAGGCGGGACTCGTGCGCCGACGGCGGGACATGCCGCGTTCGGCGGGGCCGCACGGTCCTGCGGCCCCGCCCCGCCCCCGCGCCGCGTCAGTCGGCCGCGCGGCCGAGCTGTGTGTCGATGAAGTCGAAGATGTCGTCGGCGGACGCGGACGCGATCAGCTCCGCCACGTCCGCCACGTCCGTGCCGGATGCCGGGGCTGCGGACCGCGCGGCTCCGGCTCCGGCTCCGGACAGCCGCTCCAGCAGTTCCCGCAGCCTGGCCGTGACCTCGGCTCGGGTCCCGCCGTCGTCCGGCAGGGCGGTGAGCGATGCCTCCAGCCGGTCCAGGTCGTCCTGCACGGCACGGAAGGAGCCGGCCGTCACGGGGGCGGCGGCGTCGCGGACGTGGGCGGCGAGGGCCGCCGGGTTCGGGTGGTCGAAGACCACGGTGGCGGCCAGGGCGAGTCCGGTGGCCCTGGAGAGCCGGTTGCGCAGTTCGACGGCGGTCAGGGAGTCGAACCCGAGGTCCTGGAAGGGCCGGTCGGGGGCGATGCCTGACGGGTCGGGATGCTTGAGGACCTCCGCGACCAGTGTGGTCACGGTCTGGAGCACGTACTGCTCCCGCTGCGCCTCGTTGAGATCGGCGAGCCTTTCGGACAGGGGGACGGTTCCGGCGGGCGCGGGCTCTTCCGCCGCGGGCGGGAGCGGCGCGGCGGCGAGCGCCCGGCCGGAGCCGCCGTCCGCGACGGGGAGCTGGTCGAGCCAGTAGCGCTGGTGCTGGAAGGCGTAGGTCGGCAGGGGCACCCGGCGGGCACCGGACCCGGCGAAGAACGCCTCCCAGTCCACACCCGCACCCGCACCGTGCGACTCGGCCAGCCCCTCGACCAGCACCCCCGCCTCCGCCCGGCCACGCCGCTGCAACTGTCTCTTATA
>NZ_JAAAXQ010000685.1 GCF_009916105.1 Streptomyces sp. GC420 | reverse complement strand
GCGGAGGGTGTCGCCGCACGGTCGCGCCTGCAGGCCGGTGCCGGCGGCGGGTGAGTCGACGGCCCAGGCGTGGTCGCCGGCGTGCGGGTCCTGCGGGGGGCCGGTGCGGGGCCCGGAGTGTGCGGAGGAGGTCATGGCAGGTCACCGGCCTCGATGACGAGCGCGGGTTCGCGTGGGGCCCTGACGTGGACGGCGAAGCCGCGGTGGGTGTGCAGTGACTTCAGCGCCTCGGTGGCGAAGGGGATCCGGTTGGTCAGATGGACGGTGTACGTGTCCTCGGGGTCCCGGGAGCCGACGAGCATGCGCAGGGTGTCCTCGCCGGGGTGGTGGTGCTTGATCCCGTCGGCCGAGATCACGTAGTGATCGGCGTGCACCTGCTCGAAGAAGTCGCTCTCGACATTGCGGTCGCTGCCGTGGTGCGGGAGTTTCAGCAGGTCGACGTGGAGTGGCCCGGAGCCGGTGAGCAGCCCGGTGGCGCGGAGTCCGGCGAGGATCCGGTCCCCGCGCGCGTCACCGGTGAGCAGGGCGGTGCGGCCCTCGTGCTCGATCAGCAGCACGATGCTGGACAGGTTCGGTATCGACCCGTCGGAGTAGGAGGCCCTGATGACGTCGGGGTCCTTCCGGCGCTTCGCCTCGCGCCATCGCTCCGCGAGTTCGTCGAGGGCCTCGTCGTCGGGTGCCACGACGGTGACGCGCAGGCGGTCGAGGGTGGCCACCGTGCCCTCGATCAGGGGCCCGTCGAACAGGGGGTTGCCGTCGAGGCCGAGCGCCACCGCCTCGTCCCGGACGGCGCGGCCCTGGTTGTAGCTGGCCTTGACGGCCTCGCTGTCGGCGGCGGCGCGGTCGACGAGCGGCCGGACCGAGGCGCTGAGGCCGGGGGACGCGTGGTCGACCAGTTCCTCCACGGAGTTGAACCACAGCCGCCGTACGGCGAAGGGCTCGGGCAGGTCGTCCCGCCGGGCCCGCCGGATCTCGCCGAGCAGCCGGAGCAGCCCCGCCGTGTGATCGTCGTCGACGTGGGAGAGGCAGACGGCGTCGATGCGGGGGGCGCCCGCGGTGTCCGGGGCGAGCCGTGTCAGGCGCTCGCGCAGCACGGCCTCGTAGACGCCGCCCGGCCCGCCGTCGACGAGCATCACCCGCTCCCGCCCGCCACGTGTCCCCCACCGTACGAGGAAGGAGTCGCCGTGGCGGGCGTCGAGGAAGTCGAAGGTGAGCATGAGGGCCTGCCTCGCGTGGGATGCCGGTTCAGACGGACTGCATCGCGCGCAGGACGTCGACCAGGCCGTATCCCTGGAAGTCCCGCTCGCGTGCCAGGTCGGTGGCGGTCGTGCACAGGATCTGCTTGATCCGCTCCGGGCGCCCCAGGAGTTCCCGGTTGCGGGCCAGCAGCATGGCCGCGGCTCCGCTGACGTGCGCCGCCGCCTGGCTCGTGCCGTGCATCGCGGAGATGCCCTCACCGGGAATGGGCCCGTCGATGTCCTCGCCGGGTGCCAGCAGGTCCGGTTTGGGCCTGCCGTCGCCGGTGGGGCCGCGGCTGGAGAAGTAGCTGACACCGTGGCGGTGCGGATTGCTGCGGTGGGTGGAGCCGACGGTGATGACGGCCTCCGCGTTGCCCGGGTCGGAGATGCTGATGTTGCGGTAGTCGGCGCCCAGGGTGCGCGCGGCCCCGGTGAACCCGGAGTTGCCGGCCGCCGCGACGACCACCACACCGGAGCGCGCCAGGTGGTCGCACTCGATGCAGACAGGTGTCCAGCCGGTGGAGCTGGTGGCGACGTCGTGCGGCACGGAGAGGCTGATGTTGACTCCGGCGATGACGATGCGGCCGGCCTGCTCGTTGATGTGCCGGACGGCCTGGAGGGCGGTGACGATGGAGAACTCGTCGCCCTGTCCCTGGTCGTCGAGGACCCGGAAGTCGTACAGCCGGATCTTGGAGCAGATGCCCCTGAAGTGGCGGTCGGGCCACCAGCCGCCGAGGATGCCGGCGATGTGGGTGCCGTGCGGGTCCTGCGGGATGGTGTACCTCATGTGGGGCCGGACCGGTGGGGGCTGGGAGGC
>NZ_JAAAXQ010000684.1 GCF_009916105.1 Streptomyces sp. GC420 | reverse complement strand
CCTTCCCGCCTCCCGCCTTCCTGCCGTCATCGCCCGCGGCGCCGGGGGCGGGGCGGGGGTGATCGCCGCCGAACGGGCCGCCTCGCCGCAGCGGTTCGCGGACCCGGGTCCACGAGCGGCTCGGCGTGTCCGGGGAGTCAGCCCGTCCCCGGACGCCGCGGCCCGCATCTCGGTACCGGCCGACGCGGTTGCCGACCGACGCGGTGACCCGGGCGCGGCGGATGCGGGGCGGGGCGTTCCTCGCTGCGGGCGGCCGGCCGCCGACCCCTGCGCGCGCGGCCCGCGCCACGGCTCGGCACGCGCGTCACCCGGCGTACCACCTGCGGGCGTACAAGCCGCCGCAGGCACGGACCGGATCGGTTCACGGGGGGAGGCGGTGCCGGTTCACGGGAGGAGGCGGACCGGACGGGCTGACGACCCGGGGGACGTGGCTGACGCCGGGCCGGTCATGGCGCGCCCCCGGGGGCGGCGCGCCCGGCAACCGTCAGTGCGGCGGGCCCAGTTCCTCCAGCAGCGTGCGCTCCAGCGCGGTCAGGGGCAGGTCCGGGCGCAGGCATTCGGGATGGCCGGGCGGAGGCGCGTCGAGGACGCGGGCTCCGCCGGCCCGGGCCGTCTCGCCCGCGACGTGGATGGTGCCCAGGGCGACCAGGCCCTGCCAGACGTGGGCTACCAGGGCGCGGGCCAACCGCCCCAGGCGCCGGGCGCGTGGGCACGCCATGGGGACTCCTTCGGGCCGCGGACCGTCACCTCACCCCGTCATGCTCGGCACGCCCGGTCGTGAACGGCATGACGCTCCCTCGAGCCCGGCCGGACCCGGGACCGCGCCCGCACCGGGCCGGTCCCGGGCTCCCCGGCGCTGCCCGCCTCGCGCCCGCGGCAGGGACGCCTGCGGGACGGGCGGACCGGCGTGCGGACCCGGTCCCGCCCGCCCCCGCCGCGACGACCCCGGGACAGCACGGCGCGGGCCGCCTTCGTGCGCGTCCACGAGCGCGCCAGGGGGCGCCCCGTCCCCGGCGGAGCCGGGCCGGGTGCGCGCGGACCTCCGTTCTGCGGGCGCTGCCGGGCACGACCCCGGGCGCCTGTTGCGGGGGTGCGGCTGTTCCCCGTCGGACCCGGCGCCCTCGCGCGGCCCGGGATCAGGTCCCCTGCGCGACGGGCGCGGTGACATCGCGGCCGCCGGGCAGGACGGGCCCGGACCGAGGGCGCTCGCCGCCGTCCTGGCGCACGGGCCCGATGTGCCGTTCGCGCACGGCCTGCGCGACGAGCAGGAGACCGACGCGCTGCCGCGGGCCGCCGGACCGGACGGTGCGGTCCTCCCACCGTCGGGGGCGCCGAGCCGCCGCCGCGCCCGGCACCTGCCCGTGACGACCGGCCACCGCTGCGGCGGCGCGCTGCGGCCGTGGCGCCGGCTGCCCGACGGCCTGCCGGCCGTGTCCGTGCCGCACGGCCGCCGCGGGGCACCGGCGGCGCCGTCTCCGTCCTGGCCGTGCGGGCCGACCGGCTCGCCGACCGCGCCCGGCCCGCGGCTCTGTGCGGGTACCTGCCCGTGACGACCGGCCACCGCTGCGGCGGCGCGCTGCGGCCGTGGCGCCGGCTGCCCGACGGCCTGCCGGCCGTGTCCGTGCCGCACGGCCGCCGCGGGGCACCGGCGGTGCCGTCTCCGTCCTGGCCGTGCGGGCCGGCCGGCTCGCCGACCGGCGAGTGCCGCAACCTCGGCCGCGCGCGGCCCGTCCCGCACCGTGATTGCCCTCGCGCCGATACTGGCCGAGCACCCGAGCACCCGAGCACCCGAGCACCCGAGCACCCGAGCACCCGAGCACCCGAGCACCCGAGCACCCGAGTACCCGAGCACCCGAGCACACCGTCCGGACGCGCGTGCGCAACCTGCCCGGGAGTCCGGGAGTCCGGGAGTCCGGGCCCGCGCAACCGCGTCGACGTGGTGATCCGGTGCCTTCGGATCCGGCTCGCGCCGACGGCCGCCGCGACGTGCCGCCCGCGCCCCGGCGGTGGGGAGGCCCGGCCCGCCGCCTGCGCGTACCGGGCCGTGGGCGGTGCGGGGGGCTGTCTCT
>NZ_JAAAXQ010000683.1 GCF_009916105.1 Streptomyces sp. GC420 | reverse complement strand
CCCCGTTCCCGTCCCCGTTCCCGTTCCCGTTCCCGTTCCCAGGTGGAGGTCGGGCCCGGCGAGGGCCAGGATCCGCCCCACGACGTCCCCTCCGCCGACCAGGCCGGCCACGACGCCCGTGGGCGGTGCCAGTCCCTCCAGGCCGAAGGCCCCGCCCAGGCAGACGACGTCGAGGGGCGCCCGTTCCAGGGACTCCGGCCAGCCGCCGAGCGCCACGGCCCGCGCGTACGCGTCTTCGAGCTCCGCCGGACCCGCCGTCCCCGCCCTGTGCCGCACCCTCCGCTTCACCCCGTAGGGGATGCGGTCGGGGATGCCGAGCGCGGCCCGCAGCAGTTCCTCGGCGCGCCGCGCGGCCATCAGCGGACCGTGTCCCAGCCAGGTGAAACGGACCGCGCCCTGCTCCAGCAGCCGCGCGTTCCCCCGCTCGGCGACGGTGATCCCCACCTTGAGCAGCCCCTCGCCGAACCACGCCAGATAGACGCCGTACGGCCGCGGGTCGTCGAGCGCCGTGTCCGCCGCCACGGAGTACGACCGTTCGAGCCGCGCGCAGTCGGCGCACTGCGCCCGGGTCGTACGGCCCGGGACGGCCGCCCGCACCGGACACGGCGTTCGGCGGCCCGCGCGCCACACCCCGAGGCAGCGCCGCCCGCCCTCGGCCCGGAACCCGAGGTCATCGCCCCTGCGCAGCGGGCTCCACCGCTGCGCCCCGTCCTCCTCCCGCCACCACCCGAGAGCGGGCCGTTCGTCCATCCACCGCATCCCCGTGCACCACCACGTCATGACAGCCAGGATGGTGCACATGAGCGACGTGAAAGCGCCCACCTGGCAGGTCACGGCGAGCGGCGGCTTCGAATCGGCGTGGGTGACCTTCAAGGGCGGCACGCTCCACGCCCGCGGCCGGGCCTTCGGGGCACTCCCGGAGCCCTGCTGGATCTCGTACGAACTCGAGACGGGCGAGGAGTGGACCACCCGGCGCCTCACCGTCACCTCCGAGACCGCGACGGACACCCACAGCCTGGAACTGCGCCGCGCCGCGGACACCGGGGTCTGGACGGCGAACGGCACCACCCTGACCTGGGCGGCCGAGTCCCTCGACTGCGACCTCGGGCTGTCGCCCCTCACCAATACGATGCCGGTCCTGCGCCGGAACCTGCACCGCGAGCCGGGGGAGCACACCTTCCTCATGGCCTGGGTCTCCGTGCCGGGTCTCCAGGTGCGGCCCTCCCGGCAGACGTACGCCCATCTCGCACCGGGCACGGTGCGCTTCACGTCGGGGGACTTCACCGCCAACCTGGAGTTCGACCGCGACGGCCTGATCGTCGCCTACCCGGACCTGGCGTACCGCCTGGCCGGCCGCGCGTCCGCCTGAGCAGCCGACGGGGCTTCCGTACCCCAGGGACCGACGTACCTCCGGGGCCGAGCGGTTCGGCCCGGCGTCGCGCGGCTCCGCCCGGCGTCGCGCAGAGGCTCAGATGCGCGCTCCGGCGGGGAACCCGGTCCAGCGCAGTTCCTCCGGCAGGTGCGCCATGTCGTTCCACAGCATCACGGAGACCGGCCTCCCGGGCGTGTAGCGGATGACGGTCAGTGCCGCGTTGCAGTGATTGAGGCCGATCCACCGCCACTTGGGGGTGTCCAGTGCCGCCCGCACGAGCCAGGCGACGAGGAAACTGTGCGTGACCACGAGTTCGTAGCGGTCCGCCTCGCCCTCCGTGACCCCTGTGAACAGCCGCTCCGCCTCGGCGGCCAGCCGCGCGCCGCCGGTGCGCTCCGCCTCCGTGACCTGTCCCAGGAACCGCAGCAGCAAGCCGGCCGAGTCCTGGGGCAGTTCCTCCCGCTCCGGCACGTACGGGACATAGTCCCCGGCGGCCTCCTCCACCGTCAGCGGCACCCCGCCCAGCCGTTCCGCGACCAGCCGTGCCGTCTCCGCGCCCCTCGCGAGCGGCGAATGCCAGACCCGTTCCAGAGGCACCCCCTTGAGCCGCTCCCCGAGCAGCGCCGCCTGCCGTAGTCCGCGCTCCGTCAGGCCCTCTTCCTCCGACACGGCCTCGCCGTGCCGCGCGAGAAGCAGATATCGGCCTTG
>NZ_JAAAXQ010000682.1 GCF_009916105.1 Streptomyces sp. GC420 | reverse complement strand
CTCCGCCCCCGCTCCGTCCCCGTTCGGGCCCGCCACGGCGGCCCCGCACCTTCTCCCGGTCCGCACCGCTCCCCCGGACGGACACGGGCAACGGGAACAGCGGTGTCCCCGGTCGCTCGTGCTGCGCCCGGGGACACCTGTCGTTGCGGCCGGCCCGGCGGTTCCTGGGCGCCCGGCCGGCCGCGGAACCCGGCGACTATCCCGGGTTCGTCTCCGTTCCGGCCCCCACGTCGGCGAGGACCCGCACCTCAGTCTCCGCGTACCGCGCCCCGCCCGGTTCCCGGGAGTCGAGAAGTGATCCCAGCCAGCCCAGCAGGAAACCGAGCGGGATGGAGACCACCGCCGGGTTGCTGAGCGGGAAGACGGCGAAGTCCCGGCCGGGGAGCAACGCCGTCGGGCTTCCCGACAGGGCCGGGGAGAGCAGCACCAGCACCACCGAGGAGAGCAGTCCCCCGTAGACGCTCCACAGCGCGCCCTTGCTGGTGAAGCCCTTCCAGTAGAGGTTGTACAGCAGCGCCGGCAGGATCGCGGACCCGGCGATGGCGAAGGCCAGGCCCACCAGGAACGAGATGTTCTGGCCCTGGGCGTACAGCGACAGGCCGGTCGCGGTGACGCCCACCAGCAGCACCCCGCCCTTGGCGACGAGGAGTTCGCTCTTCTCCGACGCCCTGCCGCGCATCAGCCCCATCTGGTAGAGGTCGTGGGCCAGTGCGGTCGACGCGGCCAGGACGAGCCCGGCGACCACGGCCAGGATCGTGGTGAAGGCGACGCACGAGATGAGCGTGATGAGGAAGGCCCCTCCGAGGAACTCGGCCAGCAGCAGCACCGCCGAGTTGCCTGTCGCGCTGTCGGCGGCGATGGTGTCCCGGCCGAGCAGCGCCACCGCGCCGAAGCCCAGCACCGCTGCCAGGAGACAGAACACCAGCGTCAGCCAGGTCGCGATGGTCACCGACGCGCGTGCCTCGCGCGCCGTGCGCACCGCGCCCAGCCGCATCAGCAGGTGCGGCAGGCCGGCCGCGCCGAGGAGCACCGCCAGTTGCAGGCTCAGCGAGTCGAGCCTTCCGACGCCGTCCTCGCCGTAGCGCACGCCCGGCTGGAGGAAGGCGTCGGACAGGCCGCTGCGGACCGCGGCCCGGTCCAGCAGGGTCGCGGGGTTCCAGCCCACCTCCGACATGACCAGGACCGCGAGGTAGCCCCCGCCGCCCAGCAGCAGGACCGCCTTGACCAGCTGGACCACGGTCGTGGCCCGCATACCGCCGATCACCACGTAGATGATCATCAGGAGGCCGAGCGAGCCGACCATGATCTGCCGGGCCCCCGTTCCGTCCAGGCCGAGGATCGGCGCGGCCAGCGATCCGGCGCCGACCAGTTGCGCCGTCACGTAGACCAGGCAGATGACGAGGGTGGCGAGGCCCGCGGCCAGGTGCACGGCCCGCGGGCGCAGCCGCCGCGCGAGGCTGTCGCCGATGGTGTAGCGCCCGGTGCTGTGGTACGGCTCCGCGATCAGCAGCACGATCACGATCCAGGCGACGATCGGGCCCAGGAAGTAGGCGATGCCGTCGTAGCCCGTCAGCGCGAGCACACCGGGCGAACCCAGCAGGGTCGCGGCCGACATGTAGTCGCCGAACAGGGCGATGCCGTTCCGCGTCGGGGTGAGGCGGCCGTCGCCGACGTAGAAGTCGCCCGGGGTGGCCCGGTCCGTGGTGACCCAGATGGCAAGGAAGAGCGCGCAGCACACGAAGGTCACGAAGACGACGAACACGGGGAAGCCGGAGTCGGCCAGTTGCACGGCGGCGGTCATCGGGTGCTCCCCCACTCTTCCAGTTCTTCCAGACGGTCCCTCACGCGCGCGCCGTCGGGGTCGATGGAGGTCCTGGCGTGGCGCCCGTACCACCACACCGCCCAGCCGGTGGTGGCGCACTGGAGCAGGCTCAGCGCCAGGCCGATGTTCAGCGGCCCCGCGAGGCGTACGGCCATGAAGTCGCGCGCCTCGCCCGCCAGCATGGTGTTCAGCAGGTAGAGCGCGACGACGGCGGCGGCGACGGTGAAGACCGGGCGCCCGCGGGCCGCCCGAAGCCGCGACAGGGCCGGCTCGTCCTCGAGTTGCTCGAGGGGGGACTGGAACGGCGCGCGGTGGGAGGCC
>NZ_JAAAXQ010000681.1 GCF_009916105.1 Streptomyces sp. GC420 | reverse complement strand
GATGGTCGACAGGGGGCGGCGGGGGCGTGCGGCTGCTGGTTCAGAGGCTGCTGAGGGCTCCGGTGCGGCGCACCGCCAGCAGGTAGAGCACGATGATCACCACGGGCACGGTGCCGAGCGCGGCGGCCAGCGGCAGGTCCAGGGTGATGTTGGAGTAGATGACGTTGCCGATGAGCTGGGTCTTGCCGCCGACGATCTGCACCGCGATGTAGTCGCCGAGGCTGAGCGAGAAGGTGAAGACGGAGCCGGCCGCGACGGACGGCAGGACGAGCGGCACGACTACGGAGCGGAAGGTTCGGCCGGTGCGAGCGCCGAGGTCGGCGGAGGCGTCGAGCAGGTTGGCGGGGAGCTGTTCGAGTCCCGCGTGGATCGGCAGGATCATGTACGGCAGCCACAGGTACGTCAGGACGAGTACGGTCGCCGTCAGTCCGTAGCCGGGGCTCTCCAGGCCCACCGGTCCCAGCGCCCAGTCGAGGAGGCCGCCCTCGGCGAGGATGAGCCGCCAGGCGTAGGCCTTGACCAGGTAGCTGGCCCACAGCGGGGTGAGGATCGCGACCACCAGCAGGGGCCGCCGCCCGGGCTTGGCGATCCTGGCGGTGTAGAAGGCCACGGGGAAGGCGATCAGGACGCACAGCGCGGTGACCGCGAGGGCGACACCGACGCTGCGCAGGGCGACCTGCCGGTAGACCTCGGAGGTGAAGAGCACCCGGAAGTTGTCGGTGTTCCAGATCTTCACCACGTCGGAGGTGAAGCTGTCCGTGGTCCAGAAGGCGGACATGAACAGGACGGAGAGTGAGCCGAGGTAGGCCAGGACGAGCCAGGCCAGAGGTGCGGACAGCAGCAGGGACAGTCGCAGCCGGGGCCGGCGGTGCAGGGTCCCGGCGAGCCGCCGGACGAATCCGGCGGCCGGCACGGTGTGGGTCATCGGTGGGTGGTCCTCAGCCCTTGATCTCGGTCCAGGCCTGGACCCACTTGGCGTAGGGGACGCAACTGGCGTCGGTACGTCCGTCCACGCACTGCGCGATGGGGGTGGTCCAGAAGTGGACGTTCTTCCAGTAGGCCTCGTCGGCCGCGTGGTAGGTGGTGCAGTGGTTCTTGTCCGCGGTCAGCTCGCACGCCTCGGAGTTGGCCGGTGCCTCGCCGAAGTACTCGGCGACCTGGGCGTTGGCCTGCGGGGAGATGATCCAGTCCATCCACTTGTACGCGCAGTTGGGGTTCTTCGCCTTGGCCGAGAGCATCCAGGTGTCGGACCAGCCGGTGGCGCCCTCCTTGGGGAGGACGGCCTCGACGGGGACCTTCTCGGCCTGCGCGGTGTTCACGATCACCTGCCAGGTGGTGCCGACGACCGAGTCCCCGCTCTTGAAGGCCGAGATCTCCTTGAGGTAGTCGCTCCAGTACTCGCCGATGTTCGCGTTCTGCTTCTTCAGCAGGTCCACGGCGGCGTCGAACTGCTTCTGGTCGAGGGCGTAGGGGTTCTTGATGCCGAGGGAGGGCTCGGTCTTCATCAGGTAGAGGGCGGCGTCCGCGATGTAGATGGGAGAGTCGTACGCGGTGACCTTGCCCTTGTACTTCGAGGCGTCGTCGAAGACGGCCGACCAGGAGTCGGGGGCCGGGGAGACCTTCTCGGTGTTGTACATCAGGAGGTTCGCGCCGCGGCCGTGCGGGACTCCGTAGGAGACACCGTTCACGGTGTTCCACTGCTGGTTCTTCAGCCCGGAGAAGACGTCCTTGTAGTTGGGCACCAGGTCGGTGTTGACGGGCGCCGCGTCTCCGGCGGCTATCAGCCGCAGGGCGGCGTCGCCCGAGGCGGAGACGGCGTCGTACTGCCCGGTCTTCATCAGGCTGACCATCTCGTCGGAAGTCCCGGCGGTCTTGGTGCTGACCTGGCAGCCGGTCTCCTTCTCGAAGGCGCTGACCCAGTCGACGTCGGGGTCGTTGGAGCCGTCCTCGACGTATCCGGCCCAGGCGATCAGGTTCACCTTGCCCTCGGTCTTGCCGAGGGCCTTCTGCGCGGAGAGCTTCGGCGGGTTGAGGCCGCTGCCGCCCGGTGAGGTGTCCGCGGTGTCGGAGGAACCGCAGGCGGTGGCGAGGAGCAGGGCGCCGGCGGCGACTGCCGCTCGGGTGGATCGGTTCGGACGCACGGGGATCTCCAGGGA
>NZ_JAAAXQ010000680.1 GCF_009916105.1 Streptomyces sp. GC420 | reverse complement strand
GACCCGCACCGCCCGGACCCGCGCCGCCCGGACCCGCGCCGACGGTTGCCGGAGCGTCAGCTCCCTTCCCGTCAGCTCCCTTGCCCTCACCCGCATCAGACACCAGTTCGATTCGATGATGCGTGGCGGACCGGTTCACATCCAGCGGCAGGATGGGAACGCCCCGCCGCCGCGCGTCCGCCAGCAGCAGCCGCTTCGGGTACATCCCGGGATCGTGCGTGAGCAGCCCGGCGTAGAAGGCCGCCGGGTGGTGCGCCTTGAGCCAGGCCGACTGGTACGTCGGCACCGCGAAGGCCACCGCGTGCGCCTTGCAGAAACCGTAGCTGCCGAACGCCTCCACGATCTCCCAGGTGCGGGCGACCACGTCCGGCTCGTATCCCTTCTTCCCCGCCTGCCGCGCGAACCAGGTCCTGATCCGGTCCTGCGACTCGGGGTGGGACAGGCCGCGCCGCACGTTGTCCGCCTCGTCCCGTCCGCAGCCGGTCATGATGCGCAGGATCTCGATGATCTGCTCGTGGAAGACCACGACCCCGTAGGTCTCGCGCAGTGGCTCCTGAAGGTCCTTGTGGGGGTAGCGGGGAGGCCTGCGCCCGTGCCGCGCCTCGATGAAGGGCCGCACCATGTCGGCCGCGACCGGCCCGGGCCGGAACAGTGAGATGTCGACGACCAGGTCGTGGAAGGTGGCGGGCTGGAGCCGCCCGATGAGGTCCCGCTGGCCGGGCGACTCGATCTGGAAGCAGCCCAGTGTCTCGGCGGAGCGGATCAGCTCGTACGTCGCCGGGTCGCCGGGCGGCACCGCGTCCAGGTCCACCTTCTCGCCCGCCGCCCGCTCGACCTCGGCGACCGCGTGCGCCATCGCCGACTGCATCCGCACGCCCAGGACGTCGAGCTTGAGCAGCCCGAGGTCCTCCACGTCGTCCTTGTCGAACTGCGACATGGGGAAGCCCTCGCCGCTGGTGGGGACGACCGGCGTGCGGGAGAGCAGCGCGGAGTCGGAGAGCAGCACCCCGCACGGGTGCATGGCGATGCCGCGCGGCAGCCCGTCCAGTGCCTCGACCAGCTCCCACAGCCGCCCGTACTTCTCCCTGTCGGCGGCCAGGGCCCGCAGTTCGGGCAGTTCCTCGAGCGCGGCACGGGCGTCGCGGGCCCGGATGTGCGGGAAGGCCTTGGCGAGCCGGTCGGTCTCGGCGGGGTCGAGGGAGAGGGCGGCGCCCACGTCCCGGATCGCGTGGCGCACCCGGTAGGTCTCCGGCATGGAGACCGTCGCGACGCGTTCGGTGCCGAAGCGGCCGATGATCGCCCGGTAGACGTCCAGCCTGCGGGCCGATTCCACGTCGATGTCGATGTCGGGCAGCTCCTGTCGCTTCTTGGACAGGAAGCGCTCCATGAGCAGACCGTGCTCGACGGGGTCGGCGTGGGCGATGCCGAGGAGGTGGTTGACCAGGGAGCCGGCGCCGGAGCCGCGCGCGGCCACCCGGATGCCCATGTCCCGTACGTCGTCGACGACCTGGGCGACGGTGAGGAAGTACGAGGAGAAGCCGTGGTGCTCGATGATGTCCAGCTCGGTCTCCAGCCGCTCCCAGCGCTCCCGGTCCCGTTCGTGGCCGCGCAGCACCATGCCGGCGGCGCAGCGGGAGCGCAGCACGCGCTCCGCGCTGCGGGGGCCCGCGCCGACGAGGTGCGCCTCGGGGAAGTGGACCCGGCCCATGCCCAGGTCGTCCTCCGGGTCGACGCGGCAGGCGCCTGCGGTCTCCTCGGTCATGGCGAGCAGCCGGCGCGCGGCGTCCCTGCCGAGCCCGGCCGCCTCCGCGACCCGCTCGGCGATCGCCGCCATCGCGCCGGGGTCCTTCAGCCAGCGCTCTCCGCCGTCCAGTCCCCGGCGCGGGTCGACCGGGACCAGGCGGCGGGCCGCGTCCAGGACGTCGGCGACCGGCCCCTGCCCCGGATCGGCATACCGCACGGCATTGCTCAGCACGGCCCGTACACCCTGCTCGGCGGCGAGACCGAGGGTGCGGGCGGCGAGGCGCAGCGAGCCCGGCCCGGTGCCGGTGCGTCCGTGGTGCACCACCTCCAGGCGCAGCGCGTCGCCGTACCGCTCCCGCCAGGTGCCGAGCAGCCGGGCGGCCAGGTCGGCCCGCCCCGCCGCGAGGGCCCGCCCGGTCGGGGAGACCGGTCCGAGGAGAAC